>NZ_CEWOCJ010000017.1:0-60314 GCF_982512915.1 Flaviramulus sp. | reverse complement strand
GTTTGTGCTTGCAACTTTTTTTTTAATTATGGATTTTTTAATTTTCTTAACCATTTGGCCCCTTAAATTTTTAAAAAATAGTAAAAACAAAACAATAATAAATTAAAATAAAAACGATGAAAAATAAATTAATAGTATTTGTAATGGCGATTATGTTATTACCATTAACAGGGATGGCACAAAAGGATATCTTTGAAAAGTATAGCGACGATTCTAATGTTACTTATGTATCCATTAAACCTAAAATGTTTCAAATGATTGCAAAAATGGGTATTAACGTAGATGATCCTGAGGCAAGAGCTTTTATGGATATGGTTAATAGTATTACCAGCTTTAAAACCATTGTAACAGATAACAAAGTGATTTCTGCAGATATATCTAAATGGGTAAAATCTCGTGCTAGCTCGCTTGAAGAATTGATGGAAGTTAGAGATGATGGGACCAATGTAAACTTCTATGTAAAAGAAGGAAAAGATTCAGACCATGTAAAAGAGCTTTTAATATTTGTGAATGGCATAGATAAAAAGATGGATGATAAAATTGAAATTAATGGTAAAGAGCGTAAAATTGAAACTGTAGTGGTTTCACTTACTGGAGACATTAATTTAAATGAGATTTCTAAACTTACTGATAAGATGAATATTCCAGGAGGGAAACATTTAGAAAAAAGTAAATAAAAACAGCAATCATGCAACAAACAATCAAATATATTATTTACACCTTTATAACCACAGTTATGTTAACTAGCTGTGGTAATGAGGTAAGTTTACAACGCTATTATGTAGACAATCAGGAATCTAAAAATTTTATTACTCAAGATTTACCACTTTCTATGATAGAAATTGATAAATCAAACTTTACAGAAGAGCAGTTAGAAGCTTATGCATCTGTTAGTAAATTAAATTTTTTAGGTTACAAGTCTAATGATTCTAATATGGAAGCTTATAGCTCTGAAATTGAAAAAGTTAAAACTATATTGAAGAACAGTAAGTATAATGATTTGATGGAGTTTAGTGATAAAGGCAATAAAATACTTGTAAAATATGTTGGTGATGATGATGAAGCAGATGAGGTTATTGTTTTTGGAAGTTCAAAAGAAATCGGCTTTGGAATTGTTAGAATTTTGGGAAATAATATGAATCCGGAAAAAATGATGACTTTAATTTCTACTATGCAAAATTCTAATATGGAGACATCTAAATTTCAAGATATTATGAACTTTTTTAAGTAAATAGGAATTCATTTAAATATGAAAACAATAAAAAAGCTTCCTTACAAGGAAGCTTTTTTATTTATATCGTCTTGGTTCTTGGGATTTACTTTGACTTTTGAAATGGTATAAATCAAGTTTATAATGATAGCTAAAAAAACAAGTGTAAAACCAGTTAAAACAACAAAATTATCAAGGATGTCTAGAATACCGAAAACAAAAATGCTTCCTGCTAAAAATCCGGTTAGTATTAAAGATTGATTGTTGCTTAACATAAAAAATTAAATTCCTGTAAAGTTACTAGGGGTAATACGTTTTAATTCTTCTTTTATTGTATTAGATACTTCTAATGTATCAATAAAATTAGAAATTAAGTTTTGATTAATTTTTTCATTAGTTCTCGTTAAACCCTTTAATGCTTCGTATGGATTAGGATAGCCTTCTCTTCTCAAAATAGTTTGAATAGCTTCAGCAACTACTGCCCAGTTATTTTCTAAATCTTCTGCAAATTTAGGTTCGTTTAATAATAACTTATTTAAACCTTTTAATGTGGATTTAAAACCAATTATTGTATGTCCAAAAGGCACACCAACATTACGTAAAACCGTACTATCTGTAAGATCTCTTTGTAATCTAGATATTGGTAATTTAGCAGATAAATGTTCAAAAATAGCATTAGCAATACCTAAATTTCCTTCTGAGTTTTCAAAATCTATCGGATTTACTTTATGAGGCATAGCACTACTTCCAACTTCGCCGGCTTTAATTATTTGTTTAAAATAATCCATTGATACATAGGTCCAAATATCTCTATCTAAATCAATTATTATAGTATTAATTCGCTTTAAGGTATCAAAAAGCGCCGCCATATGGTCGTAGTGTTCAATTTGTGTTGTTGGGAATGAATGCTGTAAACCTAATTTTTCTTGAACAAATTTACCTCCAAAAGCTTTCCAATCAATATTCGGATAAGCTACATGGTGGGCATTAAAATTACCAGTAGCTCCGCCAAATTTTGCAGCACTAGGGATGTCATTTAATAAATTGAATTGTTCTTCTAAACGCACCACAAAAACGGCTATTTCTTTACCAAGTCGGGTAGGAGATGCTGGCTGCCCATGCGTTCTTGCTAGCATAGATATGGATGCCCAATCTTTTGATAATTCTTTAAGTTTATTTAGGATAATCAAATATTCTGGGACATACACATCATTCATAGCTTCCTTTATACTTAAAGGAATTGCTGTATTGTTTATGTCTTGTGAGGTTAAACCAAAGTGGATAAATTCTTTATATTGAGATAATCCTAGAGCATCAAATTTTTCTTTAATAAAATATTCAACGGCTTTTACATCATGGTTTGTAACACTTTCAATTTTTTTAATAGCTAGTGCATCATCCGTTGAGAAGTCATTGTAAATAGCTCTTAAATTTTCAAAAACTGAATTTTCAACAGCTTTAAGTTGTGGTAAAGGGATTTCACACAAAGCAATAAAGTATTCAATTTCAACTAAAACACGATATTTTATTAAAGCTTCTTCAGAAAAATAATTAGCTAATTCATTTACTTTATTTCTATATCTTCCATCAATTGGTGAGATGGCATTTAATGCTGATAATAACATATTTGCTTTGTTTTTTTGAAGTTGCAAAGATACAAAGAAAGTTAGAAGTGTAAAGTTTGAATTAATAACTTATTATTGGATTTTTTTAATTTTTTTTAAAATGTGCTTAGCTCTGGATTTATAACCAGCACTTTCGCTTTGAAAGTTTTGCTGTAAAATTTCAGACAGTTCCTCATAAATCCATTTTGAATTTTTTCCAAATAGAAAAAGTGTTTCCATTGTATAAGCTTTTGTGGCTGTTTTTTGATTGGAAATTAACCAATCAAAACAAGATTCAACAATGCGTTTTTCATACACGGGTAATAAGGTTTTTTTTATTGTATTTTGTTGCTTAGAAGAGAAAGTTGTTGCTATAAATTGACACACCTTTGCAACTGGTCGAACTGCAGAGTTTAAATGAATTTTATGGATATTCTTTGTAAAAAAATCTAAATGAGGTACCAAAGCATAAATATTATCATTAATAACAAACTCAAAAACCCAAGCAGCACGATAAGATACTTTATCATCAACCATAAACATAATTTCTAAAAGTTTCGGAAATAAGTTCATGTCTTTTAAAACCATATCGGCATATTTTAGCCTACTTTTTTTACTAGCATCAACAAAGCTCAATTCTTTATAGAATTCTTCAAGTGTCATGGAATAATTTTCATATTTTTATATTTCTAAATTTATTTAAAATGAAATTAATAAAAAAGATATTATTAGCATTATTGTTGGTGTTTGTTGTTGCTCAATTTTTTGGGCCAGAAAAAAATCTAGGAAACCTTAGTTCTATTGAGCCCTTTTTAGCTGAAACTAATCCGCCTGAAGATGTAAAACTAATTTTAAAAGAAACTTGTTATGACTGCCATAGTGATGTTACAAGATATCCTTGGTACAATAATATAACACCAGTTAATTATTGGTTGAATGATCATGTTAAAGATGGTAAAAAACATTTTAATATGTCTAATTGGGAAGGTAGTTCTGTGAAGAGAAAAGATCATAAATTTGAAGAACTTATTGAAATGGTTGAAGAAAAAGAAATGCCATTAGAGTCTTACACTTGGACACATAGTGAAGCAAAACTTTCAGACAATCAAATAAAATCAGTTGTAGATTGGGCAAAAAATGTACGAATGATGTATGCCCTTGAGCCAAAACCAGAGTAACTATTTCTGTTTTTTGGTTATAGTTTATATCCAAAAAAAATAGAAAATTTTACATTGAAAAAATATTTTTGAATTAGTGGTAAAAAACCTCTTAATAATCGGTTTTGTTTGGCCAGAACCAAAAAGTTCTGCTGCAGGAAGCAGGATTTTGCAGCTAATTGATGCGTTTCAGATTAGTGATTACAAAATAACTTTCGCTTCCCCTTGTTCAAAAAGTAAAAACGCTTTTGATCTTGAATCTATTGGGGTTTCTCAAAAAACTATAGAACTAAATAATCCTAGTTTTGATGTTTTTGTAAAAAAACTGAATCCAAACGTTGTTTTGTTTGACCGTTTTATGATGGAAGAACAATTTGGCTGGCGCGTATCAGAGCAGTGTCCGGATGCTTTAAGAATTTTAGATACCGAAGATTTACATTGCTTAAGAAAAGGAAGGCATCTAGCCTTTAAAGACAATAAGCCTTTTGATCTTTCTTATTTATTCAACGATATTGCTAAACGAGAAATTGCAAGTATATACAGGTGTGATTTGAGTTTGATTATTTCTGAGTCTGAAATGCAGATTTTAAAAAATGATTTTAAAGTTGATGAAGCACTACTAGTTTATTTGCCTTTTCAATTAGAAGTTATTAATGATGAAAGTTTTAAAAAACTTCCAGATTTTAACGAAAGACAGCACTTTGTAACCATTGGTAATTTTTTGCACGAACCCAATTATAATGCAGTTTTATATTTAAAAGAAACTATTTGGCCATTAATAAGAAAACAATTACCCAAGGTACATTTAAATATTTATGGTGCTTATGCTTCACAAAAAGTTATGCAACTACACAACGAAAAATATGGTTTTTTAATAAAAGGTTTTGCTGATGATGTGAATAAAGTTATGAAACTATCTAAAGTTTGTTTAGCACCTATTAGGTTTGGTGCTGGTTTAAAAGGGAAATTAGTAGATGCCATGCAAAATGGTACTCCTTGCGTAACTTCAACTATTGGAGCAGAGGGTATGTTTGGAGCATTAAACCCTAATGGTTTTATTGAAGATAATCCAGAAGAGTTTGCTAAAAAGTGTGTGCAACTTTATACCGATGAAATTCTATGGAAAGAAAAGCAACAAAGCGGATTTAATATTATAAATGTACGTTTTAATAAACCTTATTTTCAACATAAATTAATTACAATAATAAATGAGAATGTTAGATTTTTAAAGCAAAAACGCATGAATAATTTTACAGGACAAATGTTACATCATCATACCATTCAAAGCACCAAGTTTATGAGTAAATGGATTGAAGAAAAGAATAAAATTAATTAAGCTTCCACTTCACTTTTTTTAATTTTACGATACAAAAAGTTATTAAATATGTTGCGTTTGGCAAAACGCGTTAACTTATCAGCTTGACAAAGTTTGATGTATAATGCTTTATTTACACCAAAAAACTCATAAGTTTCACCATCTAAAAATGTTATTTCTAAAACCATGCCTTTGTGTTGCCAATCTATAATTGGCGCACAAATAGTTTCATTAAAAGAATCTAAATTAGCTGCTTTCGTTTCAGGAGAAATACTTACAAGAAAATGATATGCATCAATAATTTGTCGGCTTTTTAATTCTGCTTCGATTCCTTTTTCATCACCAGCTTGAAACTTATCAGGATGCCATTCTTTTACCAAATTTCTATAAGTAGTTTTTAGAGTTTTTAAACTCATATCATTCTCAATACCAAACAATTTCTTGTATTCACTAATACGTTTCATGTGATTTTTTTTCTAAATAAGGCGCGAAGATAGTCTTTTAAATGAATCTACTTTAATATTTCTTCATACTATCTTGTTTTTTAATAGCTTTGCAGCTTTCAAAAATATACTATGATTTCAGTTGATAATTTAGCAGTAGAGTTTGGTGGTAGTGCATTGTTTAGTGACGTGTCTTTCACTATAAATGAAAATGATAAAATTGCCCTAATGGGTAAAAATGGTGCAGGAAAATCTACAATGATGAAGATTGTTTCTGGAAAACAGAAAGCGAGTAGAGGGCATGTGCGTTTTCCAAAAGATGTCGTGATAGCCTACTTGCCTCAGCATTTGTTAACTAAGGATGATTGTACTGTTTTTGAGGAAGCTTCAAAAGCCTTCAATCATGTATTTACCATGCGGGACGAGATGGATCGTTTAAACAAAGAGTTGGAAACCAGAACAGATTACGAGTCTGATTCGTACATGAAAATTATTGAACAAGTATCAGATTTAGGAGAAAAATTTTATGCCTTAGAAGATGTTAATTATGATGCTGAGGTAGAAAAAGCATTAAGAGGTTTAGGTTTTAAACGTGAAGATTTTAATCGATTAACAAGTGAATTTAGTGGTGGTTATCGCATGCGGATTGAATTGGCTAAAATTTTATTACAAAAACCAGATCTCATTTTATTGGATGAGCCTACTAATCATATTGATATTGAATCTGTTATTTGGTTAGAAGACTTTTTGCTGAATAAAGCCAAAGCGGTTATGGTTATCTCTCACGACAAGGCTTTTATTGATAATATTACCAATAGAACTATTGAAGTGACTATGGGGCGTATTTACGATTATAAAGCAAATTATTCTCATTATTTACAATTAAGAGAAGATAGACGTTCACATCAAATTAAAGCATTCCAAGAACAACAAAAATTTATTGCTGATAACATGGCTTTTATTGAACGTTTTAAAGGCACCTATTCTAAAACGAATCAAGTGAGTTCTAGAGAACGTATGCTAGAGAAATTAGAAATTATTGAAATTGATGAGGTTGATACTTCTGCTTTAAAATTAAGGTTTCCCCCAGCACCGCGATCTGGAGATTATCCAGTAACGGTTAAAGATTTATCAAAATCTTATGATGAACATATTGTATTTAAAAATGCTAATATGTCTATTGCTCGTGGTGAAAAAGTATCATTTGTTGGACGAAATGGTGAAGGAAAATCAACGATGATTAAATCTATTTTAGGTGAAATCGATTTTGAAGGGCATTGTGCTTTAGGGCATAATGTAAAAGTAGGATACTTTGCTCAAAATCAAGCCTCTTTATTGGATGATAACTTAACTATTTTTCAAACGGTTGATGAGGTTGCAGAAGGCGATATACGTACGCAAATTAAAACTATTTTAGGGGGTTTTATGTTTAAAGGAGATGATATTGATAAAAAAGTAAGTGTACTTTCTGGTGGAGAAAAAACAAGATTAGCCATGGTAAAATTACTCTTGGAGCCAGTTAATTTATTGATTCTGGATGAGCCAACAAATCATCTTGATTTAAAATCTAAAGATGTTTTAAAAGAGGCTTTAAGGAATTTCGAAGGTACTTTGATTCTGGTTTCTCACGATCGTGATTTTCTGCAAGGGTTATCTCAAAAAGTTTTCGAATTTAAAGATCAACGTGTTATTGAGCATTTTGAAACCATTGATGACTTTTTGGTTCGTAATCGTATTGAGAATTTAAAACAGATAGATTTAAAAAATAAGTAAATTAAAATGAATCATCCAGCAGTTCGACCTTTATCGTTTGTTTAATCGGAATAGCTGCTGGTCCAAATTGATTAAACATAGGAACGTCTGCTGCATCTCGACCATAAGCAACAGATACATAGCTCCCTTTTTTTTGAGTTTGTGTAGCGTCAAAAATATACCACTGGTTACCCACAAAAGCTTCAAACCATGCATGCATATCCATCGGCTTCAATTCATGTAAATAACCAACTACCATACGTGCGGGGATACTTAAACTTCTGCATAATGCAATCCCTAAATGAGCTAAATCTCTGCATACGCCTTGTTGTTTGTAATTAACTTCTATAGCCGAAATAGGGTAGTTGCTACTTTCAGGAATATAAGCTATGTTGTCTTTAAGCCAAGTTTCAATAGCTTCTACTTGATTGTAACCAGGTAATTGATTTAATGTTATATTATTAGCTAAATCACTAAACCGGTCTGATTCACAGTATCTGCTTGGAAGTAAATAAATAAGAACATTATCTGGAAGATTTTCAATTTGTACAAAAGGCGCATTTTTTTCAATATTAACATCCTTTGATGTTTTTACATTAGCCTTAGTTGATATGGTAAATAAACCAGGAGGTGCTGTAATACGTTGGCATAAATTCCCGTAAGTATCTGTGTATTCGTAGGCTTTTATTTTTGGTTTAATAGTGTATTTTTCACTAGCAATCCATTGTTTTGCACCACTTCTAGGTCTTAACATTAATATAAATGGCGTGGGTATTTCAATGTTAAATACCAATTTACAGCTTACTCGTAATAACATAATCCATTTATATTTAAATATTAAATCTAATAAAAGTAGATTATAAAATTAGGATAATAAAACTGTATTTTACTTGTGTTTTATGTATTAATCTAGGTGGTATTTTAAAATAAGAATAAAAAAATCATCTTAAAATAACAAATATCATGGTATAAGTAGTTTTATCAATTGTTTAATACCAATTGTTGCAAGTTCTGGTATTACGGTTAAATTCTTTCCACTATTTATGCTTGGCTTTGGGTCAATAAAATAAGTTGGCGTGTTTTCTGGCACATAATGCATTAAACTGGCTGCAGGATATACTTGCATTGAAGTTCCTATAATAATCAAAATATCTGCGGTTTCACAAATTTCAACAGCATGCTCAATCATCGGAACATCTTCTCCAAACCAAACAATATGTGGCCTTAATTGATAACCTTTTTTGCACGTATCTCCTAAGATTAGGTCTTTTTTCCACTCTAAAACATCAGTTTCATTAAACGTGCTTCTTACTTTTAATAGTTCACCATGTAAATGGATAACACGGCTACTGCCAGCACGCTCATGCAAATCATCTACATTTTGAGTAATAATTGAAACGCTAAAACCTTTTTCTAAATTAGCTAAATATTTATGGGCCTCATTTGGTTTTACTTCAAATAATTGTTTTCTACGTTGATTGTAAAAGTCTAATACTAATTCTGGATTTTTTCTAAATCCCTCAGGGGTTGCAACTTCCATAACATCATGGCCTTCCCATAAACCATTTTCATCTCTAAAGGTTTTTATACCACTTTCGGCACTCATACCAGCTCCCGTTAGTATAACTATATGTTTTTTCATGTTATAAATTTACTAATTTTGGTGCATGATAGATTTAAAACTTTTAGAACATTTAGAAACATATTTAACCGACTCTAGAAAGCAAAAATTCTCAAATGTTTTATCACAACGCACCAAACATTTCACAGTAGCTACAGAAGATGTTTATCAACTACATAACACCAGTGCAGTTATTAGAAGTTGCGATGTATTTGGTGTGCAGGAAGTTAATATAATTGAAGAGCGAAACACGAAGCGTATTGATAGAGAAATTGCCATGGGAGCTCAGAAATGGGTAGATTTAAATAGATACAACTCTGTAAAAGCATGTATTTATGATTTAAAATTGAAAGGCTATCAAATTGTTGCTACAACACCACATACTAACGATACGTTATTACATGATTTTGATGTAACTAAAAAATCATGTTTTTTCTTTGGGAGAGAGACAGAAGGTTTATCTCAAGAAGTTTTAGATGCTGCAGATTGTTACTTAAAAATTCCAATGGTTGGTTTTACCGAAAGTTTAAATATATCAGTTTCTGCAGCAATTATACTTCAAGAGGTTACAACCAAACTAAAACAAACAAGTATTAATTGGCAATTATCGCAAAATGAAATTTTTGATAAACGTTTAGATTGGTGTAAAAAAACATTAAAAAGTTATGATGATATTGTTGCTCGTTTTTATGAAACTAAATGATACAAAAAGAGGAAATCAATATTGATTTCCTCTTTAATAATTTTTTTATATTAAGTTTATAATCTTTTACTTCTTCCTCTACTTAATAGTTTATATTCTTCATAACACTCACTTATGGCATCCAAAATTTGTAAATCGTTAGCACTTTGAATAAACCCTTTTGAGTAGTTACATTGGTTCACTATTTCATCCAAATCTATTCTATCTACTTGTAATAGTACGGTTAGCATTTCTCTATCAAAACGAGAGGCTAATAAATTTCTAATTTCATCATCCTCTTTCATCTGTTTCAGTTTGCGTAATTCGTTTGGTTTTTTTCCAAACATACGATACAAAAAATCTGCAGGATTAAAAATAGAGCCTATAACTTTGGTTAAGCCTGATGTTTTACCAGCTTCATAACCTTTACTTGATAAACCAGAAATACTATATCTGTAATTATCATTCATCACAGGTACTTGTTTAATATCTACTTCTAAATAGCCTGTTAGCTTTAATTGATTTACAACGACCTCTTCTAGAGCGAGAGCTAATTCTGTTAATTCTATGTTAGAACTTCCAAACTTTATCCAATCATTTGTTACTCTAACTTTTATAGATTTGAAACCTAAATATGAAAAGTGAAGGGTATCATTAACTTTAGCAGTAATGGAAAATTCTCCTTTGTTGTTTGAGGTAGTGCCAATAACTTGATTAAGATTAACGATGTTTACACTTTCTAAGGGTACATCATCGGAAGCATTAATAACTACGCCAAAAACTTTATCAATCTCTTGAGCTTTTCCTACAAAGGAAAAGCATAAAAGCATAAATAGGATTAGCGTATTCTTCATATAATTTTCTTAATCAGCACTAATTTTGCTATAAAAGTACTAAACTAAATAACAAAACTAGGTCTGAAAGTTTTATTTTGACTTAAAATTAACAAAAAAATGAGCTATCTTCTAGAACGTCTAGCTACAGAAGGTCTTGAACCAGAATCTGATCTTCGTGATCTATCTGAATTTGAATCACCTCCAGAACGTCTAGGTTTTGATCCACCCTCGCTTCTTCGTCTATCACCTCTGTTGCCAGAACTAGTTTTTCTCTCATCACGATTTCCACCACTTCTTTTTCTATCTTGTCTTCCGCCACCGCCTCCACCACGGTTTTCAGAAACTTCTACATTAACAAAACGACCTTCGTGTTTAAAGTCAGTAAAAAATGCTAAAACTTTTTCTTTAAGTTCGTTTTCAGTATTAAAAAACGAGAAGCTTTCTTTTGTTTCAACTTTAAAAACATCATCTCTACCAAGCTCTAATTGTTCTTTTAAGAAATCTTTTAACTTCATCCAATCAAAACCATCTTTACTACCAACATTTATAAAGTATCTTGTAGAATCAGATTTTCCACCAAAATCTCTTCTACCTTCACGACCATCTTCACGATCGTTATCTCTATCAAAAGAACCTTCAGCAATATTTAAGTTTTTAGATTTTTGGTAGTAATTATAGAAACGCGTAAACTCAACTGAGAAGAATTTTTTAATTAATTCATCCTTGGTTGTGTCTTCAAACATCTCTTTAATATTGGTAAGATATTTGTCAATTTCATGGTTAATCTCAGTGTTATGGATTTTATTTGCAAGCGACATTAATTGTACTTCGCATATTTCCATACCATCTGGAATATCTTTTTTCTCGAAGGCTTTATTGATGATACGCTCGATACTTTTTATTTTTCTAACTTCACTTTTTGAAACAATAACCATGGAAACACCCGTTTTTCCAGCACGTCCTGTACGTCCAGAACGATGCGTATAAGTTTCAATTTCATCAGGTAATTGGTAATTTATTACGTGTGTAATATCATCAACATCAATACCACGTGCTGCAACATCAGTAGCAACAAGCATCTGGATTTGGTTTTTTCTAAAGGCGTTCATTACCAAATCACGTTGGTTTTGGCTTAAATCACCGTGTAAAGCACCAGCATTGTAACCATCCTCTATAAGTTGTTCGGCTACTTTTTGGGTATCGCGTTTGGTTCTACAAAATACAACTGAAAAAATATCAGGATTAGCATCGGCTAAACGTTTTAAAGCATTGTATCGATCTCTGGCGTTTACTAAATAATATTCATGAGACACTTGGCTAGTACTTTCATTTTTATTTCCAACAGTTATTTCCTGTGGATTTTCCATGAATTTTTTAGCAATAACAGATACCTCTTTGGGCATGGTTGCACTAAATAGCCAAGTACATTTATCTTCTGGAGTGTTGGATAAAATATCTGTAATATCTTCATAAAAACCCATGTTTAGCATCTCATCAGCTTCATCTAAAACAGCAT
The DNA here is from genome assembly GCF_982512915.1 of Flaviramulus sp. Lineage (NCBI taxonomy): Bacteria > Pseudomonadati > Bacteroidota > Flavobacteriia > Flavobacteriales > Flavobacteriaceae > Flaviramulus > Flaviramulus sp. The sequence continues at coordinate 48,178 of NZ_CEWOCJ010000017.1, read as the reverse complement.
ATTCAATTTTAGAAATATCAACTAAACGTCTACTAATCATATCTTTAATTCGCCCTGGTGTTGCTACAATAATTTGTGCACCTTTTTTTACATCTCTAGCTTGATCGGTAATACTCGACCCTCCATAAACAGCTACAACATTAAGTCCTTTACAATATTTACCATACAATTTCATTTCGTTGGTAATCTGTAAACAAAGCTCTCTAGTTGGCGATAAAATTAAACCTTGCGTTGTTCTGCTATCAATATTAATTTTTTGTAACATTGGGAAGCCAAAAGCAGCTGTTTTTCCTGTACCTGTTTGTGCTAATGCTACCAAATCAGTTTCATTGTTTAATAAAATAGGAATTGCTTTTTCTTGTACTTCACTAGGTTTTGTAAAACCTAAGTCTGTAATAGCTTGCAGTAAGTCTTCATTAAGACCTAGTTCTTGGAATGTGTTCATTCTTGTGTATAAGTATTCGATTATATTATGCAGTGCTACATAAGAAGGGAATCGACATACTTAAACCTAAACTTCTAGTAACACATCCTCACTCTGAGGAATTTTAATCCTTAACCCGGATTTCAAGCGGCAAAGATAAGCTTTTATTTGAATAAACAATTTTTTGCAGTTTTAAGATGCTTTAAGCATTCAAAAGTATTTTATTTTTTGGAATTCGTAAATTTAAACATTTCACTGCGCTATCTCCCTTGTCAGGGAGCTTAAACAATTAATCAGCGGTGCGCAAAGGCGAACCGTTCAAGTGTTAATACAATTATTTGAGAATTATTAGGTTTAATTAGTTGTTTTTATTAATTCGGACTGTTTAGTACTCAGGCTATGCGAAGTGTTCAGAATAGTTTTTATTTACTTATGTTTATTAATATAACCTTTATTATCGTCAAGTAAACTTGAGTAAGATTCTAAAAGCGTTTGCTCACCATCAATCACATCTGCTAATAAATGGTAAAATTTTATTTTTACTTCATCATTTCTTTCGTTAAGATTATCATAAACAAAATCCGCTAAACGTTTTATTTTATCAGAGAGAATATTGGTTTGTGATTCAATATCCAATAATTGCGATATAATTTGAAATTCTAATAGTTCAGCCTTATTAGAAATAAAAAATCTTAGGCTCACATTTTTTATAGATGCAACTTGAAAACCTCCCGAACTTGTTATTATTTCGCTTAGCGTCTGTTCATTATTACCAATTTCATTATCAATTATTTCATAAAGTTTTAGGTGTCTGTTTAATACACTATCTACTTCTATTTGACTTGATTTAATTTCATTTTCTATAGCCAATAGTGTCTTTTCGATATACTTCTCGTTGTCTACATTTTCTTTATAGTTACTTATCGAAACAGCAATTAATATACCAATTGCAACGATTACAATTTCTTGAAAAATGTATACGACCTTCTTTTTCTTTTTCATTTAACCCTATATTTATTTTGTACAACTACTTGATAATAAATTGTTTTAATAATTTATATCTGTTACTAAACGAAGATATATGATTTTTTTTTCAAAGTCAAATCCCAACTAAAACTATAAAATTTATTATTTAATTTCTGTTAGTCTTGAAATCATTCCATTAATCAAATTATTAAGAATATTAACTTACAATAAAGGAATGAATTTATCCAATATAGGATTTCTATTTTCTTTATTCCAAATTGCATAAAGTGTGGTTCTTTGCTTTATTTTATGTAATTCAATAAATTTTAAATTTGAATTGTTCTCGTTTATTAATGATTTTGGAACTATCGAAATACCAAAGTTGTTTTCTACCAATTTATAAATAGAACCTGCGTGAATAGTGTTATGAGAAACCAAAGGGCTAAAACCACTTTCATCAAAAATAGTCATCACTTTTTCATAATAGGAAGCACTATATTCTGGATCGAATAAAATAAAATGTGCTTCTTTAAATTGTGATAAATTTTTAAAGTTTGAAGCATCAATCGCATGATTTTTAGGTAAAACCAAACAAAAAGGCTCTTTTAAAATAGGATGACTTTCTAAACCTCTAGGGATTCTGTCGAGCCTTACAAACCCAATATCTATATCTTGGGCTAACAGTCCTTCAATTTGTTTGCTATTGTCCATTTCTTTTAAACTAAAGAGCACATTTGGATGATCTTTAGTGAATTTTAACAGCAAATTTGGAATAATTTTTTGCATTGCAGAACCTACATAGCCAAAGTTTAACTTACCGTCTTTACCATTTTCAAGCAACTTGGCGTGATTTAAAATAGTATCTAAGTTTTTTAAGTTTTTTGATAACTCTTCTTTTAGATACATTCCGGTAGGTGTAAGTTTTACTTGTCTATTATGTCTTTCAAATAATTTAACATCCAAATGTGCTTCCATTTCTTTTATTTGTCTGCTTAATCCAGGTTGAGAAATAAAAAGTGTTTCAGCAGCTTTTCTGAAGTGTAAAACATCTGCAATAGCTAAAAAATATTTGATGTGTCTAAATTCTAATTGATAACTCATGGTTATTAATTATTAAATATATTAGTATTAATAAGCATCAAAAATATCAATAAATTTGTAATAAACAGATTTAGATCTTATATTTATTCAGCACATGTTTGTATACGGAATTGATAAGCTTACAGTAGATAAAGTAATGGCAATAGCCAATGGATTATTAAAAGCCTCTTTATCTTATTATGCCGTTACTAAAATTATTGAGTGTCGAAGGAAGGTAGAAGTTATGGCAGCTTCAACCAAAGCCATTTATGGTATTAACACTGGTTTTGGACCATTGTGCGATGTTAAAATTTCGCCAGAACAAACAAGTTTACTTCAAAAAAACTTATTAATTACGCATGCCGTAGGGGTAGGGAAACCTATAGATAAGCAATTATCTAAAATCATGATGATTTGCAAAGTACATGCTTTAAGTAGAGGGTTTTCTGGTATTCGTTTAGAAGTTATAGAACGTATTATTTATTTTATTCAAAACGACTTATTACCAGTGGTTCCAGAGCAAGGTTCTGTTGGTGCTTCGGGAGATTTAGCACCCTTATCACACCTTTTTTTACCTTTAATTGGTGAGGGCGAATTTTGGATAGATGATGATTTGGTTCCAGCTATGGACGTTTTAAACAAGCATAATTTACAACCTATCGAGTTGCAAGCTAAAGAAGGTTTGGCTCTTATAAATGGTACACAATTTATACTAGCACATGCCATAACAGGCTTACATAAAATGGGGTATTTACTAGATTTAGCTGATGTAGCTGGCGCGATGAGTTTAGAAGGTTACCAGGGTAGCGAGTCGCCTTTTAAAGAATTATTACATAGCATTCGTCCCTTTAAAGGCAATTTAGTAGTCGCTGAGCGCATGCGTATGCTTTTTAAAGATTCTAATAATATAAAATCTCACGAAAATTGTGCACGTGTTCAAGATCCCTACTCTATGCGATGTATTCCTCAAGTACATGGGGCTTCAAGAAATGCCTATTATCATTTAGAAGAACTGGCAGAAATTGAAATGAATTCGGTAACCGATAACCCTATTGTATTAAGTGAAACAGAAGCTATTTCAGGAGGGAATTTTCATGGGCAACCACTAGCAATGGCTCTAGATTATAACTCAATTGCCGCATCAGAATTGGGAAATATTGCAGACAGACGTTGTTATCTTCTCCTTGAAGGTAAATATGGATTACCACGTTTACTAACAGCAAGCGGTGGTTTGAATTCTGGATTTATGATTCCACAATACACTACGGCGGCCTTAGTTACCGAGAATAAATCACTTTGTTTTCCGCCATCAGCAGATAGTATTCCAACCTCCTTAGGGCAAGAAGATCACGTGTCTATGGGTAGTATTTCTGGTCGAAAATTCAATCAAATTTTAGGAAATCTTGAAAAAATATTAGCTATCGAACTCATGTATGCAGCACAATCGATGGAGTTTAGAAGACCAAATACATTTTCTAAAATTATAGAAAGAAATTTCGAAATCATTAGAACTAAGGTAGATAAACTAGAAGAAGATCGTATTCTTAAAGACGATATCAATACCTTAATTTCTATGGTGAAAAATCAAGTTTTTATAGTGAAATAATTGCATATGAAGATGATTTTTAAAGAACTTATATTACAAGGTATTCCATCAACATTACCTAAAAAACCTACCATTTCTAAGGATGTTAATAGAGCGCCTAAACGAAAAGATATATTATCAGTTGCAGAAAAACAATTGGCCATAAGAAATGCGTTGCGTTATTTTACTAAAGATTGGCATAAAGAACTTGCTGTAGAATTTTCAGAGGAGTTGAAAGCCTTTGGTAGAATTTATATGTACAGATTTAAACCAGATTATGAGATGTATGCACGACCAATTTCTGAATATCCTGCAACATGTTCCCAAGCAGCGGCCATTATGCTCATGATTCAAAATAACTTAAATCCAGCAGTTGCTCAACATCCAGAAGAGCTCATCACTTATGGTGGTAACGGTGGTGTTTTTCAAAATTGGGCACAGTATTTAATAACGATGCAGTATTTAGCGCATATGACGGACGAGCAAACGTTGCATATGTATTCAGGTCATCCAATGGGCTTGTTTCCATCATCTAAAAATGCCCCAAGAGTAGTTGTTACTAACGGTATGATGATTCCTAATTACTCAAAACCAGACGACTGGGAAAAATTTAATGCTTTGGGTGTTACGCAATACGGACAAATGACGGCAGGTTCCTTTATGTATATTGGGCCGCAAGGCATTGTACATGGAACAACCATTACAGTAATGAATGCCTTTCGAAAAATCTTACCAAAAAGAGAATCACCTAAAGGAAAAATATTTTTAACTGCCGGTTTAGGTGGTATGAGTGGTGCACAACCTAAAGCTGGAAATATAGCTGGTTGTATTACTATTTGTGCAGAAGTAAATGCCAAGGCTGCAACAAAACGATACGAACAAGGGTGGGTAGATGTTTTAATCAACTCTATGGAAGCTTTAATTGTTAGAGTAAAAAAGGCTAAACAAAAAAACGAGATAGTTTCTATTGCTTATATTGGAAATATCGTTGAAATTTGGGAACGTTTTGATGAAGAAGCTATTTTTATTCACGTTGGTTCTGATCAAACTTCACTGCATATTCCATGGACAGGAGGTTATTATCCTGTAGATGTTTCTTATGAAGAATCCAACCGATTAATTCGTGAAGAACCTCAAGTTTTCAAAAAAAAAGTACAAGAATCATTAAGACGTCATGCTGCAGCCATAAATAAACATGCAGCAAAAGGCACTTATTTTTTCGATTATGGTAATGCTTTTTTATTAGAAGCATCAAGAGCAGGCGCCGATGTTATGGCACAAAATAATATCGATTTTAAATATCCATCGTATGTTCAAGATATTTTAGGTCCTATGTGTTTTGATTATGGTTTTGGTCCGTTTAGATGGGTTTGTGCCTCTGGAAAACCAGAAGATTTAGATAAAACTGATGAAATAGCGATGCATGTGCTTCAGGAAATTATGAAAACAGCTCCAGACGAAATTCGGTTGCAAATGCAAGATAACATCACTTGGATAAAAGATGCCAAAAATAACAACATGGTAGTTGGTTCTCAAGCACGAATTTTATATGCCGATGCTGAGGGTAGAGCCAAAATTGCCGAAGCTTTTAATAATGCTGTGGGAGAAGGCATTATTGGTCCAGTTATTTTAGGTCGCGATCATCACGATGTTAGTGGTACTGATTCTCCGTATCGAGAAACATCAAATATTTATGATGGCAGTAAATTTACAGCAGATATGTCCATTCATAATGTGATAGGTGATAGCTTTAGAGGTGCTACTTGGGTTTCCATACACAACGGTGGTGGAGTAGGTTGGGGAGAAGTTATTAATGGTGGTTTTGGGATGTTGTTAGATGGTACTAAAGAAGCCGAAAAACGTTTAAAAAGCATGTTGTTTTTTGACGTAAATAATGGCATTGCACGCCGAAGTTGGGCACGAAATGATGAAGCTATTTTTGCTATAAAACGAGAAATGTCTCGAACTCCAAATTTAAAAGTAACTTTACCTAATCTTGTTGAAGACGATATTTTAAATAACTTATTTTAATGGCTACACTATTTAAAAATATAAAAGAGTTAATTCAAGTAAGAAACAAACCTGTTACTTTTCTATCAGGAAAAGATATGAATAAGCTTCCAACCATAAAAAATGCTTTTTTAGTCATTAAAGATGGATTGATTAGTGATTTTGGAACTATGGAAAACTGTCCAAAGCACAATTTTTCAGAGGTTATTGATGCTACAGGGAAAATGATTTTACCCTCTTGGTGCGATTCGCATACACATATAGTTTACGCCGGAAACAGAGAAAACGAGTTTGTAGATAAAATAAAAGGCTTGTCTTATCAAGACATTGCCAATAAAGGCGGTGGTATTTTAAATTCAGCTAAAAAACTACAAGAAACCTCTGAAGACGATTTATACAACCAAAGTAAATCCCGTTTAGATGAGGTTATTAAACTTGGCACAGGCGCCATCGAAATTAAATCTGGCTACGGATTAACTGTAGAATCTGAGTTAAAAATTTTAAAAGTTATTAAGCGCTTAAAAGAAAATTATCCGCTACCAATAAAAGCAACTTTTTTAGGTGCGCATGCAGTTCCAAATGAGTTTAAAAATGATAAACAAGGATATATTAATCTTATTGTAAATAAGATGATTCCCTTAATTTCAAAATCTAGTTTAGCCGATTATATTGATGTTTTTTGTGAAGAAGGCTATTTTTCGGTACAAGATACTAAACGTATTTTAGAAGCCGGAAAAAACTATGGTTTACAACCTAAAATCCATGTAAATCAATTCAATGCTATTGGAGGAGTGCAGGCAGGTTTAGCATTTAATGCACTTTCACTCGATCATTTAGAAATAATGAGAGAAGAAGATGTAGAGTCTTTAAAAAACACCACTACAATGCCGGTAGCATTGCCAAGTTGTTCTTTCTTTTTAGGTATTCCTTACACTCCAGCCAGACAAATGATTGATGTAGGTTTGCCATTAGCAATTGCAACCGATTTTAATCCTGGGTCATCACCATCAGGTAACATGAGTTTTGTGGTGGCTTTGGCATGCATAAAAATGAAAATAACACCAGAAGAGGCTATCAATGCAGCTACTATAAACGGCGCTTATGCCATGGGTTTACAAACCAAAGTAGGTTCAATCACCAAAGGGAAATTAGCTAATGTAATATTAACAAAACCTATAAGTTCTTATAATTTTATTCCTTATGCTTTTGGGATAAATCAAATAGAAAAGGTTTATATAAAAGGACAAGAAATTATTTAATTATGGGCGTTTTAACACGCTTTTCGCTATATCTTTTTTTCGTACCTCAAAAAAGGATGCCGCTGCAATCGTTAACGCAATTATCTGCTAACTAAGAGCTTTCATTAGATGTTTTGGAGTGGTTCGTTTAACGGTTAGTGTAAGGTGCGTATCCCTTAGGGTATTCACTTTACACCTTGTTAGCTGCATGAGTCAATATTTTGCATGGAAATATTCATGTTCCTTATTTGTTGGGTTTAGACGATGACTGGCTTCGTTAGCTCTTAGTTCTATCCTTCTTATTTTTCCACTAATTGTTTTCGGTAATGATTCCGGGAACTCTATTATTCTTGGTACTTTATATTTTGCCAATCGTTTTTCAGAAAATGAAAACAGGTCTTCTGCCAATCGCTTACTTGGCGTAACGCCTTCTCTAAGCATAATAAATGCCTTTACTACATAGCCTCTCATTGAATGCGGGCTTGCTACCACAGCAGACTCTAAAATATCTTCATGTTCTATTAACGCACTTTCTACTTCAAATGGACCAATTCTATATCCGGAGGCTTTGATAACATCATCATTTCTGCCTACAAACCAAACATATCCATCTTCATCTTTATAGGCTTTATCGCCAGTATAGTATAAGTTATGTTTAAAAACTGTTGCCGTTCTTTCTTCATCATTCAGGTATTCTATAAAGAGGCCATTTATTCTTTCGTTGTCCAGTTGAATACAAATTACACCCTCTTCTAAAGGAGGAACTTCATTTCCATCATCATCAAAAATTCCAATATTATACAAGAATGTGGGCGTCCCCATTGACCCGGGTTTTAAGCGATTTCCTAAGAAATTACAAATCAATGCCGTTGTCTCCGTTTGTCCATATCCATCACGGATGGTAACCCCCGTAGCTTTTTCCCATTTGTCGATAACATCAGGGTTCAAGGGCTCACCCGCAGCACAACAAGACCTTAAGCTTAAATTAAAGTTACTTATGTCTTCTTGAATCAACATTCTTATTACCGTAGGCGAACCACAAAAGGTTGTAATCTTAAATTCTTCCATTGCCTTTAATTGCTCTTTTGCAACGAAACTGTCTACTTGATTCGCAAATATTGTTGCACCACAATTCCATGGAGCAAAGAAGCTGCTCCATGCAAATTTTGCCCAGCCTGGTGATGAAATATTATAATGGATGTCTCCTTTTTTACATCCCACCCAGGAAGATGTCGTTAAATGTCCAAAAGGATAAGTAAAGTGTGTATGAACAACAATTTTAGGTAGGCCTGTTGTTCCAGAGGTAAAGAAATACAGAAACGGATCATCAGATTTAGTTTTTACCGAAGTCGAATCAGCTTCTTCATCATGAATGTTTTCAAAACTATGCCAGCCTTCCTTTTCACCACCTAAAATAATCTTAAGTCCTATTCGTGCGCCATGCTTTTTTTCGGCTTCGTCAATTACTTCAACACAATCGCTGTGGGAAATAATAATCTTAGGCAGCAAGGTGTTAAATCTGTACAGCAAGTCATGAGCTGTGAGATTTGTAGCGGTAGGCATGATGATAAAGCCCCCTTTTATGGTCGCTAATAAACTTATCCAATTTTCAGGAATTAAGGGTAATACCGAGTAAATGGTGTCTCCTTGTTGTCCACCATTTTTTCTGATAAAATTTACCAGTTTATTTGATAATTTATAAACAGCTTCAAAAGAAAATACTTTTTTCGAATCTTTATATCTCCAAATCAGAGCATCAGAACTTCCACGATCCACCACATTCATGGGATAGAATATATCTTCTACCCAATTGAAGTATTCGGGTTTGTCGAGTGGTAAGTGAGAAAGTGTATTCAACTCTCCTTTTTCGATCTTACTGTTTACTTCTGTGAAAAAATTAAGTATATCCATTTTATATTTTTATTGCAACTAACGGTTGCAATATGAAGCGGCTGGCGCTTAAATTTACCTCCCTTTCAAACTGCCCGTATGTTTGTTTAAATTTCATTCGCTCAAATTAGCACTATCCCGCCAGCTGATTATATTGTCGTGTTAGCTTTAGTTGTTCCTATCTATTTCAATATTCGATAAGTTTCAATTTCTCCGTATGGTTTAAAGCCAAGCTTTGCATAAATTGTCTCCCCCATTAATGAAGCGTGGAGAACACAAATTTCAGCATTGCTTTCATTCGCTTCCAATAGCAATTTCTCAGTCATACTTTTTCCTATTCCCTTTCCTCTGCCTTTCGGAAGAGTTCCAATCATATGTAACCCTGCATTATTGTTAGAATCAAAAAATACAATTCCACAGCCTAAACATTCGATATCTTCTTGATAGGTAAATAATCTAACCGTTTTCGAGTTTTTGACAATCTCAAAAATCACATTCTGGTCAACAAGATACCCAAATGATTCTGAGGCAGTATTTGCAAATTCAATCGATTCTTTTTCTGTCTTTACTCTTTTGATTTTAGGGTCTGGGGACGATTTTTTTGAAAATAAGTCCAAATCAAAAGCCATATTCTTTTGTCCAAATACAAACTCAAAGTCTGAATCACTATTTAAACCATTGGGTTTTGTAATGGTAATTATTTCTGGCAGTTCGTTTTCCTTGCTAAGTGTTTTTATTTCTTCAATAACACCATAGTCCTGTCGTAAATCAAAAATCCGATTTGGCCAATCCGAACTATCCATTGAAACTGCTGAATATTTTTCTGTTTCAATCAGTCTGTTATTCAATTTTCCGATATGCTTCCAGAATTCATATAAGTTATCTATTATCTGATTATTCATTCATTTCGGATTACTTTTTATCAAAGATACTAAATTATCAAATCCAATCAATAACTTTCTTGGTTTAACGATGTATTATACTGATATAGGTTGACCTTTTTTACACGTTCAAAAGATTTTTTTTAGCCGTTTAAAAGGCAAAAACATAGTTTGAACTAGGTTCGTTTTTAAATCGTTAGTTCATGTAAATTTACTTTATTTTTTCGATACGACTTATATTTGATATTTGGATTAAGATGTACTTCGGCTGGTTTTCTTAAGTCCAGGCTAAAATGGGTTCTTAGATTGTTATAGATATGGACAGCTTGCTCAGTCATTTTTTGCGCAAGATCTGTGTTTTTAATGGTCTGTTTTAGCCCATATTCATATTTAAGGGTTCGGTTAATGGGTTCAGCTACTTCATTTTCGTAAGGGTCGTATTGCTCGGTCATACTCATTGTAATGCTATTGCTTTCAGCAAACTCAGTGTATTTGGGATTACAGTATTGAAAACCTCTGTCTGAGTGATGGATAAGCTTTTGACTAGGATATTTTCTATTTTTAATAGCCATAGCGAGCGCCTCTGTGCAAAGTGATGTTTTCATATGGTTGTCTAGATTGTAACCCATAATTTGCTTTGAATAAGCGTCGGTTACTAACGCAAGATAATTATGACCATTTTCGGTTTTAATGTATGTTATATCACTTACCCATAGTTGTCCTGGCCGATTAGGGACTTGGTCTTTTACTAAGTTTTTATATTTTTTAAACATATGGTTAGAGTTTGTTGTTGTGATGTAGTTTTTCGATTTAGGCACTAATAACTTATGTAGCTTTAAAAAGCGATAAAATTTATCTCTACTTATTTTAATATCAGCATTAATAAAGTCTTGTTTAAGCGCATCATAAAGTTTTATTCCACCGGTTTTAGAGCCTACTTTTTTACGGTAGTCCTTGACCATTACAATTAGTTTTTGATGATCTATTTGTTGTCTTTGTCTTGTTTTGCGTCGTTTGTAGAAGGCTTGTTTACTAATCCCAAAGCATTGATAGAGCCATTTTCTTTTAAACGTTTTTTCTTCTTTAGCTCTATCTCTTTTGCTAATGATTTACTCGTGGGTTTCTTATTTGATAAATAAGAACTCATGCATCCGCTTCGCTCAAGTGGGCAATGAGTTTTTTGACATATCGACACCAGTAATAAGTTCCATATCCGCAATAATATCTTGCTGAAAGTCTTTTACAAACTCCAGTTCTTCAATGCGTTCCCTTAGTTTTTTTATTTCATCGTTTTTACTCATACCTGAATTTTGTTGTACTAAGGTACTGTATTTTCTAATCCAATAAGAAATCGTTGTTCTAGGAACATCATATTTTTTGGATGCAAAGTTTGTAGAAATCTGACCATTCTGAATTTGGTCAACGACTAAAAGTTTGGTTTCTAAAGTTGCTTTTTGGTAGCTTTTTTTTAGCCAGTGTTCTTTTTTTGTTTTCATAAGTGACTATCAATAAATGATGAATTTTTAGTCAACCTATTTCAGGACGAGAGGATTTTAGTCATTGTAGCTAACGTCAAGATATGAAATCGTTTTAATATTTTATATCAGATGTTAAACGAAGTTAGGTGAAAATTTTTACAAAGTCAAGTTTCTATCTAAACAAAAATAACTTTACAAAGTGTCTTCTAATCTTAGAATACTATAATTTTATTTGATTAATCCTTGCTGTCTTTCTTCCTACAAAATCACAAAACTATTTAAACAATTACTTACCTAAATTTTTAATCCGTTCCAAAAGGGTGGGATGCGAATAATGCATAAATACGTATGCAGGATGTGGTGTTAAATTGCTCAAGCTATTTTTTGATAGTTTTTTAAGTGATGTAATAAGTGGTTCTGCCTTATAAGTGTTTTTCGCATAATCATCAGCTTGGTATTCAAATTTTCTAGAAAACATATTCATAATCAAGCCTGTAATTTCAGAAATGGGTGCGTATAGCATCCCAAAAGCAATTAGTCCTATATGGAAACTTGGTGCTTCAACACCTAGAGCATTTGATAATAAAGGATTTGAAATAAATAAAGATAAAATAAAAAGGGTAAATCCAGTTAATATGATGGAAGCAACTAAGTTAAAAATAATGTGTTTCTTTTTGTAATGTCCAACCTCGTGGGCTAATACGGCAACAATTTCTTCATCATCTAAATCGTTAATTAGTGTATCGTAAAGTGTTACACGTTTTTCGTTTCCAAATCCAGAAAAATAGGCATTGGCTTTGGTGCTTCGTTTTGAGCCATCAATTATAAATATTTTATCTAGTTTAAAACCTACTGTACTAGCATATTCTGAAATTTTATCTCTTAAACTACCTGCTTCTAAAGGTGTTTGTTTGTTAAATAAAGGGACTATAAGTTTAGAGTAAAACATATTCATAAACAAAGTGAATAGAGTAACTAAACCCCATGCGTACAGCCAAAAATAGTCTCCAGTAGATTGGTAAAACCAGATTATGAGGGCTAAAATGGCACCGCCTACAATAACCATCATGAGCCAACCTTTTATTTTATCTATAATAAACGTTTTTACGCTGGTTTTATTAAATCCAAACTTTTCTTCAATTACAAAGGTGCTGTAATATGAAAATGGCGTTGTGATGATATCGCTTCCTATCATAATAATTCCAAAGAAAATCAATGCAATAAGTATCGGGTTTTCTGTAAAATCTCTAGCGATATTGTCTATAAACTCAAACCCATCAAAAAACAAAAATCCTAAGGTTAGTATTAATGAAAACGTAGATGTTAAAACTCCAAATTTGTATTTAGTAGCTTTATAATTTTGAGATTTTTTATATTCAGTTTCATCATAAACATCATGCAAATCGTCAGAAAGGTCATCATTAAAATGTTTCGCGTTAAGCGCATCTAGTATTTTATCAACAATAAAATTTATAATAATTATTCCAATAATGATGTAAAAAAGTGTAGTAGCTGTCATTTTTTTATTTAAAATTTCGTTGTCGTTTTGCTTCAAAAATAAGAATTCCTGCAGCAACCGAAACATTCATCGAATCAATTTCTCCTTGCATTGGGATGATAATATTCTGAGTAGCACTTATGCGCCAAGCTTCGCTTAGGCCAGTTGCTTCTGTGCCAACCACAATGGCAGTTGGTTTTTTGTAATCTTGGGTGTGGTATGCCACAGATTCTTGTAAAATAGCCGTATAAATATTGATGTTTTTTGATTTTAAAAAGCTAATAATTTCTGTAGTGCTGCCTGTAGCAATTTGATTTGTAAACACACAACCTACACTAGAGCGAATAATATTTGGATTGTATAAATCGGTTTTTGGATTAGCTATAATAACTGCATCTACACGAGCGGCATCGGCTGTTCTTAAAAGTGCGCCAATATTCCCTGGTTTTTCTGGGGCTTCTGCAACAAGTATAAGGGGGTTTTTAGTATCGAATTTCAGGTTTTTAATATCATGAGATTTGCTTTTTGCAACGGCTAAAACGCCCTCTGTAGTGTCTCGATAAGCTAGTTTTTGATAAACCTCTTTAGAGATCTCAATACTATTAATTTGCTGGTTAATTAAAACGTCTTTTTGTTCCTCAGAAAATAATTCGGGATAAAACAAAATAGTTTCAATTTGAAAACCGCCTTTTAATGCTAATGAAATTTCGCGAACACCTTCAATTAAAAACAAACCTGTTTTTTTTCGTTCTCGCGACTTATCTTTTAATTGAATAAGTTGTTTTATGTATGCGTTTTGTGTGCTGGTAATTTCTTTCATAATTCAAAAACAAAAGTAACAGTTTTAATGTAATTATTTTGAATTAACTTCGTCAAAGCTATAAGCTAAAATCAATTTTAATGAAATTTAGAGCACTTATTTTAGGAGCTATTTTAATGATAGTATCTTGCAAAAACAAAACTACATCAACTGTTGATTATTCTAAAGAAACATTAGAGGTTATTACAAGTGTGTATCCTGAGAATATATCGAAAGTGTTTGATGCGCACGGAGGTATTGATAAATGGAACTCTTTGAAATCTCTTGAGTTTACTATGAACAAACCAAATGGCGATGAAATAACAACTACAGATTTAAAAAACAGGAAGTCTTTAATTAGGATGCCTAATCACATAATTGGATTTGATGGTTATAGTGTTTGGTTAAAAAATAAAGATACAGCACAGTATAAAGGAAATCCTAAATTTTATTATAATTTGATGTTTTACTTTTATGCGATGCCTTTTATTTTAGGGGATGATGGTATTAACTACGAAACCGTTGCGCCTTTAGTTTTTGAAGAAACAAGTTATCCGGGGATAAAAATAACTTATGAAAGTGGTATAGGAGAATCACCTGAAGATGAATATATCGTATACTACGATTCAGAAACCCATCAAATGGTATGGTTGGGCTATACGGTAACTTATTTTTCTAAAGAAAAAAGTAACGAGTTTAATTTCATTAGATATAGTAACTGGCAAACAGTAGAAGGTTTATTATTACCTGAAATGTTAACTTGGTATAATTACGAGAATAATTTACCAACCACAAAACGAAATGATTTACAGTTTACTGATATAAAAGTAACAAAAGATAAACTTAATTCGGATATTTTCGCATTACCCGAGGATGCCCAAATTATGGAATAAAAAAAGCGAGCTAATTAGCTCGCTTTTTTTATGTTATTTTTTACTGTATTTGTCTGAATATCGCTTCCAGAGTTTGGTGTGGTGAGATTCTAAACTCACAAGTCGCCCATCGATATAGGCATGCGTAATGATATTTGTTCGCATATCTAAAGCATCACCTTCTGATATAAAAAGTGTGGCACTTTTTCCGCTTTCTAGAGTTCCATAAGCATCATCAATGCCTAAAATTTTAGCAGTATTAGATGTAATTAATTGTAAAGCTTGTTCTTTAGTTAAACCGTGTGCTACTGTTGTGCCAGCATAAAAAGGAAGGTTTCTAGAACTCATACGTTCCATTCTGCCACCGGCTACTTGTAATGCTACTAAAACACCTTTGTCTACTAATTCTTTAGCTGCCTTATAGGGCAAGTCATAATCATCATCTGTATTATTAGGAAGGGTGTGAGTTCGATTTAAAACAACCGAAACATTATTTTCTTTTAACATATCAGCTAATTTATAAGCTTCTCTACCACCAACTATAGTTACATGTTTTATATCATTTTCTTTTGCAAAACCAATCGCATCTACAATACCTTTCTCATCATCAACATTTATGTAAAGTTTTTTAGAACCATCAAAAAGTCCTTTTAAAGCTTCAAATGATAAATTTGTAATAGATTGATTTTCTTTAAAATATGCTTTTGCGTTATTAAAATTATCTGTTATTTCTTTAATTTGAATTGCATACTGATCATTCATTTTTATAGAAGGAACTTCACCTAACCACCAACGACCTCTAGAATAGTTGTTTGGCCAGTTCATGTGGATGCCTTCATCTACCTTGATAGCAGCATCTTCCCAGTTCCATGCATCAAATTGAACGATAGATGAGGTTCCAGAAATACGACCACCACGAGGTGTTATTTGACCTAATAAGACACCATTTGGTCTCATAGATTCTACTATTTTTGACTCGGCATTGTAAGCAATTAAACTTCTAATATGCGGATTCCAACTTCCTATTTCTTCTTCATCATCAGAAGCTTTTACAGCATCAATTTCAACCAACCCTAAAGTAGAATTAGGAACTATAATACCAGGATAAACATGTTTACCTTTAGCATTTATTACCTCACCAAGTCTCTCAATTTTTGTAGCAGCACTTCCAACAAAAGTTAATTTTCCGCCATCAAACATAATAAGTGAGTTCTCAATCACTTTACCATTTCCTAAATGCGCTGTTGCACCTTCAATAGAAATAGCACTAGTTTGTTTTTTAGCTGGCGTTTGTTGAGCTTGTGTTGTTCCAAATAGAACAAAGCATACTAAACTTATATATAAATTAAAATATTTCATTTTTTTCAGGTATTAATTAAATTCATGGTCAAGATAATCACAATGCATAATTTCTTTTTCTTTCTTCTTTATTGGTTGTGTTTTCAAGCCTTTATTTTTTGCTTGTAACATATCATTAATTAGGGCGCTTTTCTCTTTTAAGATATCATCTCTCATCATTTTATCGCGGTCTAAATCAAAATATGTAACACCTTCAATTATTGTTTTTTCGGCTTTAGCATAAATAGACATCGGATGATCTGTCCATAAAACAACATCGGCATCTTTACCAACTTTAATACTACCTACACGATCATCAATATGTAATAATTTTGCAGGGTTTAAGGTTACAAATTTCCAAGCTTCCTCTTCACTCATGCCTCCGTATTTAATAGTTTTTCCAGCTTCTTGGTTTAATCTTCTAGACATTTCAGCGTCATCACTATTAATGGCTACGGTAACACCGGCATTATGCATAATAGCAGCATTGTGAGGAATAGCATCAATAACCTCGTATTTATAAGCCCACCAATCACTAAAAGTAGAACCACCAACACCATGTTCGGCCATTTTATCAGCAACTTTATAACCTTCTAAAATATGTGTAAACGTATTGATATTGAAGTTGAATTTTTCGGCAACCTTCATAAGCATATTTATTTCGCTTTGAACATAAGAATGACAAGAAATAAATCTTTCTTTATTTAAAATTTCAGCAAGTACATCCATTTCTACATCTTGTCTGTAAGGTTTGCCACTTTTTTTTAACTTGTCATATTCTTGAGCTCTACTAAAATAATCGATGTATACTTGTTCAACACCCATTCTGGTTTGAGGAAAACGAACACCATTACTAGATCTTGATTGTTTTACATTTTCCCCTAAAGCGAATTTTATAAACTTTGGTGAATTATCATAAATTAAATTATCAGCTGATTCTCCCCATTTAAGTTTTATAATAGCTGAACGACCACCTATTGGATTTGCAGATCCATGTAAAATTTGTATGGAAGTAACACCACCTGCAAGGTTTCTGTATAAATTGATATCTTCATCATCAATAACATCTTCAATACTTACTTCTGCTGATGAATTTTGTCCACCCTCGTTTACGGAAGATGTTCCAATATGAGAATGTTCATCAATAATACCAGCCGTTAAATGTTTTCCTTTGGCATCAATTACTTTAGCACTTTTATCAGAAAGATTGGAGCCTATTTTTGCAATTTTACCATTTTTTATAAGAACATCTGTATTGGTTAAAATTCCATCTTTTTCGTTAGTCCAAACTGTTGCATTTTTAAAAAGTAAGGTTTCTTGCTGTGGCAGCGTTTTAAAACCGTAAGCCATATTTGGATATGTTACAGGAGCCATGGCGTTGTTTTCATCAATAGTAACCTCTTTTTTATCAGAACCTGTTTTGGATTCATCCTCTTTTGCTGAACTTACTTTTTTAGCTAAAAAATTGGTTTCATTTCCATCAGGAAAAATAGCTTTACCTTTAAATGAATCATCTTCAGAAACTTGAGCTCTAACTCGAATAAATTTTTGTGCTGTTGTATCACCAGTAGTCATAGAAATTTGAACCCAATCATCTTCAAAACTTATTTTTGAACCAAAAGATTGCTCATTACTTTTTATTTTAGATTTCAATTTTTTGGATTCACCTTCAACAGACATATTATATGTAGTGCCAGCTAATGAAAACTCATAATCACCACTAAGGTCTTTAGTGTTCATATTACTAATAACATTTTGTTGCCCTTGCACCCAGTTTTCGTAAAGTGTGGTTTTTTCGTCAAAAATATCACCAGAAGTAATTAAAAAATTAGCATACGCTCCAGTATTTAAACTTCCTATGGTAGATGATTTACCTAATATTTTTGCAGGAATAGAAGTAAGCGCTTCCAAAGCTTTTTCTTTAGATAGTCCATGTTTAATGGCTAACATAAGTTTGTCTTTAAAATCTTTTGGAGATTTTAATTGGTGTGTAGTTAAAGCGAAATTGATATTGTTTTCGGCTAATATTTTAGGGTTGTTAGGCTCTTGATTCCAAGCTCTCATGTCACTCAGAGATAATGAGTTTGATAAAAAGACATTCTCTACATCATAAGCATCTTTAAAGTTTATAGGAATGATAAATGTTGCGTTTGTGTTTTTAATTTCTTGTATACGCTCGTATTCATCACCACCACCTAAAAGTACGTATTGTATTCCAAATTGATCACCAACTTTATCAGCTCTTAAAGCATCGGTTCTACTTCCAGCTCCAAAAATTTGAACCAATCCTTTATTTTTATTTAAGGCTTCAATGGACAAGTCTTTTGTTTTACTTAACCCTTTAGTATACCAATCTGCGTCCAGATATAATTGGCGTAATAGCGCAATACTTCCCATAATAGAATTTGGGTATGCTTGTGCAGAAAGTGCACTTCTGCTAAAAGATAAATACTGTGCAGAATTTTCTTGAAGGATACGCGTTTCATTTCCGTCTTTGTCATTTAAAGCCACAAGTGTACCAGTTCCTCTATGTATCCCATCAGGTATGTGAGTATTTACAACTCCAAAACCAGCTTTCATTAAATCTTGAGCTTTTTTAGAATCAAACTCAAATTTTGAAAGGGCCGTATTCTCAGGCATGACATGATCATTCCAATAATAACCAGTTCTACTAGCGTCGTATTGAGGTGATTGACTTCTACTCCTTCTATCTGCTTCTGGTTTTTTAATTCCAAAATCTGAATAAATATCAATAAAAGAAGGATAAATACTTTTACCTTCAAGATTGATAACCGTTGTGTTTTTTGGTATTGATATGTTTGTTCCAGCAGAAAGTACTTTTCCATCCTTAATTAACATGGTTCCGTTAGAAATTGATTGGCCAGGAGAAACATAAATTTTTGCATTGGTAAAGGCTGTGTAATTGGTGTTGGTTGTTTTAACACCGTCATTTTTCGGAAAATAGTCTTGTCCAAACAATGTTGTACAGCATAATAAGCCCAGGGCTCCTATGAAGTTTTTAATCATAAATAAAAGAGGTTAGTTAATATTTCCTTAAAAATAAAGTTTAAAACTGAGATTTATTGTTAAATAAAAAAGTTTTAACGTTTGTTTAAGATACTTTATTCTTCATAGAAATAATTAGTAAATAAGGCTACCACATAACTATAACTTTCCATGCCTTTACTTTGTTTGTTTGCTTTTAAAAAATTACTATAAAATATTTTAAAGTAAGGTTCTAAAGGGTTTTGATGTGCTTCCCAAAAAAGTCTCACTTCCTCGTAGTTTTTTAAAACACCTTTATTAACATTGGTAATCATTTTTTCAAATAACTCAGAATCTCTATTGTAAATCTCATTTAAACAAAAGCGAAGTGCAAAAGCATAACCAGTATAATTAAAATAAATATTTTCGTGTTTTATAGCAGCTAAACATCCAATAAAATTAGCTTCGTTTTCTGCAGCATAACCCAATTGATGTGCTATTTCATGGGATGCTGTGGTAGGGTATTTATATATTGGTATCAAGCCATCAACTTGGGCTTCATTAGTTAATGGGTTTAAATAGCCACTAAATCCCATATAGGTAAGCGGATAACTAAACAATGAGGTTTTAATGCTTTTAGGATGATATTCTAAATGAGGAAATATCTCTTTTAAGTTTTCATAACCTTGAGGGACTAAATTTAAAAGTTCACTTTTAGTAAAAGGTATGTCTGCTTTTAAGGTATCATTTTTTGTGATTTTTAAATGTAATTGATTTGTTTTTTGGATGAGTTTTTCAGTAACCGTAATAAGTTGCTCTGTTGTGTAATTTGATTTTAAATTTAAACTTTTATAAAGGGGTAATCTGTAATAATTTAAGCCCCAAAATAGGTGAAAGGCAAAATAAATGATGGATACCGTAGAAAAAACATCAATAAACCAGTTTTTTGTGTCTTTTCTGAGTCGCTTTCGGTTATTAATAATCCATCGCAATACATAAATTATAGTTATGGTATAAACTAAATCTCCAAAAGAGATGGGAAACCATCCTAAAGTATATCTAAAAAACTTCGATATAAATGGGTAAAAACCATTGCTATAAAATTGCTCAACAAACTCTGGAAAGTTAGAAATTAGCTTAACTAATAAATATTGTGGAATTATGGTAAGTGCAATTAAGGTTTTTTTGTTTTTCAGCATATTCAAAAATAGGGAAATGTTTATAATTCCTAACTAGAATAACTACCTTTGTATCATACTAATTTTAATGCTATGGATTCAGAAATTAGAAAACTTAAGCCAGAACAACTTTGGAATAAATTTGCCGATTTAAATGCTGTACCTCGTCCTTCAAAAAAAGAAGCTCGTGTTATCGCTTTTATGAAAGATTTTGGTAAAAACCTAGGTTTAGAAACTATAGAAGATGAAGTTGGTAATGTAATTATAAGAAAATCTGCAACTCCAGGAATGGAAAACAGGACTACTATTGTAATGCAATCACATTTAGATATGGTTCACCAGAAAAATAGCGATACGATTTTTGATTTTGATAATCAAGGAATAGATATGTATGTTGATGGTGATTGGGTACGTGCAAAAGGAACTACTTTAGGTGCAGATAATGGATTAGGAGTAGCTACTATTATGGCTATTTTAGAAAGTAACGACATATCTCACCCTGCTATTGAAGCGTTGTTTACCATAGACGAAGAAACCGGAATGACAGGCGCGATGGGATTGAAAGGTGGTTTACTTACTGGTGGAATTTTACTAAACTTAGATACTGAAGAAGATGATGAAATTGGAGTAGGTTGCGCAGGAGGTATCGATGTTACTGCCACTAGAACTTATAATGAAGAGGAAACTCCAGAATTTAAAATAGGCTTTAAAATTTCTGTAAAAGGATTGCAAGGTGGGCATTCTGGAATGCAAATTCATGAAGGTTTAGGTAATGCCAATAAAATAATGAATCGATTACTTTTTGATGGATTTGAAAATTTTGGTTTGCGAATTTCTGAAATTGATGGTGGTAGTTTAAGAAATGCTATTCCACGAGAAAGTAATGCTTTGTTAGCAATAGATGCCATTCATGAAGTTATTTTTCTTGAAGAAATGGAAGTTTTAGCTAAAACCATTAAAACTGAGTTAAAAACCATGGAGCCTGATTTGCAAATTTCGGTTTCCAAAACGGAAACACCAGAAAAAATAATGGATTTAGGTGTTCAGGAAGGTTTAACAAGAGCTATTTATGCTGCTTTAAATGGGGTTTATAGAATGAGTGCTGATATACCAAATTTAGTTGAAACTTCAAATAATATAGCTAGGGTATTAGTAAAAAATGGTCACATTCATATTGGTTGTTTAACCCGATCTTCGGTTGAGACTTCTAAACTAGATTTAGCCAATACACTTCGTGCTACCTTTGAGTTAACGGGTTGCGAGGTTGAATTCTCTGGGGATTATCCTGGTTGGACTCCAAATATGGATTCTCCAATATTAAAAGTGATGAGCAAGCTTTACGAAGATTTAAATGATGAAAAACCACACGTGGCGGCTTGTCATGCAGGTTTAGAATGTGGTATTTTAGGAACTAATTACCCAACTATGGATATGATAAGTTTTGGACCAAACATTAAAGGAGCACATTCACCAGATGAACGTGCACAAATTTCATCAGTTCAAAAATATTGGAAGTTTGTATTAGAGATTTTAAAGCACATTCCGTTTAAGTAAAAAAAATATTTAAATCTCTTTTAGTCAAGGCTCCATACATAATTTTAAATAAAATAAAATTATATCTATTTGTTATTTGATGTTATACCAACTTAGGTGATTTTATTTTTACAAAGTCAAAATGATAACTAGAGCCCTAGGGAACCGGATCGTAGCCACCTCCTCCCCAAGGATGACAACTAAAAATACGTTTTATCGCAAGCCATCCACCTTTAACTAGACCATGTTTCTTTAAGGCTTCCTTTGAGTAATGAGAACAAGTTGGTTGAAATCTGCAAGTTGCAGGTGTTAATGGAGATATCAATGTTTGATACACTTTTATCAAAAACAAAAACGGTGCAATTAGTATTTTTTTCATTTTGACAATTCTGCATTTAAATTATCTATAAAGTTAAACTGCGGCAGGAATCTATCTTTAATTAAGAATTGAATTCCGCATCAAGAGCAGAATGATAAACACGCGATTAGTTAATTGAAAACGTGGTGCCTTCTTTACTGTCTTTTAGCTGAATTCCAACTTCTGCTAATTCATCACGAATTTTATCAGACATGGCAAAGTCTTTATTCGCTCTAGCATCTTGTCTTAATTTAATTAATAAATCAACAGCACCAGTAAGTTTATCAGTGGCAGTATCATTTTTAGCAGAATTTGTAAGTCCTAAAACATCAAAAACAAAAGCACTAATGGTCTCTTTAAAAATTTTAAAATCTTCAGCGTTTATTGTTTGAGTTCCTTCTTTAATTTGATTGATATATTTAGCAGCTTCAAATAAATGAGCAATTAAAATAGGGGAGTTAAAATCGTCATTCATAGCATCATAACATTTCTGTTTCCATGCTAAAACATCCATAGTTGATATTTTAGAAACTTTTAAATTATCTAATAAATTAACGGCATCCATCAATCTATAAAACCCTTTTTCACTTGCTAATAGACCATCATCAGTTAAATCTAAAACACTTCGGTAAGACGACATCGCATTAAAAAAACGAATTACACTAGGAGCATAAGCTTTACTAAAAAACTTATTCTTTCCTGATAATAATTCATCGGGATTAACCGTGTTTCCAGTAGATTTAGACATGCGCTGTCCGTTTAATTCTAGCATATTAGCATGCATCCAATAGTTTACAGGTGATTTTCCTTTTGCGGCTTCATTTTGAGCAATTTCACATTCGTGATGCGGGAATTTCAAATCCATTCCGCCACCATGTATATCAAATTGCTCACCTAAATACTTGGTGCTCATAGCAGTACATTCTAGATGCCAGCCAGGAAATCCATCACTCCATGGCGAAGGCCAGCGCATAATATGTTGGGGTTCTGCTTTCTTCCAAAGTGCAAAATCTTGCGGATTTTTTTTATCGCTCTGTCCATCTAATTCACGTGTATTATGAATTAAATCTTCCAGTTTACGCTTGCTTAGTTTACCGTATTCATTCGTTTCATTAAACTTATATACATCAAAATAAACCGATCCATTTACTTCATAAGCAAAGCCATTATCAATAATATTTTTTATGAGTTCAATTTGCTCAATAATATGACCAGTTGCAGTAGGTTCTATACTAGGTGGTAAAAAATTTAATATGTTTAATATGTTGTGAAAATCAACGGTGTAACGTTGCACCACTTCCATAGGTTCAATTTGTTCTAAACGTGCTTTTTTAGTGATTTTATCTTCACCAATATCAGCATCGTTTTCTAAATGTCCGGCATCAGTAATATTTCTTACATACCTTACTTTATATCCTAAATGTTTTAAATACCTAAAAATCATATCAAACGACATGAATGTTCTTACGTTACCTAAGTGTACATTACTGTAAACCGTTGGTCCGCAAACATACATACCCACATATCCTGGTTCAATGGGTTTGAAAATTTCTTTTTTTCCAGTTAATGAATTGTATAGTTTTATTTGATTTTCTTGATATAATTGCATGCTGATTTATTGGTGTGTTGGAACAAATTGAATTAAAACTTAGTATCTAATTTGATATAATCTAAAAATTCTCTTCTTACAGCTTTCTCTTTAAACTTTCCGCCAAATTCTGAAGTTACAGTGCTGCTTTCTATATCCCTAATACCTCTAGAATTTACACATAAATGTTTGGCGTCAATTACGCAAGCTACATCTTGAGTATTTAAAACTTCTTGAAGCTCTTTAACTATTTGAATAGTTAAACGCTCTTGTACTTGAGGGCGTTTTGCATAATAATCAACAATCCGGTTCATTTTAGAAAGCCCTACAACAGTACCTTTAGAAATATAAGCAATGTGAGCCTTTCCTACAATAGGTAATAGATGGTGCTCGCAAGTTGAGTAGAGTGTAATGTTTTTTTCAACAAGCATTTCGCCATATTTGTATTTGTTTTGAAAGGTTGAAGCGCTTGGTTTTTTACTAGGGTCTAAGCCTCCAAAGATTTCTTTAACAAACATTTTAGCAACCCTATTAGGTGTGCCATTTAAACTGTCGTCTGTTAAATCTAAACCCAGGGTTTCCATTATATGGCGAACATCAGATTTAATTATTTCAATTTTCTCTTCATTTGAGAGTTCAAAAGCGTCTAATCTCAGTGGGGTATTTGATGAAGTTCCAACATGGTCTTCTCCTAAAGAATCATAATTTTCTATGTTATTGTCAATTTTCATCAGTAAAAAACATCTTTAATTAAGTTTGCAAAGATAAACAATTCCGTTTTGTTATAATTTATCTTAACAAACAATTATCGGGTAGTCATGGTCTCATTATTTTTTATTAAAAAAATAAAAAGCTTGAACTTTTGAGGTTCAAGCTTTTATGATATGACTAATTTTTATTTTAAATATTAAAGCTTAATGATAAAGTTATATTTGAAATTTTTCTATCTATAGTAGCGGTTTCAACAAGTCCAGAGTTAAATAAAGGTGTTTCAAATGATCTGTCAGATTCATCAAATGTTATATCTAATTTTGTATTTCCAAAATTATAACCTAAGCCAAGTGAGTAACCTGTCAAATCACCTACGGTTACTCCATTTAGGTATGGGCTTTCTTCAAAGCGGTAACCTCCTCTAAAACTCCATTGTTTTACTTTGTACTCACCGCCAACTCTATAGGTAGCAGCATCCGTAAATACATTACTCATGATGTTATTTTGATCAGCATAAAAAGCATCATTAGTTGGTCTGAATTCTGTTTTACTGAAATCTTTTTTAGAGTAATCAAAACTTATTAAACCTTGTTTTGAAAACACATATGCCAAACTTCCAGTTATTTTAGATGGTGTTTTAAGTCTGTATTGAGGATAAATATTAACAACATCAGGAAAAATATCTGTAAATCCATTTATACCATCTGTAGCTAAATATTGGGTTGCTTCTTCTTCAATAGTATACCAAGTTGGAGAATCATAAGTTAATCCCACTCTAAATTCTGGGCTTAATTTCATAATACCACCTAATTGAAAAGAAAAACCATTACCTCTAGTTGATAAATTATTTTCAAACTCAATATAATCAACTAAAGATCCTGCATTAGAATTTTCTTCAAATAAAAGAGTAGTGCGTTGGTAATCAATAAAATGTGTATTTAAGTTTAAGCCTAAATACAAATTGTCTTCGTATTGGGTTGCAAAGTTAAAAGTAACTTTACCATTATAACCAGTAGCAGCATAGCTGTAATCATGACTAAAATTACCGGGTGACACATTTGAAGTATAAAGGGTATTAGCGTCATCATTAATATCATCTGGTTCTAGTATAAATGATTCGAAGCCCAGAAATGCTTGTTGATGTGCAAAGCCATAAATTTCTCCTATATCTTGGTAGGCTCTGGATAAAGATTCTCCTGGTAGAGCCGATATCTCGTCCAATCTTTTTCCGTCTGCAAAATCGTAAAAATAACTAGCAATTGAGTTGCTAAATTGTCCATCATCATTTGTGTTATTGCCAAAAGCAAACCAATTATCTTCATGGTTATTAGTTTTGTCGTAAGCGATCGATAGGGTGAATTTTCTCCAAGGAGAATTGTTGGTATTTGCAAAAACAAAGGCAGCACCACCTTGATTGATATCAAAAACAGATTCGTTAGAGTTACCAAAACCATTGAAGTAACTTGTATTATTTTTAATATATATGTTTGAAACAGAAAATGATGCTTGACTTTGACTAAACACAGCTGAACCAGCAGGGTTTAAACTCACAGCACTCATATCACCTCCTAATGCACCAAATGCCCCACTTAAGGCTCTAAAGCGAGCAGTTCCTTGAATTTCACTTTGTGAAAAGCGTAACGCATCACTAATGTCTTGTGCGTAAAGTGTAGACATAGATAGCATACCTATGAATAGTAAATGTAACTTTTTCATACAGTTTTTTCTTTTATTATGATAAATTAACCACGTCTACCACCGCTTCTTGACGATGAACCAGAACTACTTCTGCTGCTGCTGCCAGATGATCTGGTTGAAGAGCCACTAGAAGAACTAGAACTTCTACTTGGTGTGTAGGTTGAATTTGAACTTCTATTAGATGAAGGTTGATTATAACTCGAATTATTTGTTGAAGATGACCTTCTAAACGTGCTTCCGGAATTAGAATTACTTCTCACTGTTGGTGAAGAATATCTATTTGTAGAATTTGTAGATGGTGTTCTTACTGTTGATGAAGCTCTTCTTTCGATATTAGAAGAAACTCTTGTACCATTTGAGTTATAATTTCTTCTGTCTGCAGAAACACCATTAGAACTTATACTAGATCTTCTAGATATATTATATTTTGAAGTCACGGTATTTCTTGATGTTACAGAGCTACGCCTGTTAGTGTTTATGCTATTAATACTATTTCTGTTACTTACAGAATTAATATCTCTACTTGAATAATTACTACCTCTTCTGGTGGCGCTTAATGAAGAACTTCTTCCGTAATATGAATTTCCGGCCCAGGCATTGTTTCTTCCCCAGCCATTATTCCAACCCCAGCCAACGTTCCAGCCAAAATTATTCCATCCCCATCCATTATTCCATCCAAAGTTATTCCATCCCCAATTATTCCATCGGTTCCAGCCCCAGTTTCCACGATATATTGAAGGTCCCCAGAAAGGATCATACCAGCCAGCACCCCAACCATTATTTAAAACCCAACCAGCATTTAAACCCCAATTATTCCAACCAAAGTTATTCCATCCGTTATCTATGTAATTTATAGTTACACTATTACTATTTTGACCCCAACCAGCATAACCATTATAATTATTAGCTATACTATCATTTTCAACAAAATTATCATTTTGATAACTATCTATGTCTGTAAAAATAGCGTCATCATCATAAAAATTTTCAGATTCAATGGATTTGGTTTTAAAATAGTTTGTGTAATAACTATTGCTAGCTTCAGTATTTGCCTCAACAACTTTTTCCTCGTTAATTACTAGTACTTTTGTATCGCCATAAATACCATCGTTATCTACTCCAACATATTGATATGAACCGCAAGATGATAAACCTATTAGTAATATTAGTATTGCTAAATGTGGTATTTTTCTATTTAAGTAGTTGTTAAATTGCATATCTCTAGATTTTAATTGTTGGACATAACAAAAATAGTTAGTTTTGCTGAACTATTTTTTTATTTAACATAATCACAATATTTGTGCCAAAATATAAGTATGAGTAAAAAACTTACTAGTAGATCAGAAGATTATTCAAAATGGTACAACGAATTAGTTGTAAAAGCAGACCTTGCGGAGAATTCTGCTGTTAGAGGTTGTATGGTTATAAAACCTTACGGATATGCTATTTGGGAGAAAATGCAAGCAGAATTAGATAGAATGTTTAAAGAAACGGGTCATCAAAATGCTTATTTCCCATTATTTGTTCCTAAAAGTTTATTTGAAGCCGAGGAAAAAAATGCTGAAGGATTTGCAAAAGAATGTGCTATTGTAACTCACTACAGATTACAAAACGATCCTGATAAACCGGGTAAACTAAGAGTTGATCCAGATGCTAAGTTAGAAGAAGAGCTCATTGTTAGGCCAACTAGTGAAGCAATTATATGGAATACTTACAGAAACTGGATTCAATCATACCGAGATTTACCATTATTAATTAATCAATGGGCTAATGTAGTGCGTTGGGAAATGCGTACACGTTTGTTTTTGAGAACTGCAGAATTTTTATGGCAAGAAGGTCATACAGCACATGCTACAAAAGCAGAAGCTATAGAGGAAGCAAAATTGATGAATAATGTGTATGCTACCTTTGTTGAGAATTTCATGGCAATTCCAGTAATACAAGGTTTAAAAACTGAAAGCGAGCGTTTTGCAGGTGCTGAGGAAACTTTTTGTATAGAAGCTTTAATGCAAGATGGAAAGGCTTTACAAGCTGGAACCTCACATTTCCTAGGGCAAAATTTCGCAAAAGCGTTTGATGTTAAGTTTGCTAATAAAGAAGGTAAGCAGGAATATGTTTGGGCTACTTCATGGGGTGTTTCAACCAGATTAGTTGGTGCTTTAATCATGACTCATAGTGATGATAATGGATTAGTATTGCCTCCAAGTTTAGCACCAAATCAAGTAGTGGTAGTGCCAATATATAAAAGTGAAGAAGAGTTAGAAGCTGTTACAAACGTTGTAAATAGTATTATTAAAGATTTACGTAACAAAAATATTTCTGTAAAGTTTGATAATAGAGATACTTTAAGGCCAGGGGCTAAATTTGCCCAACACGAATTACAAGGTGTACCATTAAGAATAGCTATTGGTGCTAGAGATCTAGAAAACGGAACAGTTGAGTTAGCTAGACGAGATACATTATCAAAAGAAATTGTCTCATTAAATGGTTTAACTATTAAAGTTGAAGGATTATTGACTGAAATTCAAGATGAATTATTTAAAAAGGCATTAAGTTTTAGAGATAATCATATTACAGAAGTTGATACTTTTGAAGCATTTATAGAGGTTTTGGAGACCAAAACAGGTTTTATTTCAGCACATTGGGATGGTACTTCAGAAACCGAAGAGAAAATAAAAGAGTTAACAAAAGCAACCATTAGATGCATTCCATTGGAAGCTAAAGAAGAAAACGGGGTTTGTGTTTACTCTGGAAAGCCTTCAAAACGTAGAGTATTGTTCGCAAAAGCATACTAAATTATTTTTTTTTAAAAAAAAATTATATAGCACTTGCAACATTTAAAAATAGTTGTATTTTTGCATCCGCAATGGAAACATTGTAAGTTATTTGAAACGTATTGTAAGACTTGAATTAATATTTAAAAATTACATACCAAAAACAAATGGCCCGTTCGTCTATCGGCTAGGACGCCAGGTTTTCATCCTGGTAAGAGGGGTTCGATTCCCCTACGGGCTACAATTTTTAAAAAATAAAAAATACAAAATGGCAAATCATAAGTCAGCATTAAAAAGAATTAGAAGTAGCGAAGCGAAGCGTGTTGTAAATAGATACAAACACAAAACGACTCGTAATGCTATTAAAAAATTACGTGAGATAACTGATAAAAAAGAAGCTGAAGTATTATTTTCTTCTGTTTCATCTATGTTAGATAAATTAGCTAAGAAAAACATCATACATGCCAACAAAGCTGCAAACCTTAAATCTGGTTTAGCAAAACACGTTTCTGCATTATAATAAAGTTATAAACTTTACACATACATAAAAGCTTCTCAGAAATGAGAAGTTTTTTTTTGTTTCAATTTTCATATTTATTTTTTAGTTACTAAATCAAACTTTTTGTGTTATTTATGTTTAACATGAAATATGAATTTATAACTTTTCTTTTTAGTTTTTGGATTTCAAACTAAATAATTAAGATTTCTTTATATGATAAAAATCATATTTTCTTAGTTTGTTTCAATAGAACTTTGCATAGTAATAATAAATCAGAACTACTATGTGTACTATTAAAAATAAGTGTTTTGTTAGCCAATTAAGCTTAATGGTGTTTTTCTTATTAACACCCAATTTGTTTCAAGCACAAGAATTCAATTTAATAAATAGTGAATCTTCCCTAAAAGTATTTGGTACTTCTAGTTTACACGATTGGCATATTGATGCTGAAACTAAAAGTGGTAAGCTGGTATTTAATAATCTGGAAACTGCTGAAATTTCAACTTGTGATTTCAAAGTGATTTCCGAAAGTCTAAAAAGTGGAAAAAAATCTATGGATAAAAACACTTACAAGGCTTTAAATACAGAGTCTCATAAATCTATATCATTTCAACTTATTGAAGTAAAAGAAATTATAAAAAATGGTTATGGTAACTTTTTACTTAAATGTACAGGAAATTTAACAATTATAGGTGTTAAAAAACTAGTTTCAATAGAATTTAATTTAGAAGCTAAAGATGATAAAATATCCTTATCAGGAGAAAAATCTATAAAAATGACAGATTTTAATATAGAACCTCCAACAGCTTTATTTGGCACAATAACTACCGGAGATGACTTAACCATAAAATTTAAAACAATTTATAAATAATCAATTAATCAATTAAACATTAGAAATCATGAAAAAATTATTTAAAAGTAGTATACTAATTATTGCATTACTTATTGGAGCTGGTTTTTATGCTCAAAATAGGAACTTAGACAATTACAGACAACCTGATAAAAATGGGGTTAATGTATTTGAAGCACCCAAAGATAGCGTTTCAACTTTTACGGATGTAAAAGTTAGAATAGGAGGTTCTTCAACCCTACAATATCAAGCCTTAGACCATGAAAATTCTGGAGACGTGCCTTTATCTGGTATTGGTGCTAACTTTAATTTGGCAACTGCTAATTTAGATTTAGATGTAGCTTTAGCTGATGGTGTTAGAATGCATTTACGTACTTATTTATCTTCTCGTCATCACCCAGAACCTTATGTTAAAGGAGGGTATTTTCAAATTGATAAATTAGATTTTATTAGCGAAGGTTTCTTAGGAGATTTTATGAAATATGCAACCATTAAAATTGGGCATATGGAAAATAATTATGGTGATGCACATTTTAGAAGATCTGATAATGCTCAAACCATTTATAATCCTTTTGTTGGTAACCTTATAATGGATGCTTTTACCACAGAAGTTGGTGCCGAATTATACTACCAACGTAATGGTTTAATTGCTATGGTAGGTTTAGCTAATGGTAAACTAAATCAATCTATTGTGGAGTCTTCTGCTGGAAACACGGGTGGTGCTTCATTTTTAGCAAAATTAGGATTTGATAAACAACTAAATGATGATTTAAGAGTACGATTAACAGGATCTCTTTACAATACAGGTTATGTACCTAATTCATATTTATATAATGCAGATAGAACAGGTTCAAGATATTACCACGTTTTAGAGCCAGCAACAGCAACTAGTGATAATTTTAGATCTGGTAGATACAATCCAGCTTTAAGAAATAAAATCACAGCCATTATGATTAATCCATTTCTTAAATATCAAGGATTAGAATTCTTTGGAACTATAGAATCAGCTAAAGGAAATAGAACAGGTTTAGATCAAAGAACAGCCAATCAATTTGCAGGTGAACTTATTTATAGATTTGGAAGCAACGATAACTTATTTGTTGGTGGAAGATATAATGTTGTTGATTCTGAAGAGGAAAGTGGAGAGGATGTTAAAATTAAAAGAACTCAACTTGGAGCAGGTTGGTTTATGACTAATAATATTTTATTGAAATTAGAATATGTTAATCAAACTTACGATGGATTTGCTGTTGGAAGTGTATTAGATTCAGGGAAATTTAATGGATTAATGCTTGAAGCTGCTATTAGTTTCTAAAAACTAGTTAATTAAAAAGTAAGTCTAAAAGTATAATAAAATAAATAATTTAACTTCAAGACTTACTTTTTTAAATTTTTATTAAAATTGACAACCATTTAAATATTTAATAACATGAAAAAGATATTGTTTTTAGTTTATGTACTCGCAACATTAGCTTTTACTGTTGTTATAGAAGGTAGCACATCTGTATTAATAACCCCTAGTAGCAAATTGCTTATTAAAGGAAAAACAAATATTAATACGTTTAAATGCCAGTTTGATATTTTGAAATTAAAAAAACCAATTCCAGTTTTTTTTAAAAAAATAAATGATAAAATGGTTTTTGAAAACACTACTTTAGTTTTGGAAAATGACTGTTTTGATTGTGGTGGTAAAGGAATAAATAATGATTTTCAGCAACTTTTAAAATCTGATATGTATCCGGAAACACTTATCAATTTAAAAGAAATCTCTATTGATAATACATCTGAAAACACGGTACAAGCCTTATTAGAAATTAGAATAGCAGGCGTTACTAATGCCTGTAAAGTACCAATAAAATTAACAGGAGAGGATACTTTGCTAGTAGAAGGCGTTTTAAATTTGAATATCTGTGATTTTAATTTGGAACCACCTAAAAAAGCCTTAGGTTTAATAGTAGTAAAGGATATTATTGAAATTAATTTCCAGTTAGTTGTTCAAGAGTATTAATTTATATACAATACGAGTTCAAATAAAAAAGCCTTAACATCATTAGTTAAGGCTTTTTATTTTAATGTTTATTTACTAGTATTATCCATTCATGGAAATTAAAAATTCTTCGTTATTTTTTGTTTGCTTGAAACGGTCATTGATAAACTCCATTGCTTCAACAGGATTCATATCAGCTAGATATTTTCTCATAACCCACATACGTTGAATGGTATTTTCGTCTAATAATAAATCATCACGACGCGTGCTCGAAGATGTTAAATCAATAGCAGGGAAAATTCTACGATTCGATATTTTTCTATCCAACTGTAACTCCATATTACCAGTACCTTTAAATTCTTCAAAAATAACTTCGTCCATTTTAGAACCAGTTTCAGTTAATGCCGTAGCAATAATGGTTAAAGAACCACCATTTTCTATATTTCTAGCAGCACCAAAGAAACGCTTAGGTTTGTGTAAAGCGTTTGCATCCACACCACCAGAAAGTATTTTACCAGATGCTGGTTGTACGGTATTGTAAGCTCGAGCTAAACGCGTAATGGAATCTAAAAGAATCACAACATCGTGTCCGCATTCCACCAAACGTTTTGCTTTTTCTAAAACAATATCAGCAATTTTCACGTGCTCATGTGCTTCTTTATCAAAAGTTGATGAAATTACCTCACCACGCACATTACGTTGCATATCAGTTACCTCTTCAGGACGTTCATCAATTAATAAAATCATTAAGTAAACTTCAGGATGATTGGCAGCAATAGCATTTGCAACATCCTTTAAAAGCATGGTTTTACCAGTTTTAGGTTGCGAAACAATCATACCACGTTGTCCTTTACCTATAGGAGAAAACAAGTCCATAATTCTAGTAGATATGGTGCTTTGTTTTTCTGCAATATTAAATTTTTCCTTAGGAAACAATGGTGTTAAATGCTCAAAAGAAACTCGGTCTCTTACAACTTCTGGTTTTTGCCCATTAATTTTAACAACTTTTATTAAAGGAAAATATTTCTCACCTTCTTTTGGAGGTCTTACATGTCCTAAAACAGTATCTCCTTTTTTCAATCCAAATAAACGTATTTGAGATTGAGACACATAAATATCATCTGGTGATGATAAATAATTATAATCAGATGATCTCAAAAAACCATAACCATCTAGCATAATATCTAAAACACCTTCACTTTCAATAATAGCATCAAACTCAAAATCAGGATCGCGATAGCGATTTCTGTTGTCTTTATTACCAGTATCTACATTACCATTTTTTTGGTTTTTATGCTGATTTTTATTTTGATTTTGTTGATGAGGTTTTTGTTGATTCTCGTTTTGAGGTCTAGGATTCGGTTTGTTAATAGGTTTATTAGGTCTTTGCTGATTTTCAGCCTTTTCGGTAACCTCAACTTTATTATCTTTAGTTGGATTTTCTACGTTAATTACAGGTGTTTCTTTTACTATTTTTTCAACACGCTGTCTTGGTTTTCTTGGTTCTTGTTTTCTTGGTTCTGGTTTTGGTTGTGGAGGTGCTTCCGGTGCCACTTCTACAACTGCTTTAACAGTATTTGGATCTGCAGCTTGTTGATCCAATATTTGATATACTAAATCTATTTTTTTTAATGAACGATATTTAGAAACGTTCAATTTTTTTGCAATCTCCTGTAAATCAGAGAGCTTTTTTTCTTTTAATTGTGAAATTTCAAACATTGATGTTTAATTGAATATTTTATTTTGAATATAAACTTGAGTTATTCTGAAAAAAATTGAATTTTTATTCTGAAGATTAATCGCTTGTTATTGCGATTGTTGAGAATTATTACTGCAATTATACAACTTTATTTTAATTTTTAGCATTAATTCTATTATTTTTGCGGTCTAGTTTTTTAAAATTACATGCTACAACGTATTCAAACTATATACCTTTTTTGTGCCGCAGGAATTTCTGGAGGTCTTCCATTTGTAACTCATTTATGGATTATAAATAATGGTACTAGTGTGTTTGCTAAAGATGATGCCCTTTATTTAGCCTTGTTCTTAGGCTCTGCCATATTATCTTTAATAGCTATTTTTATGTACAAAAATAGGAAGTCTCAATTTGTTTTGGGTCGACTTAACATCATATTAAACTTTATTTTACTAGGATTTTTCGTGTATCAATCTCTAAAGGTATCTGGAGAAACGGCGGTTTCTGAGAAAGGTATTGGGATGCTTCTTCCTATTGTTTCTATCGTGTTTTTGGCATTAGCCAATAAGGCCATCAAGAAGGATGAAGATCTTGTAAAATCTGTTGATAGATTACGATAAACCTAACATCTTAGTAGTATTAGTGCGTTAAAACCCAAAGTATAAACTTTGGGTTTTTGTATTTTGTTACTACAAGTATTTTTCTTAGTTATTTTATTGGTATTTATAATTTGAGCCTAACCCAACGGTCGGGCTTTTCGAGCTAAACGGTAACTTTATTAAATCCCTAACGCAAAAAGTTTAGTACCTTTTATCAAACTCTATCACTTCCAAATTATCAATTTTACTACCATCAATCGTAAAACGCAACATAGTTCGAGTTTTATGAAATCCATGTTTACCAACCGCACCAGGATTCATATGTATTAAGTTGAGTTTTTTATCAGGCATCACTTTTAAAATATGCGAATGTCCACAAATAAAAATCTTTGGTGGGTTTTGTTTTATCTCTGTAATTACTCGAGCATTATATTTTGGTGGGTAGCCACCAATATGGGTTATCCAAACATCTACAGCTTCACACATAAAACGGTTATGCTCCGGGAATTCTACACGTGTTTTAGCATCATCAATATTGCCAAACACCGCACGTAAAGGTTTTAAATTTTTTATAGTATCTGTTACTTTTAAATCGCCAATATCGCCAGCATGCCATACTTCATCTGCTTGTTTTATATACTTTAAAATGTCGTCGTCTATATAACTATGTGTGTCAGAGAGTAATAATATTTTGGTCATAAATTATTATAACGAGTATGATTTGTTTGTAAAGTTATAGATTATTGATTTAAAATGATATACGGTTGTTGGAGATTATCACTTTAATTTGTCAGAAAAAAATAATAACTTCGTTTAACATTCGATAAAAAACATTAAAACGATTTCATTTCAGTTCGTTAAACGAATTTCTCTAAAAATAAAAAAAAATCAAGTTCAATTGCTTTGTTTATAGCGGTTTAAAGTCTAAAGCTAATTTACAGTGCGTACTTATAGTGTATATCCCAACCCGTATGTAACACCAAAAATATCTTTTAATATTTAATTAAGATACGGGTGTACGCAAAAACAGCAAAACTAGCTATCTTTGTTGTTTTAAAAACAGATTCCTCACTTTGCGATATTTTATACAACTTTCTTATAATGGTAGTACATATCACGGTTGGCAAAATCAACCCAATGCAGTATCGGTACAAGAAGTTTTAGAGAAGGGTTTAACTACGTTGCTTAACCAGGAAATAAGTATAATGGGAGCCGGAAGAACGGATGCTGGTGTACATGCCACAGAAATGTTTGCGCATTTTGAAACGGATGGCTTTTTTAATTCGAATGATTTAATTTTTAAACTGAATTCGTTTTTGCCTAAAGATATTGCGATACAAGATATTTTTAAAGTAAAATCTGAAGCGCATTCGCGTTTTGATGCGTTAAGTAGAACGTATTTGTACAGAATAAGTTTGGATAAGAGTCCGTTTAATTTTGATGCGGCCTACTTTGTTAAGCAGTCTTTAAATGTGGATTTGATGAATGAGGCTTCAAAAGTTTTATTGACGTATAAAGATTTTCAATGCTTTTCGAAAAGTCAAACCGATGTAAAAACGTATCATTGTGATATTATGGAAGCCGAATGGTTTTTTAAAGAAAACGAGTTGCATTTTGTAATTAAAGCCAATAGGTTTTTACGAAACATGGTAAGAGCTATTGTGGGTACGATGATTAATGTTGGAATTGGGAAATTAACTATTGAAGATGTACATGCCATTATACAATCTAAAAACAGGAGTGAAGCAGGTTTTTCTGTACCTGCTCATGGATTGTATTTAACTAACATAGCGTATCCGGAGG
This sequence comes from Flaviramulus sp., assembly GCF_982512915.1. Lineage (NCBI taxonomy): Bacteria > Pseudomonadati > Bacteroidota > Flavobacteriia > Flavobacteriales > Flavobacteriaceae > Flaviramulus > Flaviramulus sp. The sequence continues at coordinate 11,860 of NZ_CEWOCJ010000017.1, read as the reverse complement.
ATATTAAAATACATGAGTGAAACAAAAGAAAATATTTTTGATTTTAATCTTTTTAAGCGTCTTTTTCAATATATAAAGCCTTACAAAGGGATATTTTTCGGGCTTTTAATATTGGTTGTTTTACTAGCCATTTTTAGTACGGCAACACCTTATATTACCAAAGATGCTATCGATGATAGTATTACAAACAAAAAGGAAAAGGGCTTTTTGTTTTACATTATTATCATGTTTGCGGTTTTAATTTTGCAAACTGTTTTTCAGTTACTTTTTATTTATTACGCTGCTTGGTTAGGACAAAACTTAGTAATGGATGTTCGTGTAAAATTATTTGATCATCTGCTTCGTTTTAAAATGAAGTATTACGACAATTCTTCTGTAGGTATTTTAATCACGCGGGCCGTAACAGACATGGAGCGTATTGCTGATATTTTTGGTGAAGGCTTATTTATGATTTTTAGAGATTTACTGACCATGGGCGTTGTTTTTGGGGTGATGCTTTTTATAAATGTGAAGTTGAGTTTGATTGTTTTAATTATGCTTCCACTGTTACTTTACGCTACACGCTTGTTTCAGAAATACATGAAAAAGGCTTTTGAGGAGGTAAGAACCGAGGTTTCTAATTTAAACTCTTTTGTGCAAGAGCGTTTAACAGGTATGAAAATATTACAGTTGTTTACGCGTGAAGATACCGAGTATAAAAAATTTATAGTTATAAATGAGCGACACAAAAAAGGCTGGCTTAAAACGGTTTGGTATAACTCTATTTTCTTTCCAATTGCCGATTTGGTTTCTTCTATTAGTATTGGTTTAGTGGCTTGGTATGGTGGTTTAAATATCGTTTTAGAAAATAGTGCTGTATCTCAAGGGGATTTAGTAGCTTTTGTGATGTTTATACCTATGCTTTTTAGGCCGTTACGACAAATTGCTGATAAGTTTAATACCCTACAAATGGGTATGGTAGCTGCTACCAGAGTTTTTAAAGTTTTGGATACTACTTCTCAAATAGATGATGCCGGAACTTATGTGGCAGAATCGTTTAAGGGTAATATTAAGTTTGATAATGTGTACTTTAATTATGTTGAAGATGAAGCGGTTTTAAAGGGTATTTCGTTTGAAGTAAAATCTGGCGAAACCATTGCTATAGTTGGTGCTACAGGTGCAGGAAAATCTACTATTATTAATTTATTGAATAGATTTTACGAAATAAAAGACGGTGTTATATCAGTTGATGACATTAATATCAAAGAGGTAACCCTCGCATCATTACGTACCCAAATAGCCTTAGTATTGCAAGATGTATTTTTGTTTGCTGATACTATTTTAAACAACATTACTTTAAATAATCCTGAGATAACTGAAGCGCAGGTTTATAAAGCTGCAAAAGACATAGGTATTCATGATTTTATTATGAGTTTACCAGATGGTTACCATTATAATGTTAAAGAACGCGGTGTGATGCTATCATCTGGTCAACGCCAGCTTATATCGTTTTTAAGAGCTTATGTAACCAATCCAAGTATTTTGGTTTTAGATGAAGCGACTTCTTCTGTCGATTCGTATTCCGAACAACTTATTCAAAATGCTACCGATAAAATCACAAAAGGCAGAACATCTATAGTGATTGCCCATCGATTAGCAACTATTAAAAAAGCAGATAAGATTATTGTTATGGATGCCGGAAATATTGTAGAACAAGGTACCCATGACGAATTGCTTAAAAAAGAAAACGGGTGTTACAGAAACCTTTACGAGGTGCAGTTTATACAAGATGAGGTTGCTTAGTTTCTTTTTAGCCTAAATACCAAGTAAACACCAATTACAATACAAGCAATCATTAGTACCTATTGCCAAACTAGTGTTCCATTGGAAATCTCAATAGTACTAGCATATCTCATTAAAACTAAGCCCGCCCAAAATTTAGGAGCCAAAGTTCTAGAGTAGTATTTGTTATATAGTCTAGTTTTGCTAATCTTAAAGCTTCATCCTTAGGTTTTTCATCTTTTATGTTTTTATATTATTCGCAAAAGGTTTCCAAAGTTTTTGGTACAGATTATAGAGCCTCTTATTATTTTATCAACCTTAATGTGGAATATAAATTTAAAGAAAGTAAGTTTTCTGCATTTTTTAGAATAAATAATATTTTTAATAATAAGTCTTTTAATATATTGTTATTTAACAAACGTTATAGAATTTACTTCAAGTACAGCATTGATTTAGAGATATTTTATGTTGGGTTTAAATTATAGAATTTAAAGTCCCGCAGCTGCTTTTTGTGCTTCAATCATTTGTTGGATATCGCCATTTAAAAACATAATTATTATCATAATGACTATTACGACAACAAATACAATTCCTAATACAACAAAAAACAACAGGGATCTTAAAAAGATATTTGTAAAGTTGAGATTGTAAATTCTTTTTAAACAATAAGCACAATATAATATCATCAAAGGAATAGATATCATACTAAAAACAGCTTGATTGATACCAAAAGAGGAAACGATGATTCCGAAAACTGCTGTTACAATAGACATTTGAGCTTGAATATATAAGAAGGTTACAACCAATTCTGTGTAATTGTATTTTTTTAATCCTATAAAAGTAACCCTTGCAATAATGGCGTAAATAGGTACATAAAGCATCATAAAAAGCGACATGTACTCTTGAACAAAATTCATGTTTTTTCTTTGAAATTCTTCTTGTCCAGGAGCAGTAAACATCGTGTAATCCATGGCTTCTGGAAAAAACTTATTTAATATTAAAAGGTATAAACCTGAGATGGTTATGGCTAAACCAAAATAGCTTATCGGGTTAACATATTTTTTTCTAACGCCATCAATGTAACCTCCAATAACATCTTCAGGCGTTTTAAATAAATTTATAAAGGTTCTTAAGAGTTTATTATCGTAATTAAAAAATGTCTCGCTAATATGCTCAAACAAATTTTTTAAAGTCAGTCTGTTTCTAATTATTTTACCGCCACAATTTGGGCAAAATTCATTGGTTTCAATTAAACTTGTATTACAATTTTTGCAGTTCATTAGCTTAAATCTTTTTTAATCATTAAGTTAAGTTGGGTAGAGTCTTCAAAAACTATAAACTCTCCATCTTTAAAATACGAAATATGTCCAGTTTCTTCACTAACTACCAATGCCAAAGCATCTGTTTTTTCAGTAACACCAATAGCAGCTCTGTGACGCAAACCAAAGCGTTTTGGGATGGTTTTTTCATTGTTTACAGGAAGAATAACTCTGGTAGCTTTTACAATATTATTACTAACTACTATGGCGCCATCGTGTAATGGGCTATTTTTAAAAAATATACTTTCTATGATAGGTTGGGTAACTTTTATATTCATTTCGTCTCCCGAGGAAGATAAAAAATCGAGGTTGTTATTTCGCTCAAAAACAATTAAAGCACCTGTTTTAGACATGCTCATTTTGTTACAAGCCGAAATAATGGCATCCACATCTGTGTCACTTTTAGTTTCAGTTTTTAAAAAACTAAATTGTTTTAAAAATTTTCTTCTCCTATTAAAATTAGTAGATCCAACCATGAGTAGAAACTTTCTTATTTCTGGCTGAAAAACGACAATTAAAGCAATGATGCCTACCTTCATAAAACCACCAAAAATCCCAGTAAGAAGCTCCATTTTAAGGAAACCTGTAAGTCGCCATGCGCCATAAATAATGATAATGCCTAAAAAAATATTAATAGCTACAGTGCCCTTTACTAATTTGTATAAATAGTAGAGTAGTAGTGCAACTAATATTACATCTATAAAATCTACAACCGAGAATTTTAAAAGGTCTTTAAAAATATCCAAAGGTGATGGGTTTTTGTAAATTTAGTAAAAAAGGGTTAATAAATAAATTCATGATTTGATATTCCAATATTCTCTATATCTAGTTCAGAAATTATTGATTTAATTGAGATGTAATCTTGAAAAGTTAGATTTTTATCAAAATTCATTATAAATTCAACCACTCTATCTTTTGGTGTTAAATTTTTTAGTTGATTTATTAAGTCAGTTTTATTGCTTGTTGTATTTATATAATTATCAATAAAGCCCATAATTTCAATTTTATCAATCGAATTAAATACAATACTTAATCTTAATTTATCCAAAAAATTTGGGTTTTCAGAAAAATACATTCCTGCTGGTTCTTCATGAAAAATAACATCCGTAAATTCAATAAAACCTAAATTATTTTTACTGATATCATTACAAGTAAAATAGTTTTTGGAGTTTTTATTTTTATGTCCTGAGTTTTGTTTTTTCTCTTGAAGGAATTTAATACAAGGAATTACTTGTTTTAATGTTAATCGTTTATCAATATTAACTAACCAATTGGTGGTACTAATTAAGTTTTTCCGGTTGAGTTCTAAACTATCTTTTTGAGTTTCATCATAAAATAAATAGGCTGCCGAAACATCGTTTATTTCAGTTATATCTGAGTGATTTATTTCTGGTAATTGAATTACCTTATCATTTCTGCAGGAAAAAAATATAAATAGTAACCCTGTAAAAAAATATCTCATTTTAAGTTTTTAATGATGTTATTAACTTAATGCATTCCATTGCTTCTCTTACATCGTGCACACGTAAAATGGAAGCACCTTTTTGTAATGCTACTGTATTTAAAACTGAGGTACCATTTAAGGCTTCTTTAGCTGAGGTTTCGAGTTTTTTATAAATCATTGATTTTCTTGAAACGCCTACTAGTAAAGGTTTTTCAATCATTTTAAATAACTCCAATTGGTTTAGTAATTCATAATTCTGTTCTAATGTTTTTGCAAAACCAAATCCGGGATCAATAATAATATCAACAATACCTATGTTTCTTGCGGCATTAATTCTTTCAGAAAAATAAAACAGTATCTCTTTTACTAGATTTTCATAAACCGTCTGCTGTTGCATAGTTTTGGGTGTTCCTCGCATGTGCATCATAATGTACGGTACATGCAAATCAGCAATCGTTTGTAGCATGTTAGCATCTAATTTCCCTGCAGATATATCATTAATTATAGAAGCGCCAGCATCAATACATTGTTTAGCAATATAACTTCTAAAGGTGTCAATCGAGATTATGGCATCAGGAAATTTACTTATTACTAAATCTAAAATTGGAATTATGCGTTTCAATTCCTCTTCCTCACTTACATTGTCTGCATTGGGTCTAGAGCTGTAAGCGCCAATATCAATAAAAGTAGCACCTTCATTAAGCATTTTTTCAACTTGATTTAAAATCTTGGTTTGGTCTTTATATAAACCACCATCGTAAAATGAATCGGGAGTAATATTTAAAATACCCATTACTTTGGGTACTGATAAATCAATCAGTTGGCCTTTACAATTAATAGTCATTCATATAGTTTAGTAAGGTGTTCGAATATAGTTTAAAACTTTAAACTAGAAACCTTGAAGGTTTTAATAATTTATGCGAAATTTACGCAAAATTCAATTTATTTATGCAAGATACTTCAAAACAATACGATGCCGTAATAGATACCTGTAAAAGTTTGTTTACAAAAAAAATGAGTGATTACGGTTGCGCTTGGAGAATTTTACGTTTACCATCGCTTACCGATCAAATTTTTATAAAAGCACAACGTATTAGAGGTTTACAACAAAATGCTGTAAGAAAAGTTGATGAAGGTGAAGTAAGCGAATTTATTGGTATTATAAATTATTCAGTTATGGCATTAATTCAATTAGAAAAAGGGGTTGTTGAGCAACCCGATTTAACTAATAAAGAGGCCACAGAATTATACGAAAAGCAAGTAGCTATTACAAAAAAATTAATGGAAGATAAAAACCACGATTATGGTGAAGCGTGGCGTGATATGAGAGTGAGTAGTTTAACGGATTTGATTTTACAAAAATTATTAAGAGTAAAGCAAATTGAGGATAATCAAGGAAAAACTATTGTTAGCGAAGGCATTGATGCCAATTATCAAGATATGATAAATTATGCTGTTTTTGCTTTAATTCATTTAAATAATTAATCAAAATGAAAATATTAGTAGCAATTTCAAGAATATTTGTTGGTGTTTTATTCATCATTTCTGGATTTATAAAATTAAACGATCCCTTAGGTTTTTCTTATAAATTACAAGAATATTTTAGTCCAGATGTTTTAAACCTCTCTTTTTTAGAGCCCTATGCTTTAATGATTTCTGTTTTAGTTGTTGTTTTTGAAGTTGTTTTAGGCGTGTTTTTAATTATTGGTTACAAAGCTAAATTTACGGTTTGGAGTTTATTGGCTATGATTGTTTTTTTTACATTCTTAACTTTTTATTCTGCTTATTTTGATAAAGTTAAAGATTGTGGCTGTTTTGGAGACGCCTTAAAATTAACACCTTGGGAAAGTTTCACTAAGGATGTTGTTTTATTGTTTTTCATCTTGATTCTTTTCTTTGGGGTTAAACATATAAAACCAGTTTTTACAAAATTGCCAACTTCTATTTTAGCACTTTTAACTTTTATTTTTTGTTTATGGTTTGGCTATCATGTATTGATGCACTTACCATCGATAGATTTCAGAGCCTATAAAATAGGTGCTAATATTTCTGAAGGGATGGCTACTCCAGATAATGCCCCAAAGCCAGTAATTGAATATGCTTGGAAGTTTAATGTAAATGAAGAAGAAAAAATAATTACTACAAATGGATCATATCCAACAGTAAAAGGAAATTTTATAAGTGTTGATACTAAATTTATTGAAGAGGGTTATATACCACCAATTCAAGATTTTTCAATTGAATCTGAAGATGAAAATCTAACAGAATACTTTTTAGATAAAGATAATTTAATAGTGGTAGTTTCGTATAGTTTAGAGCATATCGAAAGAGAAGGCGCCATGAAATTGAAAGCTTTACAAGACAAAGCTAGACAAAATGGTTATGAAATTATAGGTTTAACCGCTTCTGGAGAAGAAGCTAAAAAACGTGTAAACAAAACATATAATATTGATTTTAGTTGGTATTTATGCGATGAGAAGGCTTTGAAAACAGTCGTACGGTCAAATCCAGGAATTTTAGAGTTAGATAAAGGTACTGTCATGCAAAAAGTACACTGGAATGACGTTGAAGATTTAGAATTTTAGTTTAAACTAACACAAAAAGCTAACAACTGATAGGCTACTTATTAAATAAAATCACTTACGCACTACTTACCTTGTTTGGAGTAGTAACTGTTATTTTCTTTTTATTTAATGTACTACCTGGAGATCCAGCACAAATGATGTTGGGGCAAAATGAAGACAGTAAACAATTAGCTTTAGTAAACCAAAAATATGGGTTTGATAAACCTATCAGTACCCAATATTTGTATTATTTAAATGATCTATCACTAATATCTTTTCATTCAAATAAATCTGATAATTACACCCATTTAAAACAAGGTAAATACGATGCTTTTAAATTATGTGTTGTTGGAAATACAACTATGGTTTTAAAGTTTCCATATTTAAGAGAATCTTTTACAAAACAAGGTAAAAAAGTAAGTCAAGTGTTAAAAGAAACATTACCAAACACTTTTGTTTTGGCAGTTACTGCAATTACGATTGCTATTATTTTAGGTATTGTTTTTGGTATTATTTCAGCATTATATAAAGACAGGTGGCTTGATATAATCATTCAGATTTTTAGCACTTTAGGGATGAGTATTCCCTCATTTTTTAGTGCTATATTATTCGCTTGGTTTTTTGGGTATGTGTTGCATAATTACACCCATTTAGAAATGACGGGTAGCCTTTATGAATTGGATGATTTTGGAGAAGCTATGCATATTAAACTTAAAAACTTACTACTTCCTGCAGTTGTTTTGGGTATTCGTCCCTTAGCAGTTGTTATTCAATTAATGCGTAATTCTTTATTAGAAGTTTTTAATCAAGATTATATTAGAACAGCAAGAGCTAAAGGTTTAAGTGAGTTTCAAATTATTAAAAAGCATGCTTTAAAAAATGCCTTAAACCCTGTTGTTACAGCAATTTCTGGTTGGTTTGCATCCATGTTGGCAGGCGCAGTTTTTGTCGAATATATTTTTGGTTGGAATGGTTTAGGAAAAGAAATAGTTAACGCCTTAAATACACTTGATTTGCCTGTTATTATGGGTTCAGTATTAATTATTGCTTTATTGTTTATAATAATCAATATTTTTGTAGACATAATTTATGTTTGGTTAGATCCAAAAGTGAAGCTTGAATAATTTTACATGAAAAAAGGCTATTACATATTCGTACTAATAATTTGTTGTTTTAGTTGTAATAAAGAAATTCCAACACAGTTTTCAGAAACGGCTTTAAACGATACATTTATTACTTTACAAGGTAATTCAATAACTTTTAAAGACGTTTTAGAAAGACACAAAGGAGAAACCTTAGTAATAGATATCTGGGCATCTTGGTGTAGCGATTGTATAAAAAATATGCCAAAAGTTAAAGCCTTACAAAATCAATATAAAGATGCAACTTTTTTGTTTTTATCATTAGATAGAAATCAAAATGTATGGAAAAGAGGTATTTCAAAATATCAAATTAAAGGCGAGCATTATTTTATGCCATCAGGTTGGGATGGTCCTTTTGCAGAGTTTGCAGATTTAGATTGGATACCTCGTTATATGATTGTAGGACCCGAAGGCGAAATAAAACTTTTTGAAGCAGTAAAAGCAGATGATAAACGAATAAAAGAACTTTTATAATAATTAAATAAATCCCTAATTTAAAAAGGGTGATTGAAAAAATGAGAAAAAATATCGTAGCAGGAAACTGGAAAATGAATAACGATTTAGCACAAACGGAAGCGTTATTAACAGCATTAAAAAAACAAGCAAAAACATCAAACGCAGAAGTTATGGTAGCACCAACTTTTACCAATTTATATCCTGCTTTTGAAGCATTAAAAGAAACTAGCATAGAAGTTATTGCACAAAACATGCATTTTGCCGATAATGGTGCCTATACAGGCGAAATTAGCGCAAGCATGTTAAAGAGTATAGGTGTTAATACCGTTATTTTAGGACACAGCGAGCGAAGAGAATATTTTAACGAAACCGATGCTTTATTAGCTAAAAAAGTAGATGCTGCCTTAAAAAATAATATGCGTGTTGTTTTTTGTTTTGGTGAGATCTTAGCCGATAGAAAATCAGGAAATCACGAGGCTATCGTAGAAAGCCAAATTAAAAATGCCCTGTTTCATTTAGAAGTTTCAGCATTAAAAAATATCGTGTTGGCTTACGAGCCAGTTTGGGCCATTGGTACAGGCGAAACAGCAACACCTGAGCAAGCACAAGATATGCACGCCTTTATCAGAAAAACATTAACAAATCAATATGGGCAAGAGGTTGCTAATAGCATCTCTATTCTTTACGGTGGTAGTGTGAAGCCAAATAATGCCAAAGAAATTTTCGGCAAACCAGATGTAGATGGCGGTTTAATAGGTGGAGCAGCACTTAATGCAGAGGATTTTTTTGCTATTGTAAATGCATTTTAATTAAAAAATAAAGGCGAGGGCGTTACCCTAAAAAGGGTCGCGCTTTTCGCTATATCTTTTTTTTCGTTCCTCAAAAAAGGATACCGCTGCAATCGCTAACGCATTTAAAACAAATAATATCGTAAACAACCAACTTATCACACATGTCAAACATCATATATATAGGGTATTATTTTAAAGTAAAGCCCATACAACCAGCCGTTGAAATTCTTATTGCAGAATTAGGCTATGCAGGTTTTGAAAGTTTTGTAGAAAACGAAGATGGTGTAACAGCCTACATTCAAAAAGATGATTGGTACGAGGCTATTTTAAAGGATATTCAAATTTTAAATTCAAATGAATTTGAAATTACTTTTACTTTTGAAGATATTGAGCAAACAAATTGGAATGAAGAATGGGAGAAAAACTTCAATCCTATTGTAGTAGATGATATTTGTGCAGTAAGAGCGCCATTTCATAATAAGTTTGAAACACAATATGATATCATCATCGAGCCAAAAATGAGTTTTGGTACGGGGCATCACGAAACAACACATATGATGATTCAACATATTTTAAAAAATGATTTTAATAATAAATCAGTTTTAGATATGGGCTGTGGAACTGGAGTTTTAGCCATTCTTACCGAAATGAAAGGAGCAAAACCTATTGACGCTGTAGATTACGATAATTGGTGTTATTTAAACAGTATGGAAAATGTAGAACGAAATAATTGCAAGCATATCACCGTTATTGAAGGAGATGCAAATGTTTTGCCAGGGAAGACATATGATATTATTATAGCAAACATAAACCGTAATATCTTATTACAAGACATGCCAATTTATGTGTCCTGTTTAAATAAAAATGGTACATTATTTTTAAGTGGTTTTTACAACGATGACGTTGAAATTATTCAAGCTGCTTGTGAAAAACATATGTTAAAATTTCAAGAAAAACTTGAAAAAAATAATTGGGTTGCATTAAAATTTTTAAATTAGTAAAAAGATTAAAGTTTTAAGATTTCAAAACAATGAGTACAAAAGAAAAAGTATCAGAAGAATTATTATTACAAGAAGAAATTTCAACACAAAATGAAATCGTATTACATAATGATGATGTTAATACTTTTGATCATGTAATAGAAACATTGATGTATGCTTGCGATCATACGCCAGAGCAAGCAGAACAATGCTCTTTAATAGTTCATTACAATGGGAAATGTACCGTAAAAACGGGTCTTTATGACGATTTAAAACCACGATGCTCCATGCTTTTAGAAGCTGGTTTAAGTGCAGAAATAGTGTAACCTTACTCTTTTAATTCCTTATAAATTATGTAAAAGGCCATTAAAAGCACAAAATATCCAAAGCTTTTTTTGAGTTTTTCACCACTTATAAATTTTGATAAGAATACTCCTAATATAATTCCAATTATTGAAATTGAGGTGAATATTAAAAGAAAAGCCCATTCAATTTCTAACGTTTGAACATCACCCATAAAACCAATCAACGAGTTTATTGTTACAATAATTAAAGAGGTTCCTACAGCTTTTTTCATTGGTAAATTAGCCCAAAGCACTAAGGCAGGAACATATAAAAAACCACCACCTGCACCAATAACTCCAGTTATGGTTCCAATAGTTAAACCTTGTAGAAATGTTTTGTAATAAACTTGTTTTTCATGACTTACCTCATTTAACTTACTTTTTTTAATCATCGAAACGGAAGCGAAAAGCATGATGATTGCAAAAAATATCATGATAGCCATATCTTTTGTAAGGTTGTAATCTCCAAAAGAAATAAAATTTTCTGGAATCCATGGCACCAAATACCTTCTAGAAATATAAACAGCCATAAAGGATGGGAATGAAAATGCTAAACCAATTTTAAAATCAACCAAACCTTCTTTGTGTTTTTGAAAGGTTCCAACCATAGAGGAAGTTCCAACTACAAACAAGGAGTAAGCAGTAGCTACGACAGGATTGTAACCCAATAAATAGACTAGTAAAGGCACAGTTAGAATGGAACCACCACCACCAATAAGCCCCAAAACTAAACCAACAATTAAGGCACCAACATAACCTAATATATCTAATGTGTCCATTTTATTTCAATAATTTAATTTGTATGATTACAATATAAATATTCTATATAATGAATAGTTTTATGAAAATTTCAATTCAAAAGTAATCAATTACAAATTTGAAATAAATTTTTAGTAGGTTTTTAATAAAAATACTATATTTGCACCCACAAAAATGGCCTCGTGGCGCAACTGAATAGCGCACTTGATTACGGCTCAAGAGGTTACTGGTTTGAATCCAGTCGAGGTCACTAAACGGGACAAATTCTTAATATTAGGATTGTCCCGTTTTTCATTTCTT
>NZ_CEWOCJ010000016.1:0-60527 GCF_982512915.1 Flaviramulus sp. | reverse complement strand
GCCAAAACCTCATCAATAATAAGCACATCCGGTTCCATTTGCGCGGCTACAGCAAAACCTAAGCGCACCTTCATTCCAGAACTGTAGTTTCTTACAGGCATATCGATAAACTCACGCAGTTCTGCAAAATCTATAATGGCCTCTAATTTTGCATCAATCTCAGCTCTTGTAAATCCTAAAACCGCGCCATTATTATAAATGTTTTCTCTGCCACTTAAAATGGGGTTAAAACCCGCGCCTAACTCAATTAAAGCGCCTACCTTTCCTTTAATGGTCACCTTGCCTTCGTCTGGGTTTATGAGACCATTAAGTATTTTTAATAAGGTCGATTTACCAGCGCCATTATGGCCTATTAAGCCTAAACATTCCCCACGGCGTAACTCGAAATTAATGTTTTTTACCGCCCAAAACTCTTTAGGGCGTAACGCCCCATTGTTATGCCTGCCTGTTACCCCTGCAAAAAGGTCTTTAACCCCATACCACAAGCTAGTTTTAAGGTCTTTACAAAACTTTTTTGATAGGCCTTCTACTTTTACTAATACCTCGTTATTGTCCATATTAAGCACCATTGCGTTCTATTATAATGGGTATGGAAATACGATACACCACCAATGCTATTAAAAAAACAGGGATACAAACTAGCAAAACACCAAATAAATAAGGCAAAAAGGCTGGCTCTACCCCAGTAACGGTATCTCTAGCGGTTAAAATAAACGGTGTGAAGGGATTGTAGGTCATTAGTGTTTTCATGAGGCCATCGGCCTTTGGGAACGCGTATACTACGGGGGTTATATACATTAAAAAAGTAAGCCCCATGCTAATAATTCTCGAGATATCGTTATATAATAAACTAATTGGTGTTATTAATAGACCCATAGTCGTGCCAAAAAATACGGCTCCTAAAATAACCAATGGAAACAATAACTGGCTTAAGTGAAAGCCTGTACCGTAAACTATAACAAATACAAACAACAAAACCACTTTAATACTACTATTAAACAACAGCTTGTAAATACCTGTAAGTATAAGGGCTTCTTTAGGAAAATTAATTTTAGAAATAATGCCTTTAGAACTATTGGTGCTTTGCGTAGGCGAATTTATCGCTTCTGTGATGATTGACCATATTAAAGTACCCGAAAAGGCATATACAGGATACGCAATGCCTGTTTCAGTTAACGTTATTGTACCAGAATAATTAAGAAAAATCCAAACCAGAGCCGTTGCAAAAGGTGTAATAAACAGCCATAAAATACCCAAAAAAGATTCGCGGTATTGACTTTTTATATCGCGAACAGCTAATTGTTGGGCTAAAAAATGCGACCTAAACATATCAGTAATACTAGCGCGTAGTAGCTTACCTATTTTTAAATTGTTTTCTTTTTGATAAACTCTAGTTTCTAGTTGCATGTTCTAAACATTTTTTTGCTATCAATAATTTTGAAAGCCACAAATCGCGATACTGCCAAATTTCATTAAAATTTATTGAAAAAAATTTATTGTTTGGCGATATGCTAAAAAGCCAAGTTTCTTTAGTGTTTTTAATACTCAATTTTGTTTGTTTTATTTTATGATGCGAATTAATTTTATTTATTAAATAACTTAAAAAAGGCTTTTATTTTTGATGTTATGGTTAGACTCTTTGGCTCTTTGTCATCATTATACCCATAGCCATAACTTCCATAACCATATCCATATCCATATCCATATCCATATCCATATCCATATTTTCCTTTTTGATTATAATCATTATAAACAAAGCTTAAATTAGTGATTTCTCCTTTGTTATATTTATCGTTAACAACACTTATCATCCCTTTTTTGGTATAGTCTTGTCTAATCACATAAATTGTAGCATCAGCATATTGCGTTAATTCTAAGGCATCGGCTACCAATGCTATGGGTGGTGTATCTAAAATAATATAGTCGTACGATTTTTTTAAATTATCAATAAAAGCTTTCATATTAGCTGCCACAATTAATTCTGCGGGGTTTGGGGGAATTGGCCCAGAGGTAATAACGTCTAAATTAGGCACTTTTGTTTGTTGAATAACCTCTTTATATGATTTTTCTCCGATTAAATAATTAACAACTCCAATATCATTTTTTATATCAAAATCACCAAATATTTTAGGCTTTCTTAAATCTAATCCTACCAAAATTGTCTTTTTTCCAGACATCGCAAAAACAGTGGCTATATTTATGGAACAAAATGTTTTTCCTTCGCCACTAACTGATGAAGTTACCATTATCGCTTTAGAACCGCCATAATAATTTGAAGGTAAAACATCTTTATCATCTCTTAAGTTATTTTTCCTGTAAAAAAACTGCAAACTAGCACGAATGGCTCTAAAAGACTCTGCTACAGTAGATTTAGGTTTTAGATGCACTATCAAATTACTAGCAATATCAGACTTTCCTACAACGGCCAAAAGTGGAATTTTAGATAAGCTATCTAACGCTTTTGGATTGTGTATTTTATCATCAAAAAAAGTAAATAAAAAGGCAAAAATTAAGGGAGGTAATAACCCGCCTAAAACAGCAAATAAATAGCGAGAGCTTAACTTTAAATCTATTGGAATGGCTCCAGTATCTTTTGCTTTATCAATTATTAAAATATCGGATACACTGGCCGATTTTATTATATCAGCTTCACCACGTTTAGCTAAAAAAACATTATAGGTTTGCTCACTTAACGAGTATTGCCGTTGAATATCAAACAATTTTTGTTGTGCTTTGGGCAACTTCCCTATTTTAACCTCTTCTTCGGCTATTTTTTTATTAACCAATTCAGACTCCCTTCTAATCTCACTGGTAGCTGAGCTTATGTTTTCTAAAAGCACCATTTTTAAACCATCTATCTGTCTGTCTAAATCTGCAAAAATAGTAGCATCCTTTCGGACTGTAGAACCATATTTTGATTTCTGAACAGATAAACTATTTATTTTACCAATGTTGGATACGATATTACCATCTTCAATACCAACAACTGCAGGCGCAGGAACTTCTGTAAAGCTATCACTAGTTTCTAAATACTTTTTTAAACTTGCATAATAGGCTAGTTTTTTGTTGTTGGTATCTTTTTCTAATTCTAAAGAAATGAGTTTCGTGTTTATTGCAGCGCTTTCATCATTCAAATTAAATATCCTATTCTTCTGCTTATAACGATTTAAAGAATCTGCATTGAGAGTTAATTGAGATTTTACACGATCTAATTGCTCATCAATAAATTTAATGGTATTGGTGACAAATTGATTTTTTCTATCTAATTGATCTTTACTTAAAACAGCTACCGTTTCATTTAAATAGTCAACTATTTTAGCCTTATTAACATCCACCATATTGAGATTTAATATGGCGGAGTTTTTTGGATTATCTATACTTAATTTACTTCTGTATGATGCAACTACAGCATCAAAGTCTAGAAACTCTATAAAAAACGTTTCGCCAGGAAGCACTTTTCTATCTTCTTTTATAGATAAAACCCCATTAATATAAGGTAGATTTACAGGTGCTCCAATAGCAAACTGTTGCTTAAACTCTCCTGTTGGCACATCTAAAAAAGCCTTACTTTTATCATCGTAATTTTGAGTTGTAACCGTATTTGTTTCAAAATTAATATAAATCTCAAATGTATTATTTTCAAGAAACGTAATACGTATGGGTATGTTTAACAACTGACTTGTATTCGATTCTAAAACAACGTTAAAAGGCACATAACCATATACATCATCTTTTCTAAATCGAGCTTGCTTTAAATAAGTTATATAAAACTCTAAATTATCAACAACTTCCTCATGAATGGAACGTGACCTTAACGAATTGATAATTGTTTGTACTTTACCAGATACACCACCCCAATTAAATGTTAAACTGGTTGTTGATGTAAATAAAGGATTTGAAGCTTCTTCAATAGAAATTTGAGTACCTAACCTGTATGATTGTTGTTTCCTAATATTTTGCTGGTAAACTATAAATATGCCCAACCCAATAAATAAGATAAAAATTTTCCAATAACTTAAAACTCTAATAATAAAAGCTTTGATATCAAATGCTGATACTGATGTTGATTCTGAAACATCAAATTCCTCTTCCATACTTTGTGCGTATTATAAGTTTCTTGTTAAAAAATACATTGATACTAACACAGACATAATTGAAGCTACTGTTGTTAAATTAGAAAGCCATGTTTGTCCTGCACCAATAGCTTTACGTTTTAAAGGTTTTACTAAAATGATATCATTTGGTTGTATGAAATAAAAAGGCGATTGCATAGCTTTGATATCTGTTAAATCAATATGATGGATTTTTTGTCCGTCTGGATATTGTCTGATTATTAAGATATCTCTCCTGTCAGCAGTGGTAGGTAAATCACCTGCATTTGCTAAAGCCTCAATAATATTAACCCGATCTTGTAATAAGGTATAAACACCTGCACCAGCTTCTCCAGTAACCGTATATCGTAATCCAGACAATTTTACTGTGACAAAAATCTCTGCAGTTTCTTTAAAGTACTGTTTTAAAAGCGCACTTTCTACTTTATCCTTAATTTCAGCAATTGTAAAGCCTAAGACATTAATTTTTCCTAAAATAGGAAACTCAATATTACCATGTAAATCTACTGTAAATCCACTAAAATACAATCCTCCCGCTTGATTTTGAGCACCACCATTAGCACCTCCAACTGGGTTAAACATCCCTACTAATTCTTCATCTAAAGCCTTAACATTAATACTCAATATATCGTTTACTTGAACCCTATAAGGTTTTGGTAATTGATTAACTATAAGAGCCTCATCAGTATGCCCCTCTTTATCTTGAAGATAAACCAAGTCTTTATTGGTTATACATGAAGAAAACAGAACAAATAAAATTAAACAACCAAATAATATTTTTTTTTCAATCATTTAATAACATTTATAGCTTAATTATAATCATTTAAACGCATTAATATACTTTCATTACAAATATAAGTTTTCACCTTGAACAATAAAACATATCACTGGATTTTTAGTTTTTTATCCGTTATTTGCACAAAAAATATACTTTGAATTACTTAACAGTAGAAAACATATCAAAATCTTACGGAGAATTAACCCTTTTTGAGAATTTATCTTTTAGCGTCCATAAAGATCAAAAAATAGCTTTTGTTGCCAAAAATGGCACAGGAAAAACGTCCATTTTAAATATACTTTCGGGTGATGACCAAGCAGACTCTGGAAATGTAATTTACAGAAAAGACGTGAAGGTTTCTTTTTTATCACAAGACCCTAAATTTGATAAGGAACTAACCATTGAGCAAACCATATTTGCAAGTGATAACCCCATTTTAAAAGTAATTTCTAATTATGAAAAAGCGCTTTTAAATCCAGATGATTCTGATGCTTACCAAAAAGCTTTCGAAGCTATGGAGCGTTATCAAGCTTGGGATTTTGAAACACTTTACAAACAAATACTTTTCAAATTAAAACTTGAAGATTTAAACCAAAAAATAAGTGTCCTTTCTGGCGGACAAAAAAAGCGTTTAGCCCTAGCAAATGCCTTAATTAATAAACCAGATTTACTAATTTTAGATGAGCCAACCAACCATTTAGATTTAGAAATGATTGAATGGTTAGAAGCCTTTTTTGCAAAAGAAAATATAACCTTATTTATGGTTACTCACGACCGCTATTTTTTAGAACGAGTTTGTAATGAAATTATAGAACTTGACGAGGGACAACTTTATAGCTACAAAGGCAACTACTCTTATTATCTTGAAAAACGCGAAGCACGTATTGAACAAGAAGCTGTTGAAACTGGTAAAGCCAAACAACTTTTTAAAAAGGAACTTGATTGGATGCGCAGGCAACCTAAAGCAAGAACCACTAAATCGAAATCTAGAATTGATGATTTTGCTGATATAAAACATAGGGCGCACCAACGCAGAAACGACCATGAAGTTCAGTTAGAACTTAATATGGAACGTTTAGGTAGTAAAATTTTAGAGTTTCATAAAGTATCTAAATCTTTTAAAGAAAAAACCATATTAGATGGCTTTAATTATATGTTTCAGAAAGGTGAACGTGTAGGTATTATTGGAAAAAATGGCACGGGAAAAACTACGTTTTTAAACATCCTTACAGAAACATCTAAACCTGATTCTGGGAAAGTTATAAAAGGAGACACTATTAAATTTGGCTATTATACTCAAAACGGAATCACTATAAAACCAGAACAAAAAGTTATTGATGTTATTCGAGAATTTGGTGATTACATTCCACTTAAAAAAGGACGTCAAATAAGTGCTCAACAACTATTAGAACGCTTTTTGTTTAGCAGAAAAAAGCAATATGATTTTGTTGAAAAACTGAGTGGTGGTGAGCGTAAGCGTTTATATTTGTGCACCGTTTTAATTCAGAATCCTAATTTTTTAATTCTAGATGAGCCAACAAACGATCTGGATATTGTAACGCTTAATGTACTTGAAAGTTTCTTATTAGATTTTCCTGGTTGTATCATAGTAGTCTCACACGACCGCTATTTTATGGATAAAGTAGTAGACCATCTTTTAGTTTTTAAAGGAGATGGAGTCATTGAAGATTTTCCAGGTAATTATACTGATTACAGAGTTTATGAAGATAGCCAACCTGTAATTTCAAATACTTCTGAAGATAAAAAAGACACAAAATCTTGGAAACAAAAAGCAATAAACAAGCTTTCTTTTAATGAAGAGAAAGAACTTAAAAATATTGAAAGCAAACTCAATTCCTTAACTTTTGACAAAAAAGAGTTGGAAGCTAAGTTTAACAATCCAGATTTATCAACTGAAGAAATAAATAAACTTTCAGATGCGTTGCAAAAAATTATTAATGATATTGAAACAAAAGAATTTCGCTGGATGGAATTACAAGAAAAATTGATTGATTAAATAAGATTATGTGGTATCAGTTAATTTGTTACGTAAAATTCTTAATTAAATCTACAAATCAGCATGGTGTGCATTCCCCTTTTGTATTTGATTTGATTACTAAATGTTTTTATGATAAAACAAAATACCAAGCATATTTATCAATAACAGATTACAAAAAATCACTTCTAAAAAATAAAGATAAAATAAAAATAACAGATTTAGGCGTAGGCTCCCAAATAATGAAACAGGCAACCAGAACAATTTCTGGAATCGCAAAAAATGCTGGGACTACCATTAAAAGAGCTAAACTTATATACCGCCTTTCAAATTATTTTAAACCTGAAACTGTTTTAGAATTAGGCACTTCCCTAGGTATTGCAACACAAGCAATAAGTTTAGGAAATCCAAAATCTAAAATAACTACTGTAGAAGGCTGCCAAAATATTTCTGAATTTACATCTGAAAAATTAAAAAAATACAACTTAAAAAACATCAAACTCATAGCAGGCAATTTTAATAATGAAATTGAAAAGCTTAATACAGAAAGTTATGACTTTATTTTTTTTGATGGAAATCACCAAAAAGAAGCTACACTAAATTATTTTGAGACACTTTTAAAAAGCACACACAACGATTCTGTATTTATTTTTGATGACATTTATTGGAGTAAAGGCATGACAGAAGCTTGGGAAACTATCAAACAACATCCTAAAGTAATGGTTACCATTGATACCTTTTTTTGGGGATTTGTGTTTTTTAGAAAAGAACAAGCTAAAGAGCATTTTAAGGTTCGAGTTTAATTATTTATCTGGAATGCGATTCGTAGTAAAAAGATTTAAGTTTTAATTTTAAGTTTTTTAAATTTACAGTATGAAGATTTACACTAAAACAGGAGATAAAGGCACCACAGCATTATTTGGTGGCACACGTGTACCTAAACACCACATTCGAATAGAAAGTTATGGTACCGTTGATGAGTTAAACTCGCATATGGGTTTAATTCGCGACCAAGATATTAATCAGAAATACAAAGATGTCATTATTGATATTCAAAACAAACTCTTTATTGTAGGTGCTATTTTAGCTACCGATCCTGAAAAGGCTGTTTTAAAAAATGGTAAGGAGCGTTTGAATATTGAAAAAATTTCAGCTGCAGATATCGAACTTCTAGAAAATGAAATGGATTTGATGAATGAAGCCTTACCGCCTATGACACATTTTGTGTTACCTGGCGGTCATCAATCGGTGTCATTCTGTCATATTGCGCGTTGTGTATGCCGCAGAGCGGAACGTTTAGCTTCTGCACTCAATGATTTAGAACCTTTTGAAGCACATGCTTTAACGTATTTAAATCGGCTTTCGGACTATCTTTTTGTGTTGGCACGAAAGTTGTCTGTTGAATTGCAAGCAAATGAAATTAAGTGGATTCCTGAGAAAAAGTAGGTTTTATAAACATTTACGCGTTAGGGATTGAAGCGAGCTACCGTGTAGCGCGAAAAGCCCGACCTGAAAGGAAACGCCCAAATAATAATTGCATAAATATTAACCTAAGCTATAATAAATTTCAACTGTTTAAAACACAAAAGAATACGTTCTTAAAATTAATGATTAAATATTTCATTTTTTCCTTGTTTGTTTAAACTAAAAATTTATTTTTGCAAAAAAAATAACGCACAAGAAATGTATTGGACTTTAGAATTAGCATCATATTTAAGCGATGCGCCATGGCCTGCATCAAAAGACGAATTAATAGATTACGCTATTAGAACGGGAGCACCTTTGGAGGTTGTTGAAAATTTACAATCGATAGAAGACGAAGGTGATTCGTATGATTCGATTGAGGAAATCTGGTCGGATTACCCAACAGATGAAGATTATCTTTGGAATGAAGATGAATATTAATAATATTGCATAAAGAATAGTTAAAAAAGTCTCGATTTGAGGCTTTTTTTTTGTTCTAAAATGTATCTTTGAATGCTATTCTAGATACAATAAAAACATAATACACAAACACGTGTTGCTCATTATAAAAAATAGGGCAACCATAAAACATATAAACATGAGTTTTTTAAATTCTGTACTAAAAATATTTGTTGGCGATAAATCTAAACAAGATGTAAAAGCCATTACGCCCTTAGTAGATAAAATTAAAACATTTGAAAAAGGCTTAGAAGCTTTATCGCACGATGAACTTAGAGCTAAAACTGCTGAGTTTAAAGCTAAAATTGCTGAAGCGAATGCTTCTGTAAATGCACAAATGATTGAATTATTAGAAGAGGCTGAAAATACGGAAGATATTGATAAACGAGAAGATATCTATGAGCAAGTTGATAAATTAAAAGATGATGCTTATAAAATTACAGAAGATGTTTTAAACGATATTTTACCAGAAGCCTTCGCTGTGGTTAAAGAAACTGCAAAACGATTTGTAAAAAATACAACTATAACTGTTACTGCTAACGAATTTGACAGAAGTTTATCTGGTGATAAAGATTACATAGCATTAGAAGGCGATAAAGCTATTTGGGCAAACTCTTGGGATGCTGCTGGAAAACCAATTACGTGGGATATGGTGCACTATGATGTACAACTTATTGGTGGTATTGCCATGCATCAGGGTAAAATTGCCGAAATGCAAACTGGTGAAGGTAAAACGCTTGTAGCTACATTACCTGTTTATTTAAATGCTTTAGCTGGTAAAGGTGTACATTTAGTTACCGTTAACGATTATCTTGCAAAACGTGATAGCGCGTGGATGGCACCTATTTTTGAATTTCATGGTTTGAGTGTGGATTGTATTGATTACCATCAACCAAACTCTGCTGCTCGTAAAAAAGCATACAATGCTGACATTACTTATGGAACGAATAATGAATTTGGTTTTGATTATTTGCGCGATAACATGTCACATGCACCTGATGATTTAGTACAACGACCTCATCATTATGCGATTGTGGATGAAGTAGATTCGGTTTTAGTGGATGATGCGCGTACGCCTTTAATCATTTCTGGTCCCATCCCGCAAGGAGACAGACACGAGTTTACCGAGTTAAAACCTAAAGTTGATGATATTGTAGCCGTACAGCGTAAATATTTAACTGGCGTTTTAGCTGAAGCTAAAAAATTAATTACTGCTGGTGATAGCAAAGAAGGTGGTTTCCAATTACTGCGTGTGTATCGTGGTATGCCAAAAAATAAAGCATTAATTAAGTTTTTAAGTGAAGAGGGTGTAAAACAATTACTTCAAAAAACTGAAAACTTTTATATGCAAGACAACAACCGCGAAATGCCTAAGGTTGACGAGGAATTATATTATGTTATTGAAGAGAAAAACAATCAAATAGAACTTACAGATAAAGGTGTAGAATATATCTCTGGTAAAGACAATCCTGACTTTTTCATCCTACCTGAAATAGGCATTGAAATTGCTAAAATCGAGGAGCAAAATTTATCACCTGAAAAAGAAGCAAATCTTAAAGAAAATTTATTTAAAGAATTTGGAGTAAAATCTGAACGTATCCATACGCTAAATCAACTTTTAAAAGCTTATGCTTTATTTGAAAAAGACACACAATATGTGGTGATGGAAAACAAAGTAATGATAGTTGATGAACAAACTGGTCGTATCATGGAAGGCCGAAGATATTCTGACGGTTTGCATCAAGCCATTGAAGCTAAAGAGAATGTAAAAATTGAAGATGCTACCCAAACTTTTGCAACAGTAACACTTCAAAATTATTTTAGAATGTACCGTAAACTTTCTGGTATGACTGGTACTGCTGTAACAGAAGCTGGTGAGTTTTGGGAAATCTATAAATTAGATGTTGTAGAAATTCCAACAAACAGACCCATTGCACGTCAAGACAAAGAAGATTTAGTTTACAAAACTAAAAGAGAAAAATACAATGCAGTTATTGACGATGTAACACAACTAGCTGAAGCAGGCAGACCCGTTTTAATAGGTACAACATCGGTTGAAATTTCTGAGTTACTTGGTAAAATGTTAAGTATCAGAAAGATACCTCATAATGTTTTAAATGCCAAACAACATAAAAAAGAAGCTGAAATTGTTGATCAAGCGGGTAAGTCTGGACAGGTTACCATAGCTACCAACATGGCAGGTCGTGGTACAGACATTAAATTATCAGATGAAGTTAAAAAAGCTGGCGGTTTAGCCATCGTAGGTACAGAGCGTCACGACTCTCGTCGTGTAGACAGACAGTTACGTGGTCGTGCTGGTCGTCAGGGAGATCCTGGAAGTTCGCAATTCTACGTATCCCTCGAAGATAATTTAATGCGTTTATTTGGTAGTGAACGCATCGCTAAAATGATGGATAGAATGGGATTAAAGGAAGGTGAAGTAATTCAACATTCTATGATATCTAAATCTATTGAACGTGCTCAGAAAAAAGTTGAAGAAAATAACTTTGGAGTCAGAAAGCGTTTGTTAGAATATGATGATGTAATGAATGCTCAGCGTGAGGTAGTTTACAAACGTCGTCGTCATGCTTTACACGGAGAACGTTTACGTGTCGATTTGGCTAATATGATTTTTGATACTACTGAAGGTATTTGTGAAACTAATAAAGGAGCAAACGATTACAAAAATTTCGAGTTCGAATTAATTCGTTATTTCTCAATGAGCTCTCCAATTACTGAAGATGAATTTGGAAAACTTTCAGCTCAAGAAATTACATCAAAAATATATAAAGCTACGTTTGATCACTACAGAGCAAAAATGGAACGTAATGCTGATATTGCTTTTCCTGTTATTAAAAATGTTTATGAAACACAACGTGATAAATTTAAACGTATTGTTGTTCCTTTTACAGACGGCGTAAAAAGCTTAAACGTTGTTACAGATCTTGAAAAAGCTTATGAAACCAAAGGAAAACAACTCGTTACAGATTTCGAAAAGAATATCACTTTAGCTATTATTGACGATGCGTGGAAAACGCATTTACGTAAAATGGATGAGTTAAAACAATCTGTACAACTAGCTGTTCATGAACAAAAAGACCCTTTATTAATTTATAAATTTGAGGCTTTTGAGTTGTTTAAATCTATGATTGATCAAGTGAATAAAGAGGTTATTTCTTTCTTATTTAAAGGAGAATTACCACAAGAAACTCAAGACACAATTCAAGAAGCGAAACAGGTACGAAGAAAAGAAAATCTGAAAATACAAAAAGACGAAATTCCAAATTTAGATGAACGTTCTGCTCAAAATAGAGCCGCTGGAAACACACAACGTCAACAAGAAGTTATTGAAACCATTGTTAGAGACCGACCAAAAATTGGGCGTAACGATCATGTTACTATTAAACATGTGATAAATGGTGAAAATAAAACTTTAAAATACAAACAAGCTGAGCCATTATTAGCTAAAGGTGATTGGGTTTTGGTGGAATAAATTGAATTTTATATTATTACAAACAACATAGAAAATAAAAAAAATCCCAATAGAAACCTATCGGGATTTTTTTTATTTATTGTTTTATAAATTAATTAACTTAGCTAATCAATAAAAACTTTATATGAAACTACATTTATTTTTAATAACTATTTTTTTTGCTTCTATAAGCATGCATTCGCAAAGTATTAAATCCCCATCAGAATTTTTGGGATATGATTTAGGTACTCAATTTTCGAGACACCATCAAGTAGTAGATTATTTCAAATATGTATCTGAACAACTGCCTGATCAAATCAAATTAGAAAAATATGGTGAGACTAATGAAAGAAGACCTCTTTATGTCGCTTACATAAGTTCAAAAGAAAACATAGCAAATCTTGAAACTATAAGAGAAAATAATTTAAAAAATACGGGGATTTTAAATGGTGAATCTGCCAATAACAATACGGCAATTGTATGGCTAAGTTATAATGTACATGGTAACGAAGCCTCTAGTACTGAAGCTTCCATGAATACCCTTTATAGAGTTTTAACTGAAAAACAGGCTTGGTTAAGTAACACATTAATAATATTGGACCCTTGTATTAACCCAGATGGGCGCGATCGCTATGCAAACTGGTTTAATGAAACCGCTAGCAAACCTTATGATATTGATCCACAATCAAGTGAGCATAATGAACCTTGGCCAGGAGGAAGACCTAATCATTATTTATTTGATTTAAATAGAGATTGGGCTTGGGGCACTCAAATAGAAACAGTTTCACGTTTAAAAATATATAATAAATGGTTACCACATATTCATGTAGATTTCCATGAACAAGGCATTAATGAGCCTTATTATTTTGCCCCTGCAGCTGAACCTTTTCATGAAATAATTTCAGATTGGCAGCGCGATTTTCAAACTCAAATTGGTAAAAATCATTCAAAATATTTTGATGAAGCAGGTTGGCTTTATTTTACCAGAGAACGTTTTGATTTA
The DNA here is from genome assembly GCF_982512915.1 of Flaviramulus sp. Classification (NCBI taxonomy): domain Bacteria; kingdom Pseudomonadati; phylum Bacteroidota; class Flavobacteriia; order Flavobacteriales; family Flavobacteriaceae; genus Flaviramulus; species Flaviramulus sp. The sequence goes on along the minus strand of NZ_CEWOCJ010000016.1, from coordinate 47,243 downwards.
CTTTATCCAAGTTATGGAGATACCTATCCAACATACTTAGGAGCAATTGGAATGACCTATGAACAAGCAGGACATGGGAGAGGTGGATTAGGAGTTTTAAATGATGAAGGCAACGAATTGACTTTAGTTGACAGAATAGCACATCATACTACTACAGGTATATCTACTATTGAAATGGCCTCAAAAAATGCTGAAAAAATTAATAGTGAATTTAAAAAATTCTTTAATAATTCAAACCTAAAATATAAGAGCTATGTGATGCAAGGAAACCCTGATAAAATTGAAGCTTTAAAACGTTTTTTAGATAAACACGACATAAAATACGGGAATCCATCATCAGGAAGTATTAATGGCTATGAATATACAAACATGGCTAATGGAATTATGAAAACTACAAATTCAGATATTGTAGTAAGCACTAATCAACCTAAAGGGAAAATGGTAAAAGCACTTTTTGAACCACAAACTAAGTTAGCCGATTCTGTTACCTATGATAATACCGCGTGGAGCATTCCTTATGCTTATGGTTTAAAAACTATAGCTAGTGAAAAGTTAGTACCCTCAAGCAAAGCTAAAGAACCTCGCTTAAATAACGAAATAAGCAAAACAGCTACTGGTTATATAGTGAAATGGAACCATTTAAAAGATGCAGAATTTTTGGCAGACTTATTAAAACAAAATATAAAAGTTCGTTTTACTGAAAAACCTTTAAAAACAGAAGGTAAATCATTTGATAGAGGTTCTTTAATTATAGTTAGAGGTGATAATAAAAAAATTGTTGATTTTGACAAGTTAATATCTGATACTGCCAATAAATTTAATCGTTTATTAAACCCCATTCAATCTGGTTTTTCAACAACCGGACCAGATTTTGGTTCACCAGATATTAAGCTAGTTAATAAACAAAAAATAGCCATGCTATCTGGCGAAGGCACATCTTCTGGAAGCTATGGTGCATTGTGGCATTTTTTCGAAGAACAGCTACATTATCCAGTAACCTCTATTAACACCGAAAATTTCAGTTATTTAGATTTAAATAAATACAGTGTACTCATACTGCCTAATGGCTACTATTCGATTTTAAATGAAAAAAGTTTAGAAAAAATTCAAGAGTGGGTTAAAAAAGGGGGTAAAGTTATAGCTATTGGTAATGCCATAAGAGCATTTGCAAACAAAAAAGGGTTTCAATTAAAAACTGCCAAAGTAGTAGATGAAAAAGAAAAAGATTCAGCAAATCTAATTTCATATGCTGATAGAGAGCGTGAATCAATTAAATCACAAATATCAGGAGCTATTTTCAAAACTAAAGTTGATGCTACGCATCCTATGGCATTTGGATACTCAGAAACCTATTTTACTTTTAAATTAGGAAGTAGTGCTTATAAGTTATTAGATGGTAATAATTATAATATTTCTTATTTAAATAACAATCCAATAAAAGCATCTGGATTTGCTGGAAGTGAAGCTTTAAAAGAACTAAAAAATACATTGGTTTTTGGAGAAGAGCGCTTAGGTAATGGAAGTATAATTTATATGGTTGATGATGTCATGTACAGAAGTTTTTGGGAAAACGGAAAACTATTCTTGGTTAACGCCATCTTCTTAGTTAATAATAATGATTTTGAGTTGTAGGAATTCATCTTATTTTATACCAATTCAAATGCTACTAAATTAGTCAATAATGATTATAATAATGGGTATAAGTGGCTGTGGAAAAACGACTATTGGTAAATTATTATCAAAGAAACTAAACTTACCCTTTTATGATGCTGATGAATTTCATTCAGAAATCAATATTGAAAAAATGAAAAACAATAAGGCTTTAAATGACACAGACAGATTACCTTGGTTAAAATCTTTATCAAATTATATTAAAGAATGGCAATCTGAAGGCGGCGCTATTTTAGCTTGCTCTGCTTTGAGTGAAAAACATAGGGAAATTTTAAGTTCTAAAGTTGACAAAATAAACTGGGTATATTTATATGGTTCATTTGAAATTATAACTGATCGACTAGAAAAAAGAAATTCTCATTTTATGAAGGCTGCCTTATTAAAATCTCAATTTGAAGCCCTAGAAATTCCTCAATACGGTTTGCATATTTCAGTTGAAAAACCCGCAAAAGAAATCGTTTCAATTATTACTTCAAAATTAAATTTAAATGCGTAAATCTGAATTTGGAGTTATTGGTTTAGGTGTCATGGGAAAAAACCTCAGCTTAAATATTGCTGAAAAAGGCTTCAAAGTTTCAGTATACAATAGAAATGAGGGTGATGAAGCTAATTTTGTAACCAATTTTTTAAATGAGAATTCAAGCTTTAAAAATATTTTAGGATATCATTCGATTGAAAAATTTGTAGCTTCACTTGAAAAGCCAAGAAAAATCTTGATGATGGTAAAGGCTGGAAGTGTTGTTGATTATGTTATTAATCAACTTACCGATTTTCTAGATAGTGAAGATATTATTATTGATGGTGGAAATTCATATTTTTTAGACACAAAAAAAAGATATGATGCACTTCAAAAAAAGAATATACAATTCATTGGGTGTGGTATTTCAGGAGGCGAAGAAGGTGTCAGAAAAGGCCCATCAATGATGCCAGGAGGGAATAATTCTAGTTATAAATTAGTAGCTCCAGTTCTAGAAACTATAGCCGCAAAAGATGCTAACAACAAACCTTGCTGTACGTTTGTAGGGAAAGATGGTGCTGGTCATTTTGTTAAAATGATTCATAATGGTATTGAATATGCCGAAATGCAACTATTAGCTGAAATGTATGCAATGATGTCTATTTCAATGACAAACGAATCCATTTCTGCAATATTTTCTAGTTGGAATAAAAGTGATTTATCTAGCTATTTACTTGAAATCACATCTAAAATTCTAATCAAAAAAGAAGCAGGAAACTATATTATTGACACCATTTTAGATAAAGCAGGAAATAAAGGCACCGGAAGTTGGTCTAGTAAATTAGCATTAGATATTGGTATACCTGCTACCATAATGACTTCAGCAGTTTTTGCCCGCTACCTTTCCGCTTTTAAAGAAAAAAGAAAAAAGCTTTCAGTACGTATTTCACGTGAAAAAGCTACGTTTGAAATTCCAAGAACAAAGATTTTAGAAAAAGCTTATCGCTTTGCAAGAATTATAAATCACCAACAAGGATTTGAGATAATTTCAGTTTGTTCTTCAGAACAAAACTGGGACATTAATCTTTCTGAGCTATCAAGAATTTGGACTAACGGCTGTATCATTAGATCAAACCTTATGAATGATGTTTCTGAAATATTTAAAAATAATCCTGAATTAATTGATGATACTTCAATTTTCGAAACTTTAAAAATTTCAGAAAATGCGGTTTCAAAACTTCTTAAATCTGGAATCGATAATAGAATATCTTTAGATGCGTTTTATGCAGCTTATAATTATTGGGTTTCCATGACCACAAAGAGGCTTCCTGCTAATTTGATACAAGCACAACGCGATTTTTTTGGAGCACACACTTACCAAAAAATTGATGAAAATCCGTCACAATATTTTCATACAAACTGGTAAAAATCATGATCGACTTTACACTCATTACTGCTGTTTTTTTTGGTATAGCCATATTACTTATACTCATACTCAAATTAAAAATACAAGCGTTTATTGCTTTATTAATTGCTAGTATTTTTGTTGGGATTATTGCTGGAATGCCACCTGAAATTATAATATCTACCATGCAAGAAGGTATGGGAAATACATTAGGATTTGTTGCAATGGTAGTTGGCCTTGGCGCTATGTTTGGTGCTGTTTTAGAACACTCTGGAGGTGCTGAGGCATTGGCAAATTATTTATTAGATAAGTTTGGTGAAAAACGTGCTTCTTGGGCTTTAATGCTTACAGGTTTTTTTGTTGCTATTCCTGTATTTTTTGATGTGGCATTCATCATATTAGTCCCACTAATTTATTCCTTACAACGTAAAACAAAAAAATCACTTTTACTTTATGGTATGCCATTACTAGCAGGGTTAGCCATAACGCATGCTTTTATTCCACCAACACCAGGACCTGTAGCAGTAGCTGATATTTTAAAGGCAGACTTAGGATGGGTTATTTTGTTTGGTTTTATAGTTGGTATTCCTACGGCTATTGTAAGCGGACCACTATTTGCAAAATACATTTCAGGAAAAATACATATTGAAGCTCCATTAAAAAATACAGAATCTATTGACTCTGGAAATTACCCTAGTGTTGGATTAATATTGTTTATTATTGGTATTCCTATAATACTAATAGTCGGTAATACCTTATTAAACAGTCCATTATTAGAAAGTTTTAAAATCTCAGAAACTGTTAAGTCTTGGTTGAAAATGATAGGACATCCATTTACAGCTTTAATTCTAGCAAATATAGTAGCTTGGTATGTTTTAGGAATTAGAAGAAAAACCACAAAAGATGTTTTATTAAAAATAACAACTGCATCCATGGCTCCAGCAGGGATCATCATTTTATTAACTGGTGCAGGTGGTGTTTTTAAACAAATGCTAGTAAACACAAAAACTGGTGAGATGTTAGCCAATTATTTTGCAGATAAAGGTATAAGCATTTTACTGTTTGCTTTTTTAGCAGCTGTATTGGTGAGAATTTTACAAGGATCAGCAACTGTTGCTATGATTACCGCTGCTGGAATAACAGCGCCTTTACTTTTAGATAGCATTTCTGATATAAACAAAGCCCTCATAGTAATTGCCATAGCCTCTGGAGCTTCCATCATGTCTCATGTTAATGATAGTGGCTTTTGGCTAGTGAGCAAATATTTAGGACTTACCGAAAAACAAACATTTAAAAGTTGGACTACAATGACTACAATTTTAGCCTTAGTGGGTTTCTGTTCTGTTTATATTTTATCTTTATTTTTTTGATTATTAAATTAGGTTGAAAAAATATTTTCAACACAAAAAAACACTAATTTTGTTTAAAACTTAAAAGGCATCATGCTCGTATAATGCAAAAATATATTATTGTCAATCAACCAGAAAAATGGAATTTTTCGATTGAGAATATTAATGTAATTTCCTCACAAGATTACCTAACAAACCCAAAGTTTTCACTTTTAAAAAAAGCAAGAATATTTAACCTTTGTAAAGATTATAATTATCAATCTAAAGGTTATTATGTTTCACTTCTGGCAGAAGCTAGAGGACATTTAGCAATTCCAACTGTAAGGAATATAGTTGATTTAAAAACTCTAAAATTAGTCAGAATTGTATCCGATGAATTTGATGATATCATTCAAAAAAGTTTAAAAAATATCAAATCTCAAGAATTTATTTTAAGCATTTATTTTGGTCAAAATGTGGCTCAAAAATATAAAGAAGTTAGTACTCTTTTTTATAAGCATTTTCAAGTACCTTTTTTACGTGTTAAATTTAATTTTAGCACTAAATGGAACATTCAAAGTATAAAAGTAATTTCAGAATCAGAGATTCCTTTAGAGCACCTAGAAAGTGTGCATCAATTTGCTAATGAGTATTTTGCAAAAAAGCGTTACGACACACCTAAACTTACTCAAAGTGATTTTGATTTAGCCATATTAGTAAACCCAAACGATCCTGCGCCACCAAGCAATCCAAAAGCATTAAAAAAATTTATTGAAATTGCCGAAAAAATGAATATTTATGCTGAAATCATAGAGCCTAAAGATTTATCGCGTTTATCTTCTTTTGATGCTTTATTAATTAGACAAAGCACCGAAGTTAACAATGAAGCCTATGCCTTTGCCAGAAAAGCACAACAAGAAGGCATTGCGATTGTAGATTACCCTGATGCTATTTTAAAATGCTGCAATAAAGTTTATATGGCAGAGGCGTTACAAAATGCCAACATAAATACACCTAAAACTATTATTGTTCACAAAGAAAATCTAAAAGAAGTTATAGCATTCACTGGTTTACCATGTGTATTAAAAGCGCCAGATTCCACATTTTCTTTTGGCGTTAAAAAAGCTAAAACTTCAGAGGAATTTTACGATTTAGCAAGCAGCATGCTAAAAGAATCCGATCTCATCATAGCTCAAGAGTTTTGTCCGTCAGATTATGATTGGCGCATAGGTATTATAGATGGAGAAGCCTTTTTTGCCTGTAAATATTATATGGCTAAAGGACATTGGCAAATTTATAACTGGAAAGCAGAAAATAAAAATGATCAAGATGGTGAGGCAGACTGTTTACCAATAGAGGATGTGCCTAGAAAGGTACTAAAAATGGCTTTAAAATCTGCTAAACTTATTGGAGATGGCCTATTGGGTATTGATATAAAAGTAGTGAATAACATACCTATGGTAATAGAAATTAACGACAATCCCAATATTGATTTTGGAGTTGAAGATGGTTTTTATGGTGATTTGGTATACACAAAAGTTTTAACAGCATTAAAAAACAGACTCGATTAAAATGGGTAAAAAATATCATCTATTTGAGGTTTTTGGCATCGAACTAGAATACATGCTTGTTAATAATCAAAATTTTAAAGTAGCCCCAGTGGCTGACACTCTACTTACCTTAAAAAACGGTGAATTAACCTCGGATATTGAAAATGGCGCTATCGCATGGAGTAATGAGTTAGTGGCCCATGTTATTGAATTAAAAACAAATGGTCCTACTGCAGACTTAGATAATCTTTCAGAGGCATTTCATAAAAATATTATCGAAATAAATTCTTTATTAAAGTCATTAAACACATATTTATTGCCAACAGCGGCACATCCGTTAATGAATCCTTTAACAGATACGCAACTTTGGAAGCACAGTTATAGTGAGGTTTATGCTTTATATAATAGAATATTTAATTGTAAGGGTCATGGTTGGAGCAATGTTCAAAGCACTCATATAAATTTACCATTTTATGATGATAACGAGTTTGAAAAATTACATGCTGCGATTCGTTTAATTTTACCTTTAATTCCTGGTTTATGTGCAAGCTCACCAATTTTAGAAGGTAAAAATACAGGCTTTAAAGACACCAGATTAGAGTATTACAAAACCAATCAAAAAGAAATTCCTGAAATGACAGGATTGGTTATTCCTGAGCAAGTGTTTTCAAAAAAAAGGTATCAAACTCAAATATTTGAGCCAATAAATAAAGCCATAAAACCACATGATACAGAACATATTTTAGATCATTATTTTTTAAACTCTCGAGGTGCAATTGCTCGTTTTGATAGAAATGCTATTGAAATTAGATTGGTAGATATACAAGAATGCCCAAAGGCAGATATTGCCATTTGTGTTTTAATTATTGAAGTTTTAAAACTTTTAGTTTCTGAAAAATTAGAGCCTTTAAAATCACAAAAAACATTTACAAAAGAAGCGCTTTATAATATTTTAAATCCCTGTATTAAAGACGGAGAAAACTACATTGTTAAAAACTTAGAATATTTGAATCTTTTCAGAATCAATAAAATATTAACTGTTCAAGAAATATGGAAAACACTTTATGGTTATGTTAAAAACGACATTAATGAAACCCATTATCAAGCTATTGAAACTATTATAACAAATGGAACACTTTCTACTAGAATATTAAACGCTATAGCGGATGATTTTTCTGAAAATAACATTAAAAAAGTTTATGCTCAATTAGCAAATTGTTTAGAAGAAAACAAAATGTTTATCTCATGAAACTCATATTAACATGCGAGCATGGTGGCAACATTATTCCTGAAATTTTCAAACCACTTTTCATTTCAAATGAAACTGCTTTAAACTCCCATCGAGGCTTTGATATAGGTGCCTTAGATATTTTTAAAATTTTAAAACCACTTGCTGATTATTCGAAATATTCTGAAACTACCCGATTACTTATTGAACTCAATAGGTCTTTACATCATAAAAATTTATTCTCAGAATTCACGAAAAATATTTCTAAAAAAGACAAAGAAGCATTAATTACATCTTATTATTTATGCTATCGAAATCAGGTAGAAAACACCATTAATAATTGGATTGAAAACGGAGAAGAAGTTTTACATATTTCTGTTCACTCCTTTACTCCTATTTTAAATAATAAAAAAAGGAACTGCGATATTGGTTTGCTTTATGATTCTAAAAGAGACAAAGAAAAAGTATTTTGTAAAAAATTAAAAAGTAAACTTAATGGTTTAAAAAACCATTTAAATGTACGCTACAACTACCCATATTTAGGAAAAGCAGATGGTTTTACCACCTATTTACGTAAACAGTTTAAATCTAATTATATGGGCATTGAGATTGAGGTGAATCAAAAATATACTGAGAATAATCTGATGAATCCCGAAATAAAAACAGTTCTTTTTTTGGCTTTGAAAAATACTAAGTCTTGATTTTGTAAAAAATTTCAACTAAATTCGTTTAACATCGAATATGAATCATTAAAACGATTTCATGTCCTGACGTTATGGACAAATAAAAAAAAACAAAAAATTAATTTGATTAAGAAATCACTTATACTCCTAATAATTTTATTGTTATCAGTAATTATTATTGTGCAATTCCCAGAACTGTTTATTGGAAAGAAAATCGAATATGGCTCATTTATTATTTATAGCAATGATGAAATAAATTTTAATGAAGATGTGAAAAATATATTAGATTCAGTTCAAATGAATTTAAAAGAAAGTCAATTTTATCAAGAAGGTTTAGAGTTGGAACTGTATTTTGTGAAAGGCACGTTGTACGAGAGGTTAATAGGACTGTTTGGAATGAAAAATATTGCTTCATCAAAATTCAACAAACACATTTACATTGGGATACCAAATTTCAAAGAAAATATTTTAAAGAAAGGGAAAAGTGACTTTGAATGGTTAAATTTAGTACAAATAATTAGCCACGAAGGTGTACACAGTCAAATGTATAAAGACCATTCAATTCTTGGATTTATGAAAACACCAAGTTGGATAAATGAGGGTTATTCGGAGTATGTTTCGTATCGTCGAGTAAGAAATGATATGAATTATGAACTGTCGAAACTATTTCAAGAATACGAAAGCACTTCCGACTTTTGGGTTGAAACGGAATTTAAATCAATGACTCCCAGAATATATCTAAGAGATAGAATTATTGTGGAATATTTAATAGATGAAAAAGGATTGGATATTTTGGGTATCATCAATGACAATACTTTGGAACCTGATAAATTACTTGAGGAAATTGAATTATATTTTAAAGACAACAAATGAAATTGATACTACTTGATGGATTGGAGAAAAAAGAAATCTGTCCATAACATTGCATAAAACGGCAATTGCCAGCAAAAGCTGGCAACTGCGTTTATGCTTGACCGTTAAACGAACCCTATTAATTTACAATTTCAATAACAAATTAGGATCTGGGGAATTACTTTTATAAAATTCTAAATCAGATTTACTACAAACCCCTGGATAATCTCCAATATAATCTTGAATATCTTTTATAAGTTGAAAATGTAAGTGCGGAGGATAATCTCCATTTATTTTAGCATCACCCAAAGTAGCTATTTGATCTCCTTTTTTAAAAGATTTCCCAATTTCTAATCCTTCTAAAGACATTAAACTTAAATGCCCATATAGTGTATAAAAAAAATGATTCTCAATGTGATGTTTCAAAATAATTGTTGGACCGTAATCTCCAAAATTAGTATTATTTTTAAAACTATGTAAGGTAGCATCTAGCGGCGTAAAAATTGGAGTTTCTGCATCCCACCAAATATCTATTCCTAAATGAATATTACGCTCGGTATCTTGATTTTGATTATTAAAATGGTTACTTCTACGGTAAATATTTCTAGTCTCTAAATAACCTCCAAAAGCAACAAGTCCGTTATTATTTTTGATATGATTGGTAATATAATTTTCTAATTTAAAGGATGAAAAGACATCAATTTCATTAAGTTCTAAATTGTTTTCAGACAAATCTAAAGGGACATAATCAGAATTATTAATAGCGTCATTTATAACCCGAAGTGGTTTGGAACTGATGTTATTTAAAAAATCTAAAAAACTCATCACATTCCAATTTTTTAATTTACAACATCGGCATATAAATCAAAATCTTCTGCTTCAATTATTTTAACTTTAGCAAACTCGCCAGTTTTTAAATAGGTTTTAGTGGCATCAATAAGTACTTCGTTATCAACATCTGGAGAATCAAACTCTGTTCTTCCAACAAAATAGTTACCTTCTTTTCTATCAATTACCACTTTAAACTCTTTCCCTATTTTTTGTTGATTCAATTCCCATGAGATTTGGGATTGAATTTCCATGATTTGATTTGCTCTTTCTAATTTAACATCTTCAGGTACATCATCTTCTAAATTATAGGCATGCGTATTTTCTTCATGAGAATAGGTAAAACAACCTAGACGCTCAAAACGCATCGCTTTAACCCAAGCTTTTAACTCTTGAAAATGTGCTTCTGTTTCACCAGGATAACCAACAATTAAAGTGGTTCTGATAGTCATTTCAGGCACAAGTTCTCTAAATTTATAAATTAAATTAGTAGTTTTCTCTTTATTAGTTCCACGACGCATGCTTTTTAAAAGATCATCCGAAATATGTTGTAATGGAATATCTAAATAATTACAAATTTTAGGTTCGCGTTTCATAACATCTAAAACATCCAATGGGAATCCTGTTGGAAACGCATAATGTAAACGTATCCACTCAACACCTTCTACTTTAACTAAAGCTTCAAGTAATTCTGCGAGATTTCGTTTTTTGTATAAATCGAGTCCGTAATAAGTTAAATCTTGTGCAATTAAAACCAATTCTTTTACACCTTTAGCGGCTAGTTTTTCAGCTTCTGTAACAAGTTCCTCAATAGGTGTGCTTCTGTGTTTACCTCTCATGATAGGAATCGCACAAAAAGAACAAGGCCTATCGCACCCTTCAGCAATTTTTAAATATGCATAATTTTTTGGTGTAGTAGTTAATCGCTCACCTATGAGCTCATGTTTATAATCGGCACCTAAAGCTTTTAATAATCCGGGTAATTCTGTTGTACCAAAATACTCATCTACGTTAGGGATTTCTTTTAATAAGTCTGGTTTATAACGTTCACTTAAACAGCCTGTAACAAAAACTTTATCAACTTCGCCATCTTCCTTTTTTTGCACATATTCTAGAATAGTATTAACACTTTCTTCTTTAGCATTATTAATAAAACCGCAAGTATTAATAACTACAATATTACCTTCTTCTTCATGCACCACATCTTTACCACTGGCTTTCAATTGTCCCATCAATACCTCGCTATCGTAAACATTTTTACTACAACCAAGTGTTACAACATTTATCTTATTCTTTTTAAGAGTTTTTGTGCGCATAATATATATAAATCAGGGCGCAAAGATACATAATGATTCAGTATTTTGAGTTTGAAATGATCGACTTTATTAAACCTTTACTATATTTTTGTGTCTCAATATGAAAACCTAAGTTATGAAATCTAAAATCTACATTGCAATTTCTGTGGTATTAGTGCTTTTTAATTGTTCATCAAATGAACCGATAATAGAACCTATTTCTGATACTATCTATTTTCCGCCCATAAATTCTGATACTTGGGAAACCGTTTTACCATCTGAACTTGGATGGAATGAAAACCAATTGCAACCACTGTTAGATTTTCTTGAAGAAAAAAATACTAAAAGTTTTATAATCCTTTATAATGGTAAAATTGTTGAAGGAACCGAAAGTTACATGAACGGGCATGCTAATAATCTACCTTGGTACTGGGCAAGTGCTGGAAAAACTCTAACTACAGCTATGTCTGGCATTGCACAAGAAGAAGGTTTAATACATCTTAATAATAAAGTATCAGACTATTTAGGTACAGGTTGGACAAGTGCCTCGTTAGAAAAAGAGGACTTAATTACATGTAAAAATTTACTATCGATGAATTCTGGATTAGACGACACTTTAGGTGATGATGTATCTCCAGCAAATCTTCAATATGTATCTGATGCAGGAACCCGTTGGGCGTACCATAATGTATATGTAAAAATGCAAGATGTGATTGCGGAGGCTAGTAACCAAACTTGGAATAACTATTTCAACACTAAGCTTAGAGATAAAATTGGTATGTCCGGATTTCCTAGCACATGGTTTTCTTTGGGTGGATTAAGCGTTTATAGAAGTGACACTAGAAGTATGGCGCGTTTTGGACTGATGATTTTCGCAAAAGGTAAGTGGGAAAATACACAAATTGTACCAGAAAGCTTTTTGAATGACGCTACAAATACCTCCCAAAACATAAATCAATCTTATGGGTACTTATGGTGGCTTAACGGAAAATCTTCTTACCGTTTACCACAAAGTCAATTTCAGTTTGATGGTAAATTAATACCAAATGCGCCTAATGACATGTATGCCGCTTTAGGTAAAGATGATCAAAAATTATATGTAGTACCTAGTAAAAAATTGGTTATTATTAGAATGGGAGATACAGGCGATGGTGAGAACTTCGCACTTTCTAGTTTTGATAACGATTTATGGGGAAAAATTAATGCTTTTATAAACTAATCCTAATTTACTGAAACTAGGCTTGTTTTTTAATTTACTTTAAAGATTTGGAAAACTAATACTTACATTTAAAAGCATACTTCCTTATTGATTTTAGATTAATATTTATGAGTAAATAAATTATAAATGTTAAAATTATGTTAATTTTAAGTACTATGTGTAACATAATACCTTCTTTTAGACATATATTTGTATAGGATATTATTATACGGTTCAAAATTATGCTAAACAATCATCAAAAAAACATTGCAACTTTTATTCATTTATCAACTTTTAGTAGGTTTATAATACCTTTTGGAAACTTTATTGGTCCGGTTATTTTATGGATAGCCAATAAAGATAAATCAGAATTTATAGATGCAAACGGTAAACAAATCATCAATTTCCAGATAAGCATTATGCTTTATGCCATCATTTTAGGAACTTTAACCATCCCGTTTTTCATTTTTAAAATATTAAATGGTTTTGATTTTATTGATTTTAATGGTTTTAATGATGTTCATATTAATATTGGCAAACCATCACCTTTATTATATATAGGTGGCTTTTTAGGAGTTTTGGCTGTTATGGCATTTATTCTTGAGCTAGTTTTTATAGTTATAGCGAGTTTAAAAGCGAGAGATGGCGAGGTTTACAAGTATCCATTTACTATCAATTTTCTAAAATGACAACTTAAAAAGTAGCACAGGTTGCGTTAGGGATTGCTGCTGCATCCTTTTTTGAGGGACGAAAAAAAGATATAGCGAAAAGCCCGACCCGAAAGGGTAACACCCAAAAAAAATAAAATTTCATCAATAATCAAATCAATCAAAAAATGAACAGTTTCACAAAATTAAAACGCTTTAGAACATGAAGATAGAAAACACAAAAGCACAAATGCGTAAAGGGGTATTAGAGTTCTGCATATTATCCGTCTTAAAAGATGAAGATGCCTATGTAGCAGAAATTTTAGACACCCTAAAAGACGCGAAGTTGCTTGTAGTAGAGGGAACTATTTATCCGCTACTTACACGACTTAAAAATGCTGGACTTTTAAATTACAGATGGGAAGAATCGACCTCTGGACCGCCAAGAAAATATTACGGTTTAACGGAGACAGGAAAACTGTTTTTAAAAGAATTAAACACCACTTGGAGTGAATTACACAACGCAGTAACCATAGTAACAAGCCAAAAAACAACAAAACAATGAATAAAACAGTCAACATAAATTTAGCAGGTATATTTTTTCATATTGATGAAGATGCTTACCTAAAATTGCAACGCTATCTTGAGGCTATAAAACGTTCATTCACTGACTCTCAAGGTCAATCTGAAATTATTGCAGATATAGAAGCGCGTATAGCAGAACTTTTTACAGAGCGCGTACAAAACCATAAACAAGTTATACGAATTAAAGAAGTAGATGAAGTAATATCTATAATGGGTCAACCTGAAGATTATTTGGTTGATGACGAAATTTTTGAAGATGAAACTTATACGTCTTATTCAAAAAAATCAACATCAACACAATCGTCTAGAAAATTATTTAGAGATACGGACAACTCATACGTTGGTGGTGTTTCATCTGGATTAGCACATTATTTTGGTGTTGATGCTTTATGGATTCGTTTAGCTTGGGTTTTATTAATTTTTGGAGCTGGAACAGGTATTTTACTATACATCTTACTTTGGATTTTAGTACCTGAAGCTAAAACTACTGCCGAAAAAATAATGATGACAGGAGAACCTGTTAACATTAGCAACATAGAAAAAAAGATTAAAGATGGTTTTGAAAATGTATCAGAAACCGTTAGTAACGTTGCTAAAAATGTAACGGATTCTGTATCAAATGCTGCAAAAAATGTGGATTTTAAGAAACAAAGCAATACCATAAAATCATCATCAAAAACCTTTTTTGATACCATAGCTGATGTTATTATGTTTTTCTTTAAAGTATTTGCGAAGTTTGTAGGAATAATACTGATAATAGTAGGAGCATCTACTTTGTTAGGATTAATTATAGGGCTACTATCAGTGGGTGTTGTAGATATTATTCATATCCCAGGATTAGACTTGTTAGATATAGTTAATGCTGGCAATACGCCAATATGGCTTGTATCTCTTTTAACATTTTTTGCACTTGGTATTCCATTCTTTTTCTTGTTCTATTTAGGATTAAAAATTCTAATTAACAACTTAAAATCTATTGGTAATATTGCAAAATTCACCCTATTAGGGTTATGGTTAATCTCAATAATTTCATTAATCGTAGTGGGAATAAGACAAGCTAGCGAACATGCTTTTGATGAAAAACATATTGTAAAAACAGAATTACCAATAAGAGCTTCTGATACTTTAATGGTAAAAATGGTTAGTAACGATAATTTTAGTCAAAACTTTTACAGACATAATGGTTTTAAACTTGCACATGATGAAAACGGTACTAAAATAATATATGCATCAGATATTGATATTATTGTAAAATCCACTACTGATTCTCTAGCTAAAATAGCTATTGAAAAAAGTGCCGATGGAAGAAGTTACGAAGCAGCAATTGAACGTGCAAAAAACATAAATTATAACTTTGATTTTAGAGAAAACACTTTATTACTAAACTCTTATTTAACAACTAGTACCGAAAATAAGTTTAGTAATCAACAAATAAACATCATCTTATATTTACCTGAAAACTCTATAGTATATTTCAATAATAGTGCAAAATCTTACTTAACCTATCAAAATTATTATGGCAACATTGTTTCAAATGAAAATACAAACCATTTTATGAAAATCCTTTTTGATGAATCGGAATGTTTGGATTGTCCTGAAGAAGATTTTAAAGTTGATATAAAAACTGAAGGCTTAAAAATAAACAGTAAAGGTATAGAAATTAAATCTGAAGATGGTAACTTAAAAATTGATAACCAAGGTATTAAAGCTGAATCTGAGGATGTGAAGGTTAATATTGACTCGAATGGTATTGAAATTAAAACAGATAATTAACAATTCATCATAAACAAATAACAGTTCAGGTATTTAAGTTACTCATCAATAACTAGAATATGGATATTTGAACCAATAATTAAATCAATCAAAAAATGTATCAGTTTAAAAATAAAATAATACTATTTTTAATTATTTGTTTTGGAGTAACAAATCCATTACTAGCTCAAATAAATGAGGATTCAGAATTATTTAGAGCCCTTAAAGTAAAAGATAGTTTGCTGTTTGATGAAGCCTTTAATGAATGTAAAACAGAACACTTAGACAATTTAATTTCTGAAGATTTTGAGTTTTATCATGATATTTCTGGTTTAACAAATTCTAAAGAAAGCTTTATTGAATCTATGAATAATGGTTTATGTGGAAAAACAAACCCATATAAAGCCAGAAGAGAACTAATAAAAGGTAGTTTAGAAGTTTATCCTCTTTATGATAATGGCAAACTTTACGGAGCTATACAAAACGGAAAACACAGATTTTTTGAAACTTTTGAAGGGAGTGAAACAGCTGGTAGTTATGCAAAATTCTCAAGTTTGTGGCTTATTGAAGATAACCGGTGGAAACTTAAAAGAGTTCTGAGTTTTGATCATCAAATGCCTAAACTAAATTAAACCTTTAAATCAATCAAAAAAAATAATTATGACAACACTAATTAAAATTGTTATAACAGCTGTATTAACCTTAACCTTGTTTTCATGTAATTTTGATCTTAACCTAAATCATGGTGTGAGAGGCAATGGCGAAGTTATTACAGTAGATAGAGCTACTAAACAATTTTCGGCTATTAAAGCCACTGAAGGTTTAGATGTGTATATAACACAAGGAAGTACTGAAAGTATTACTGTTGAGGCAGATGAAAACATACAAGAATTAATAATGACTGACATAGAAGATGGTGTTTTAAGAATTCACACAAAAGAAAATATCGGGTACGCTTCAGCAAAAAAAGTTCATATAATTTTTAAAAACATTTCAAGTATAATAACTACAAGCGGAAGTGATTTGTATGCCACAAATACTATTACTACTAAATCTTTAACTTTGAAATCAACTAGCGGAAGTGATATGACATTAGATATAAACACCTCTTTTGTAGATTGCAGTTCGACTAGCGGAAGTGATATAACATTATCAGGAAAAACGACAAAATTAATTGCACAAGCAACAAGTGGTAGTGATATAAAAGCTGCAGATTTAATATCAGAATCCAGTGATGTTAGAGCAACAAGTGGAGCAAACATCACAATAAACACCTATAAAGAATTAACTGCAAACGCAACTAGTGGTGGGGAAATAAAGTATTACGGAAATCCAGAAAAGATAAATAAAAGTGATGGCGTATCTGGAAGTATTAGACAACAATAAAACAAACTATTAATTAAATTAAAGGTAAACTTATTATGTTTTATATTAGTTTGAAATCGTTTTGTTTTTCTCACTTCATTTAAAAAAAAATAATACCAGAAATAATTACTAAAAAACAACAAAAATAATTCAGCCCAAAAGCAGTTCAGAATTAAAGTAAAAGCAAGATTCCTGGACTTATAGCAATTGCCATATTACCAAGTTTATTTCTTTGCTAACGCTCAACTCACCTTGTTATTCATTAGCCGTTACAATTTGCTAAAAATGGCCTGAACGGTCAAGCGCTTCGATAATTGTTGTTACTATTACCGAAGTTTTTTAGAATAAATTCATCTTAGGATAATAAGTGAAATTAAACACAAGAAGATAAATAGCACTAAATGTTTAATATTATATCGCTTAATAGCAAACAATTTAAAGAATAATTACATATTGTAAACACCGCCATTGATGTCAAGGGTAGCACCAGTAATAAAGCCATCATATTCTGAAGCTAGATATAATACAGCTCTAGCAACATCATTTGCATTACCTGCTCGTTGTATTGGAATCCCAGCGGTTGTTGCAGCTGCTGATTCTTTAGTAGTATGTGTATTGTGAAATGAAGTTCCTAGGATTAAACCTGGAGCAACGGCATTAACACGAGTACCTTGTGCTCCCAATTCTGTAGAGAGTGCTCTTGTAAATGTTAGTATGGCACCTTTACTGGTAGAATAAACCAATGACCCAGGATGACCGCCTTTACGACCAGCAAGTGAAGCCAAATTAACTATACTGCTGTTGTCATTTTCTGCGAGATAAGGAGCTGCCGCTCTTGTCACATACATCATGGATGTTAGGTTAATATCCATTACTTTGTGCCAAAACTCGGCTTCCATTTCGCTAAGCATTTTACGAGCAACAAGTGAACCTGCATTGTTTATTAGTATATCCAGACTACCCAAAGTTTCTACTGTTTTTTTGACCATTACATTTGCATCAGCTTCCTTTGTTAGGTCTCCACTTATTGCAACTGCTTTTTGTCCTTTGCTTGTAGCGTAATCTACTAATTGGTTCGCAGTATCGGCACTAGAAAAATAATGTATTGCCACGTTGGCTCCATTGTCAATAAAATGGCGGGTAATTGATTCACCAATACCTTGCGCACCTGCTGTAATGAGAATGTTTTTTCCTATTAATTTATTATTATTTTTCATGGTATATATCTATTTTTTTCAATGGTCGCATACTATTAGCGTATAACCTTTATACATAGGTGTACCGACTATTATTTATTGAAATTTCGTATTATTTTATACTAATTGGGTTCAGATTATTTTAATTTGAGAATTATCATCTTGTCTATTCTAATTTGCATGATTTCATACTAAAACTATGAAATTAAATACTGACAAATTAAAATTTTTATTGTTTAATATCACCGCAATACTCGTACAACAATTTAAAATGCTCTTTCATTTTACTTTTTGCTAATTGCGGATTTTCATCTTTAATGGCTTTAAAAATATCTGCGTGTTCTTTTATTCTTAATTCATCTAATCTATCATAATCAGTATGGTACTTTTTGAAATCGACAATGATTTGAGGTGTAATACCAATCATAATCTGATTCATAGTCACGTTACCACTAGCTTTAGCAATTGCTAAGTGAAATAACAAATCTTCTTGCACGGCATCTTTACCTGATAATAATTTAGTCTCATGAGCATCTAATGCTTTTTTAATCCTAACTAAATCTTCTTCGGTTCGTCTTAATGCTGCTAATCTTACAGCTTTCAATTCTAATAAAATTCTTGTTTCAACCAAAGATTTGAAATTAGGCATTCCAAGACTCAATATATCTTCAACCATTCCATGCATAGCAACAGTTCCTATGTTTGCGACAAATGTTCCGCTTTGTGGCTTAGATATTAAAATACCATAAGATTCTAGTTTTAGAATTGCTACTCTAACACTTCTTCTACTTACATTAAACTTTTCTGCTAGTATGCGTTCTGCCGGTAATTTATCTCCTGGTTGTAAATGTTTTTGACTTATTAATTCGCTTATTTGAGAGATTAGTTTTTTAACTCGGCTGGTAATTTCTTGACTTTCATTTTTTGAGAGAATATCTAAATTCATATAAATAAGCAAAATTTAATTGGCGCACCAGATTGGTTCACGAAATTATTAAAATTAAATCACTTAAAAAACAAACTTTAGTAATAATATAAAATTAAAAAAGGTTAACCGACTATAGTACTCAAGTCGGTTAACCTAAAAAACAAAACTAACTCTAAATTTATTACTATTCTTATTAAATTTTAGTAACCAGGATTTTGAGTAATCACCCCATTAGATGCTAGAATTTCTGAGTTTGGAATTGGAAACACATAATAATTAGGGTTAATTGTTTGTCCCATTTCAGCATCAACGGTTCCTGTTCTTACTAAATCAAACCATCTATGACCTTCTAAAGCCAATTCTACTCGTCTTTCATTAGCAATCGCTGTTCTAATCTCAGCTTGTGAACTTATTGTACCACTTAAGCTATTTAAACCAGCTCTAGTTCTTATAGGATCTAATAAAGGAAGTACTGTGGCTGCTGGAGCACTAGTTTCATTCAATGCTTCAGCATACAACAGAATAACATCCGATAATCTCATTTCTATCCAGTCTTGTTCAAGACCTCCAGTATATTTTACACCTCTAATATTTACCACGTCAATAGTCAACGCTTTCCTTAAATCTGTACCTCCACCCATGGCTGAACTAGCATCAAAAGCAGCCGTTAATCTTGGATCTAAAGGCGTACGAGATTTTGTGTCATTTCCAACAAACCATCCTACAAATTCAGTTGCTGGGTCATATTCATCTGGAATAGAAGTTGACATTTGGGTTGAAAAAATAATTTCTGAACTTCCATCATTCACAACATTAGCAAAGTCACTTTCTAAACTAACTCCAGCCGCTGCGGCTCCGCTAACAACGGCACCTAGTTGTGTTACAGCATTAGGAAAATTACCCCTGTGCATGTAAACTTTTCCAAGAAATCCTTGAGCTGCAATTTTAGTTGCACGTCTACTTGCTAATCCAGAATTATCTAAACCTGCTATTGCCGCTTGCAAGTCTGGAATTATTATGTTATTGTAAACATCAGCAGCTGGTTGTTTGGTAAAAATAGACAAATCTTCTGTGCTAGGTGCAGCAACTAAATTTACTGGCACATCACCAAAAACCATAACAAGTTTAAAGTAAGACAGTGCTCTTAAAAATTGTGCTTCTGCGACTTCAGTAGCATCATCTGAATTATTAATTATATTATTTGCACTTAATATAGATTTGTACAAATTACTATAAAACGGACGAAAAAATTGCTCTACTAAATCTCCACCTGCTAAATCTGAATTAAATCTATCAAAAGCTGGGTATGGTTCTTCATCCATAAGCATATTGTCAGCCCTAAAATCGCCCATTACTGCTAAAGGTGTTGGGGTACCAGTTTGGTATTGATATGCTGCATTTAAAACACCTGTAAAATCCGACAAATTACTAGCTTCAATCTCTTTTGGTGGTGATTGATCCAAATCGTTATCACACGCTGTTATCAGCAACATAGATACTAATACTATAAATATATTTTTCATTATTTCTTAATTAAAAATTAACATTTAAACCGAACGTAAAACTTCTAACAATCGGGCTTGCACCTTCTTGGTAACCGTAAGTTGTAGGTCCTAAATAACCTCCATTTGTAGTCTCTACACCTTCAGGGTTAAATGAAGTATAATTGTCTCCCATGATATACAACAAATTGGTAGCTGCTAAATAAACCCTCAGAGAGCCAATACCTGCTTTACTAACCCATTCTGGCTTAAGGGTATAACCTAAAGTTAAGTTTCTTAAAGCTATATAAGATGCGTCTTGAATACCTGAACCATGTGCATTTCTAGTTTCTTCGTAAAACCTTCCAGTAGCATCGGCTATACCATCATCATTAGCATCAAAACTAGATCTTAACCTACCTCCAAATTGTGATTTCCAATAAATTGGATCGATATTGTAAACTTCGGCACCTTGAGACCCTTGAAACTGGAACGAGAAATCAAAATTCTTATAATTCATATTACTTGACATTCCCCAATAAAAATCTGGAGTAGCTGACCCTAGCTTCACATAATCACCTTCATAAGTAATTTGACCATCACCGTTTTGATCTACAACATACCATTCTGAACTGCCAAATCCAATATTTCTTGATGGATCTGCTATGTGGATTGTTTCAACCTCTCCAGTAACTGCATAACCCCACATTTCACCAAGTTCTCCACCTACATAATTTCTAAATTCCGGACCTCTACCACTCGGTCCACCGTAAACTGTACGAGGAAGTTCATCAAGAGCACCTAAGCTAGTAATTTCTTGATTAACTGTAGATAAGTTGGCACTCATACTCCAAGAAAAATCATCCTTTTGTATAATGTTTGCGTTTAATTCTAATTCTAAACCAGAACTCGTAATATTACCACGATTAAGTATTATTGAAGGTGTACCAATAACCTCAGGAACACTTTGATTAATTAACATATCTTCAATATCAGATGTGTAATAGTCTACACTTAATCTAAAACGGTTATTTTTTATACCAAAATCTGCACCAAAGTTTGTCTCTGTATTAGTTTGCCAAGTTAAGTCTGGATTTGCTACATCTTGCGGAATAAGAAATCCATTACCGAAAGCAGTTGGTGTTGTACCTAAAATACTTAATGCTTGATAAGACCCTAAGAAAGAAGTTGTTCCTAAAGAACCTGTACTAAACCTTAGTTTTAATAAACTCAATGCATCACTGTCTGCTAAAAACGATTCTTTATGTACATTCCAACCTACCGAAAGTGCTGGAAATGTTGCATATCTCTGATTAGCCCCGAAACGAGAATCACCATCTCTTCTAACTGACAAGGATATCAAATATTTATCATCAAAAGCATAGTTTACTCTACCAAAAACACTTCGTCTTGATTGAGTTTCATCTATCTCTTGAGATATTACATCAGCAGGACTAAATTGATTATAGTTTATAGGCAATCCAAATGGTACATTTGTTCCACTTGATTGAAGTCCCTTTATATAAGTATTTTGAAATTCCATTCCAACTACAGCAGATACATCATGTTTATCAGCAAATACTTTTGCATAATTTAAAGTGGTTTCACTTAGTACAGTAGATACCTTTATATTTGATATATTTAAATCGGATTGATTAGAACGTTGTTGACCATCTGCCAAAACACCTTGATAATAGTAATCTTGAGTATCTCTCATATCTGCTCCAAAAACGGTTTTTATATCTAACCCATCTATGATGCTATATTGTAAATAAGAGTTCATATTGCCAAAATATGTTTTTTGCCATAATTCTGCATTGTCAATTTTAGATGCTACACCAGCATCTCCGGTTCCACCAATACCATTTTGATTTCTACCATATTGCCAATCGTGAACAACATCACCTGGTTGTAAATCGTATATACTTGTTGGGTCGAGACCATTACCTCTATAATCTCGGTCAAATGTTCTACCAATATTATTTCCTGTAAATCCTGAATTAAATAATGCTTGTCTGTTTGCATCCAATTGCTGAACAAAATCAATTGAGGCTTGAGTATGATAAATAGGACTTATGCTGTATGCTCTCAAAAGGTCTCTCAAATCATGAGGGATACTATTCTGAAGACTATAGTTAGCATTCAAACTCAATCCAGCCTTAAACTTGTCATTCAAATTTGCATCAACATTCAAACGTGCATTATATCTTTCAAAATCTTGCTTAATTGCAATACCATCGGTACTTAAATAACCAATTGAAGCAAAGATTTTTACATCATCACTACCTCCAGCCACACTAAAATCATGACTCTGCGTATTACCATTTCGGAAAAGAAAATCTTCCATACTCACTACATCTGGAGCATTTGCATAGGCATCTAGTCTATAATTTAATAAACCTGGGTTAATCTCAGAAAGATCATAAGCATCTGTCTGTAACTCCGCTGCCCATTCTCCAGCAGTTTTAAGCATTTCAATATCTTTAATATATTTACTAGAAGTACTTGTGTAGGCATTATAGCTAAATGAAACCTTACCTGATTTTCCTTTTTTAGTGGTTACCAAAATAACACCATTTGCTCCTCTAGAACCATAAATAGCGGCGGAAGCTGCATCTTTTAATACTTCTAAGCTTTCTATATCGTTTGGATTAACTGTAGCTAAACTTCCTGAAATAGGGTAACCATCAACAACAATTAGTGGACTTGAATCACCCGAAAGTGATGAAGCTGCTCTAATTTGAATTTTTGGATCTGCTCCAGGCTCTCCACTTTGATTTTGAATTAAAACACCTGGCAACTTACCTGCTAATGCATCGTCAACACGAGCCGCTTGTATAGCTGCTACTTCTCCACCACCAATTTGAGCTATGGCTCCAGTTAAGTGTGATTTTTTACGCGTACCATAACCAACTACTACAACTTCGTCAAGTTTGGCTGCATCTTCTACCAAAACAACATCAAGTGTTGTTTGACCAGTTATTGTAACAGATTTAGAAACATAACCTAAAAATGAAAATTTAAGTACATCTCCACTTTTTACATTGATTTGGAAATTTCCATCGAAATCTGTTGCCGTACCTGTTGAGGTATTAGCAATAATTACGTTGACACCAGGTATAGGCACATTAGCCTCATCTGATACCGTACCGGATAATTGATATCCATCTTGTGCAAATAATGATATATTAAATATCAATAATAGCACTAAAGTTAGTTTAGTTTTTAAATTCATTTGTCATTTTATTTAGTTAATTGCTTTAATTTATTTTGAAAACATCTTGTTTTCGAGGAGTTAATAATTAGTTGCTAGATAAGTAGTTTAAAATCATAAATATTTAGTTTAATTAGTTTTTTTATTGGTATTCCAGATTGGTTATCCAGATTGGTACACCAAATATATGTTAAAAAAATGTTATAACAAAAATTTTTTACGTTAGCTTATGAAAGAAATAAATTATATTGATGGAAAAGATCTTTTTACATAACAAATCAAAAACTTATTATAACTATCTTTTTTTTTAGTATGATATATTATTAGAAAGAAAGAAACTTGATTGGATATCCTTTAAAAAAGACTTTTTATTGAAAAGATAAAATTCTGAGCGTTGAAATATTAAAAAAAAATATCAATTCATAATGCATGAAATAACATATTCTTATAAATAAGAAACGATAACTAATTCTTGTCCATTTAATGTGACTACTCCAAAAGCGGAAACACCTGTGTCAGTTTTAATTTTTAACCAAAAAGAAATTACAACTAATAAAGCGCACAAAGATTAATATCTCTTTTGTTTTATAATAACTTAATTTAAGTGGTTTATTTATTCACTTTTAATGAAGAATCCGTAGTTCATTCAAAAGCTATTTCAGAATAATTGCTTTAATCATTTTTGGTAAAATAGCCCTCATTGGACACGGCATCAGTACTTACAGATATACTTGCGGCTTTAAACCACACTTCAGCATAGTTTCCGTCTTCATATTGTTTTTTTATATCACCTCCATGCGTTTCAGCACCTGAGCACCAGTTTTTATTTATTTCTGGAGACTTTCCATTGGTTTGATTGTAAGCACCAAGTTTAAAAAAACAACCTTCCCCAGCGTAAGCATTTGTTCGTTCTACTCCGTCTTGACCAATTGGTACAAATAATTTTTGCGTTTGTTCCGGTATATCTGTAGATGTTGTGTATTCTGATTCGATTAAGTTTTTTGTAAACGTTTTGGCTTCATGACCTTTGCTAGTAAATTTTAAGCTCATAATACCATCCTTAACTTCGATTTCATAACTAAATTCTTCACCTAATGCAATACCGTCTTCAGGTTCTTTGGGATAGGTGTTTACTTCAGTTCCAACAACAGAAAAGTCATTACCCCAAACAGCCGAGGAATAATCCCATCTTCCAGAATTGTCATCGCCTGCTGTATTGATTTCATAATGCCAAAAAACTGAACCTTTGGTATGACCAGGAAATTTTTTGTAAAATATTTTAAGCGGTTCGTTTTCATGTTTATCTGCACTATGAATTTGACCTACCACAACTGCGTACGAAGCAGCTACCCGAGCATCACCAGTAGCTGACACATTCATTACTTTAAGTGTCGCTGTCAATTTATCATCAGCAGTTTTTGGATACCATTTTTTTATTTGCGCTAATTCAGTTCTTGTATTATTTGAAGTTCCATGAGTGTCTCCACCATTAGGAGCCTTAAAAACGATCCAATCGCTATTACCATCATTTGCGGTATAAAAGAAATCTTTGTTCTCAAAATTATTTGCAATACCAGCATTTGAACCATCACCTAAAATTAATTTCCAATGATCAAAAAATGGAATAATATCACTTGCGTAGACGGTTTCTTCTAATTCTTTTTTGTTTGATTCTTTAGTTTCATTTTTACAGCTATTTAGCGTAATGAAAAAACTAAGAACTAAAAGCAGTACAATTGATTTAAAATTTATTTTATTCATTCCTAAGTTATTAAGTTTCATTTTTGTGTTCATATTAATTATTTAAAATATGCCTTCATCATTTTTTTAACTTTTTTGAAAGCCTATATATTGAATTCCAGTTTGTATATAATTACTTTATTTATATTAACTAAATATTAAAAATATTTTGTCATTATGCCTAAAACTCCAGTGTAAGAAACTACACAAGAGAAAAATAAGGCCGCAAATAATCCAACATTCACCCAAATACTGGTTTTGTAATCTTTCATAATTTTTTTATTATTTATCATTAAAATGATACCTAACACTACAAGAGGTAAAATAAAGACATTAAAAACTTGAGATAAAATCTGTATTTCTATTGGGTTTCCACCAAATGCTGGCCCAATTAAAGCTACTAAACAGGCTACAAAAGTGATGATTCTAAATTGTTTTGAATTGGTATCTAATTCCCCAGATTGATAATCGGCTACCAATAATGGCGCTATCAACAAACACGGAAAAATAGAAGATAAACCTGCACTTAAAGCTCCAAAAAAGAAAATTGTAACTGCCCATTTACCTGCAACTGGTTCTAAAGTATTTGCCATATCTAATACCTGTGTAACAACTTTACCTTCATAAAATAAAGCACCTGCAGCAACAGCCATTATAGTTCCACTAATAACAAATATTAATATGGCAGCTGTTATTGAATCTTTCTTTTGCTGGTCTAAATTTTTGATTGTCCAACCTTTACCTTTTACAAATAATGGGCGTGATAGAAACGTTGCCGCTGCCATAGTGGTACCAACAAATGCAGCAACCAACATTTTACCGTCCGGCACATCTGGAATAGATGGTAATAATCCTTTAACAACATCTATAGAAAGTGGCTGCACAAAACACAACGATAACACAAATGAAAGCCCCATTAATGTTACAAATATGACTAGGACTTTCTCAAAAAAAGTATATTTACCAACCAACATTAATAAGTAAAAAACAACCATTATTATAATAGCTGTTATTAAAACAGTTTCATATTTAGCACCACTTAATCCATCAAAATTAACTGCTAATATTTCATAAATGATATTGGAAGAAATACCTAAAATACCCATTAAGGAATTCCATTGCCCAAACGTAATTCCAATTATGATTAAAATGGCTAACGCTTTACCGTACTTTAAATGTTTTTTAAAACCATAAAGCGCTGTTTCGCCTGTAATTAATGCATAATTACCATAAACAAACATTAAAATTCCTGAGAAAAGACAGCTTAATAATAATACCCATAATAATTGCATATTAAACTGACTTCCTGCAACAATCATAGATGTTACACTACCTGTACCAATAGTATATCCAATAGCAAAAATACCCGGGCCAAAACCTAAAACTATGGCTATTATTTTTTTAAGTATTGATTTCTTTTCTTTTGATTCTGACATAATATTTAGTTTAGTTGTCTTTGTAAATTAGTTAAATCTAGATTGGTTAATTCCAGTTGGTATGATGAAACTTACCCGAAGAATCATCGGTACGTTGGTAAGTATGTGCACCAAAATAATCACGTTGCGCTTGAATGATGTTGGCTGATGAATTTGCCGTTGTATAGGCATTAAAAAAGTTAACAGAATCGCTTAAACATGGAATTGCTAATTCATTTAAAACACAACCTGCAACTATTTTTTTAATTGATGGTTTTAAAGACTTAACTTGATTAATTATTGTTTGATGCTTTAAAATATTGTCATCTTCTTTTAATACGGAAATCAATTCTACCATAAAATCAGACCTAATAATACAGCCGTTAGTCCAAATCCTTGCAATTTCACTTAAATTTAAATGCCATCCGTAAGCTTTACCGGCTTCAGAAATTAATTTAAGACCTTGATAATGATTTATTATTCTAGCAAACTGATAGGCATTTAAAACATCCTCATTGTTTAAATTCAAACCCGATGATTCTTTGCTAAAATTTTTGCTTGCTTGAATTCTTTCTTCTTTATAAAAGGATGTAAAACGAGCAAATAATGCGGAAGCTATTAAGGTGCTAGGTGCACCTAATTGTGCGGTGGCAATAGTGGTCCAATTTCCAGTTCCTTTGTTCCCTGCTTTATCCACTATTTTATTTACCAGCCAATCATCGCCATCTTTCTTTATTAGAATATCAATAGTAATTTCCATTAAATAACTATTGGCAATGGGTTTCCACGATTCTAATATGTCTGCAATAACATCTGGAGTTTTTTCCATCATCTTAAAAATGGTATATACCTCAGCCAATAATTGCATTTCTACATATTCAATGCCATTGTGCACCATCTTTACAAAGTGCCCACTACCTTCTTCTCCTACATAGGTGCAGCAAGGTTTATTATTAGCATCTTTAGCTGCAATTTTTTCTAAATAAGGTTTTACCAAATTGTAAATTTCTTTATTTCCGCCCGGCATAATAGAAGGGCCTTTAAGCGCTCCTTCTTCACCTCCTGAAACGCCAACACCAATAAAATGGATGTTTTTTGCTTTTAGATAATCGTAGCGAGTTTTAGTATCCAAATAATTTGAATTACCACCATCAATCAACACATCGCCATCTGATAAAAAAGGAATCAAATCTTCTATAACCATGTCTGTAATCTTACCTGCATTTACCATGAGCATGATTCTTCTTGGTGTTTGCAACGAATTCACAAAGGCTTTAATATTAGAAAATGCTTGTGCCGTTTCAAGTTCTTTATGGCTCTTCTTGAAATTTAAAGCAATGTCTTCCTCTGTTCCTTTTACCTCTCTGTTAAATATGGAAATATTAAATCCTTTTTGAGCTAAGTTTCTACTTAAACTCTTTCCCATAACACCTAAGCCAAATAATCCGAATTCTGATTTCATTTTTAATTCTTCTATAATTTTTTCAACAATGTCTTCTGGTTTTAAACCAATATTCACTTCAAGAGCATTCTCCGGCGCTTCTAAAGTATTAAACTGCGATTGCAGTAAATCTGGAGGCATAAAATGATTTGCTCTCTTATTTATTCGTTCTAAAATTTGATCAAAACTCCCTACTAAATGAATCCATTTAACTTGATTTTGAATATCTGTACTTAGAATATCTCTATAAGATTCCTTTAATGCAGAACATACAATAACACAACTGTTATTTTGCAACCCCTTTTTAGCTAATTGATTAAGCATAACCAACCACCCATAACGGTCGTCATCATTAAGTGGAATACCTTGGCTCATTTTGTCCACATTAGATTTCGGATGAAAATCATCACCATCAAAAAATGGAATTTTTAATTGCTGAGATAACAATTGACCAATGGTGCTCTTTCCGCAACCAGAAACTCCCATTATGAATATAACTCTATTTTTCATTGTCTAAAAATGATACTAATTATTTAATTTATTTGACTTTATATACTTTTAATATTATACCATAATATGTCATTATTTAGATATAAAGTCTCAAAATAACACTAACTAACCAATCTATTTAAGTACCCGCCTAATTGCCTTGTCAATGGTCGAATACTCAGTCGATTCAACAAAGCCAATAGAAAATGTTTGAACAGTATTTAACCACTTTTCAGTTTTTTCTGAACCGTTTTCTCTACCAAAACCTAATACTGTCATATAAGGTCTATAAACATAATCATCTGGGAAATCATCATCTTCATGATGCAGCATATACAAGACACGAGGCGAATTCTTATCTCCGAATACCATCCATTCTGGAGCAGGTAAATCACCGTCATGAGATTCTACAATTGGATGCCTTTTTTTATCGCCTGATGTAAACCAAAAATCTGTACTATCCATTTTTCCACCTGGCACACCTTCATATTGCACCCAATATTTATACCCTTGGCTAATTTTATTCATTGTAAAGTCACAGCGGTGAGGATAAAAGTCCCATTGCCCCTGCCATTTTTTATTTTTGGTAGAAAAAGTAATACGAACATGTTGTTCAGTCTCAATATCTACTTCTGAGCTTGAAAGGTCGGTTCCCGCGTTCATAGGGTGAAAGTAACTGCCGTCCTGACGGTGAATAGCATTCGGAAACCCTCGGTATTCACCTTTATGACCTGACCCTTCTTTATTGTGAAAGCCTATCCAATCAACACCATCATTGTCAATCATACTCGACAAGCCGCCGCCTTCCTTTTCAAGATAATATGTCGCTAAAGGTGTTGTAATAATGTATGCAGACCCACCACCTGCAGATTCATCTATACCGTGCTTAAGTTGAACTATTTCTTCTTTGCAAGAACCTAGCACGAATATAAGCAGAAGTAATAACACCAATTTTTTATACATAATAATATGCTAATATTAGGTTGAAGGGATTTTATTTTTAGCACTTCGTTTTAACAAATAGCCAATTCCAGCAATAAGCAATGCACAAATCACAAACATAACTCTTCCCCAAAATGGGTTAGGAATTAGAACCATAAGTAAAATACCTATACTCATAGTCATTACCATATTACCCAATTTATTTCTTTGTTGCTTGTCAACTTCCTCTTGTTTATCATCTGCAATAACAGGTGTTACAAGATCTTCGAAAAAGCGATCAGTTTCGAGTTTGTGTTCGTCCTTGGCTTCATTATAGAATAAAGAAGTTGCCCAGAAAAATCCTCCTGTGATAAACACATGACCAGCAATAGTTAAAATTATATTCATATCAACAATTTCACGACTAGTAAGAGAATCAACACCGAACCATGAAACAAAAACATCTGGAGTAATAACACTATCAACCATCCAAGAAACTCCTAATCCTAGCGCAATAGTTACCCAAGGCGCCCATTTAGGTGTCTTTTTCACAACTATACCAACTACTAGCGGCACCATCATTGGCAGCTGTACCATAGTTGAAACTCGCATCATAAGTTCATATAAACTGAGTTCTTTAAGCGTTGCGAAATAAAACGCAACAGCAATAACTCCCATTCCACTAATTAAGCTCACTAATTGACTGATTCGTAACAATTTTTTATCGCTTCTATATCTATTTCTTTTAACGAGAAAAGGTTGATAGATACTTCGAACAAAAATTCCGGCGTTTTTATTAAGTGCCGAGTCCATTGAAGACATAGAAGCAGCAAAAAGGCCAGCCATTAGTAACCCGACAGTCCCTATAGGCATAGCATTACGAGCAAACACTAAATATACCGCATCTGTTGCCTTGTTGCCTAGTTGCGAATAGTCTGCTGCGGCATCCGGGTATAAAGTAGCAGCTGCCCACGGAGGTATAAACCAAATAATAGTTCCCACTCCCATTAGAATCATGGCTAATAAAGCTGCTTTACGGGCGTTAATGGTGTCTTTTGCACCAAGAAATCGAAATGAATCATGAAGATTCATCATGGTTATAATCTGTTTTGGTAGAAAGAAGATGAAAGTTCCAAATAATATTAAAGGGTAGTTCATATTAGGGCCTATGAGAAAACCTCCAGGAAAATTTTTAACCAAGTTAACTGGACCATCAACCATTATCAATGCCACTATAGCTGTAGCTACTGAAACAACTGCCACTACCAAAGTTTGTACAAAGTCTGATGCAACAACACCCCAGGCTCCTGAAAGTACTGATACAAAAACTACTGTCAAACCAATTCCTATGATGGTTACAAAAATATCCGCATCAAAAACAGCACTAGTAAAAACTCCTAAAGCGTTTAACCAAACACCTGCATTTATGAAGGAAAACACAATTAACATCCAGGAAAAAAACAGCTCATTTTGAGAACCGAATCGCCTTTTTATTCCTTCAGTTGGTGTATCTACACGCATTTGTCTAAATCGATGAGCGAAAAACAAATATCCACAATAAAAAGCAAAAGTATTGCCAATATATACAGCACAAATGGCAAAACCATCATTGAAGGCTTTACCTGCTGCTCCTGTGAACGTAACTGCTGAAAATTGTGCCATAAAAGCAGTTGAACCCACCATCCACCATAACATTCTTCCACCACCACGAAAATAATCACTGGTAGATTTACTTGCCATTCGTGAAAACACTACACCTATTGTTAGGATTAAAACAAAATAGATCGCAATTACGATATAGTCGTAAAACATAGTTTTGTGTTTTTACTCGATAATCGAGATTAATAATGTTGCGAGGCTTGCCTCAAAATCAAAAGTTTTCTTCTCTTTCAAATTTCTCGGGGCTTTCCCCCATGGTAGTTTACTGCAAATGACGAACATCAGTCCAGTTGTCATTCTTTCTGATTAAATCAATGAGTTGCTGGTACAGGCTACCTTCTTTAAAGGATTGATAAGGAGCAAAACTTTCTCCTTTAATATCTTTTACAAATTCCCGAGCCAAGTATTGCCAGTTTCGTTCCGTATCACCAGCTACTTTTGGTTGATCCTCAACAATGTCCTGAGGTAAAGGTAACTCAAGCCAAGTTTTATTTTTACCCCAAACATATAACGGCCCCATGCCATAATGACCTTTAATATATATAGCCCCCTTAGTACCATAAAACACAATATGGTCTTCATTAAACCTGGGATTGAGGCCTCCATGTTTGAATAGTATAGAAACTGGTTTAGATGCCATTGAACTTTCCAGTTGTGCCATTACGGTATAAGTCCATTCAACATTGCTTTCTCCCCATTTAAGCGAGGGGTCGTTAAGATCTTTAGGAATATGCTCTCTTCGTGTCTTAAAATTATGTACACCTTCAACAATAGGAGCCTTTCCCAAATCGTCTCGCACTTCACCAATTATTGATAAGATTTTTTCACCGATTACTGATGTTGCAATGGACATCATATGGGTAAAGTTATTGTTCAAACGACCACCACCATCTTCCTTCCTATGCGACCATCCGAATGGGATATCACGTTCTAGATTAAAGTGCGATATAAACTCCGCTTCTACAGGTTCCCCAATTACACCATTTGCTACCAATTGTTTAGCATGAATGACACATGGCATATAACGGAAGCTAGAAGCAAATGCTGTTTTTACTTCCTTTTCTTTGGCAAGTTCGTATAATTCCAAAGCCGACGCTCCTCCATCTGTCAACGGCTTATCGCTGTAAACATGACATCCAAACTCGATAGCTTGTTTAATCGATTCATAGTGTGCACCACCAGGAGTTGCGATAGAAACTATATCCGGTTGACATTCCTTCAATGCCTGTTGCCAATCTGTACCTGAATAAGGAATATTCATTTTCTCCGCCAGTTCTTTTACAACGTTTGGCGTTCTTCCTACAATGCCAACAACCTCAACGTCTACAGCACGAAAAGCATCTGTATGACCTTGACCAGCGAAGCCGGTTCCTGATATTAGCACTTTTAATTTTTTATCCATCAATTTAATCTTTCTTCTAATTTCTACACTTTACCAATTCCATAAGGTACCATCTTCCAATCTGTTAACAGGAAGATAAGAACGCTTATAAGGGTATTTCTTTGCTGCTTCTTCATCGAACTCAATGCCCCAACCGGGTTTGTCATCCATATAAAGTAAGCCCTCTTTTAACTCAACTTTATACTTAAACACCTGGTTTATTTCAGGGGTGCCAAAGCCAACAAATTCTTGAATTCCAAAATTAGGTGCCCAAAGATTGAAATGCATATGCCCCATAAAACTAATAGGCGAAAGGTCGGGTGCTCCATGTGGCGCCGTACGCACATGAAATAATGCAGCGAAGTCAGCTAATTTTTTTAGGGGAGTTAGTCCGCCACCGTGAGACATAGCAGTTCGCACATAGTCTATCCATTGGTGTTGAATCATCTCTTTGGCATCCCAAATCGTATTGAATTTTTCACCTGTAGCCAATGGAGTGTCGGTATGCTCTCGAATAATTTTATATCCTTCAGGATTTTCAGTAGTTACTGCATCCTCGATAAAAAGTAGATTATACGGTTCTAAAATTTTGCACAAGCGAGATGCCTCTATTGGTGTCAATCGACTATGTACATCGTGACAAAGTTCTATTTCATAACCATACTTTTCTCGCGCCTGTTTAAAGAGTTCGGGAATAAAATTCAAGTATTTATTTGTTGACCATTCTTGTTCTGGCGGTAAAG
The DNA here is from genome assembly GCF_982512915.1 of Flaviramulus sp. NCBI lineage: Bacteria > Pseudomonadati > Bacteroidota > Flavobacteriia > Flavobacteriales > Flavobacteriaceae > Flaviramulus > Flaviramulus sp. The sequence continues at coordinate 13,791 of NZ_CEWOCJ010000016.1, read as the reverse complement.
GTCGATTGCCCTGTAACTCATAATAGTTCTTTTTACCTTCCATAGTACCGTACGAACCCTTGGTATTTGGTATGGTAGCTTGTAAACGGACTGCTTTATAGCCTTCTTCAATAAAAGCATCCAAGTTTTTTAGAACTTCTTCAATAGTTTCGCCATTGGCATGACCGTAAACTTTAACACCTTTTCTACTTTTTCCGCCTAAAAGTTGGTAAACAGGCATATTGGTAAGCTTCCCTTTAATATCCCAAAGGGCCATATCTATAGCTCCGATTGCAGCAATACTCACGGCACCATTTTGCCAATAAGCCCCTTTATAAAGATACTGCCATATATCTTCAATTTGATGAGCATCTCTACCGATAAGACAAGGAATTACGTGTTCTTCTAAATACGCAACTACAGCTAATTCTCTTCCGTTCAAAGTTGCATCTCCAAGTCCATAAGTGCCATCTTCCGTGGTAATCTTAACAGTGACGAAATTGCGTCCCGGTCGACAAACAAAAACTTTTATATCTTTTATTTTCATCCTATACCAATTTTACTCTTTTTGTATTTCTTCTTAAAATAAATCCAACGGTAAGCATTATTCCCCCTATGAAGACAAAACAAAGTCTTCCCGTTAGGTCGTTGGGGATTAATACCAACGCTGTTAGAAAAGTACCATAAACTAGACACATATTGCCTAAAATCTTAAACTGTTGTGCATCGTTACCCTTGTGACCATTTTCTTTTTCAAAGTCTATGGGTGTATTGATTTTGACGAAAAACTGTTCGACCTGTTCATGATAAATTTCTGGAGAAGTATTTCTAAATAGTCGTGAACCCAAGAACCATGCACTACAAAAAACGATTACGGCAAACACATTGGAAAAGAACATCACATCGATCAATTCGCGGCTTGACCACGGCGTATCGACCCCGATAAACTGCAATAATGCTTCAGGACCTATGTGCGTTTGAATGATATACGAAATCAGCATCCCCAAAAGTACCGTCGACCATCCGGCCCATCGAGGGGTGTCCTGAAAAATGATTCCCCAGGTTAGTGGAATCATAAAAGGGAGTGAAATCATTGCGCCAAGTCGCATATTGATATCGAAAAGATTTATTCCTTCCAATTCGCTAAAGAAAATTGCAAAAAGTATAACAAAAGCACCAAGTACCACCGTTGTAATGAGCGAAACGCGAAACAACTCTTTTTCATCAGCGGATTTTCTAAGGATGGGCTTGTAGAAGTTCCGGACAAAAATGCCTGCGTTTCGGTTTAGGGTACTATCCATGGAAGACATGGTGGCCGCAAATATGGCACATATCATCACGCCGATCATACCTACCGGAAGCAGTTCAATACCCATGGCCAAATAGATGCCATCAACCGCTTTTTCACCCAAAGGTTTTAGCGATTCTACTGCGGATAAATCTGGAAATAGAATTGATGCCGCCATCGGGGGAATGAACCAAATGATGGTCACCGTAAAAAACAGAATTGATGCCATTAAAGAAGCTTTTCGTGCCTGGTCTGAATCCTTGACAGCCAAAAACCGATACCCATCATTCGTATTATTAACTGAAAAAAATTGTTTACAGAACGATGCGATAAACCAAAGCCAAACGACTTTGCTATCGGCCAATTCTGACCAGTTGTATTGCGAAGTGGGCAACTGCTCAATAAAACTACCAACACCACCCAATTCTCGCAGGGATAAAAATGCCATTACAATGGCAACTGGCACCATAATCATCAATTGCATAAAATCACTTGCAACCACAGCCCACGAGCCACCTAACAGCGATATGACCAAAACCGTAATGCCTACGGATAACACGGTCATTTCCATACTGACGCCAAATACTGTGGAAACAATGATTCCTAAACTATACAACCATACTCCTCCATGAATTACTCCAAAAGGAACCACCATCCAAGTAAAGAACTGTTCATTGGCCTTACCAAAACGTTCTCGAACTACTTCAATTGCCGTAACTACCCTAGTCTGTCGAAATCGTTTTGAAAAATAGAGGTAGCTAATAAAAAAACCAACACCATTTGCCATATATACAACAAAAACAAATGTACCTGTTTCGTATGCCTTTCCTGCTGCTCCTGTATATGTAACCGCACTAATGAATGACATAAAGGTTGTCGCCCCTACTAACCACCACAACATACTACCACCACCTCGAAAATAGTCACTGGTATTTTTGTTCATTCTTTTGAACACTATTCCAACCACAATCATTAAAATGAAATATGCGATGACCACTAAATAATCATAATTAGATATCATTTTAAATCTTGAGTTTCATAAAAATTACTCTTCATTTGGTGCAGTACTTGAACCTACATTTGCTTCTTTAAACCATACTTCTGCATAGCTTCCATTCGCGTACTGTTTATCTATATCGCCACCATAAATTTCTGATTTTGTAGATTTCCCGTTAGCTTGATTATAAGCTCCCTGTTTGAAATAATTTATTTCACCAGCATACGCAGTATCTCTCTCTACACTTACGGCTCGTCTTGAGGAATACACATTTATAACCTGTTGTGGAATGTCTGACTTTTTTGAAAAATCAGATTGCACTAAGCTTTTTGTAAATTTTATGGTTTCATGATTTTTACTAGTAAAAGTGAGATACATGATGCCTTTATGAACATTTATTTCATAACTAAATACTTCACCTAAGGCAATACCATCTTTTGGCTCATCGGGAGCTGTAATTGCATCTGGTCCAACTACTGAAAAATCATAACCCCAAACGGCTGTTGAAAAATCAAACCTTCCAGAATTGTCATCTCCATTTGTATTTATTTCATAATTCCAAAAAACAGATCCTTTTTCATGCCCAGGGAATTTCTTGTAAAATATTTTTAAAGGTTCATTTTCATGGCCTTCATCACTATGAATTTGCCCAACTACCACCGAAAATGATGAGGAAACACTTGCATCCCCTGTTGTTGATACATTCATAACTTTTAAAGTACCTGTTAATTTCCCACCAGTTTCTGGTATCCAATGTTCTATTTGTCCTAATTCCGTTCTTGTATTACTTGACGTTCTGGAAGTAATACCAGAATTAGGTGTTTTATAAACCACCCAATTTGTTTTTCCATCATTTGCAACATAGAAGAAATTTTTATGTTCAAAATTTACTAAACTGTCATTTCTTGTACCGTCTCCACAAAGAATTCGCCATTCATCCATAAAAGGAATTACCTTGCTTGGATAAATTGTTGTTTGCTCATTGTTATTGTTAGACTTTTTAGGTGCATTTAAGCAACTATTTAGTGATAATACAAGACCTAAAATTAAAATAGGTTTTAATAATTTAACGGCTGTTATATTCATTTTAATTATGTTTTATAATAAAATTAATACTTGGTGTACCAAACTGGTGCACCAAATATAATTATAATAGTTCTTATTAAGAAATTATTATACTTCAAATGAAAACGTGCTTTTAAATTACAACAATTAAGTGTGGAAAGTAAAACCTAGTTGAGCGCCTTTTGGTTAATATGCTTTCGTATAAAATGTATATCGTCAGCAAAAAGTGGACTGATCATATTGGTATTATGATACGTTATAAGTTCTTTTAATGTTTTATGATTATCATCCTCGCCTAAATATCGTCTTTTAATTGCATTAGCAGATACCATTTTGCCCTCTTCAAATAATTGTTTGTGGCAATCAAGCAATTGATTATACACTTCATCCAAATAAGCATTTAAAAATCTTATTTTTGTTGTATTTCACCTACATCTACCTTTATTATTATCCCAATCGTTCACCAGAACACTTCTTTTTAAACTAATTTCTGAACGTTTTCCGTTAACAGTTATACGAGTATAAATTGATAATTTATCTATCCTAGCTGATGATTTTCTTGTGAATAGAATGACTGAAAATGTACTGCTAGTCTTCATTTTACGAGTTTTTAGTTAAACAATTTTATTTATAAAACAAAAGTCAAATTGTTTTTAAAAAGCTCTTTAAATTTACGACAATTCTATAAAGAAATGACTCACCGAATAGTACACCTTTTAGATGATTTTATATGAATTTATTTGATATCATATAAAATGAAAAACACTGATAATCATACAATTAACAGTGTTTTGATATATCCTGAAACTAGGTTCGTCGGGATGACAGGATTTGAACCTGCGACCACACGGCCCCCAGCCGTGTACGCTACCGGACTGCGCCACATCCCGATTTGAAAAATAATTTTCAAAGAAAACATTTTTCATAAATATTACAAAATAAAAAGAGCCAAAGGAAATAGCTTTGACTCTTTTGATATTTTATTGTTTTTCAATTATATGTTGAAGTTGACACCTCAAAAGTGGAATCTTTTGCCGCTAAATAACGCTCTGCATCTAAAGCTGCCATACACCCTGTTCCAGCAGCTGTAATAGCTTGTCTATAGACATGATCTGCTGCATCACCAGAAACAAAAACACCTTCAATGTTGGTTTTTGAGGTTCCAGGTTTGTTAATTATATAACCCGTTTCGTCTAATTCTAAAAAGCCTTTAAAAATATCAGTATTAGGTTTATGACCAATAGCGACAAAAAATCCTGTTACTGGTATTTCGTGTTTAACTTTGGTTAAATTATTAATAGCCCTAACTCCTGTGACTACTTGTCCATCACCTAATACTTCATCTGTTTCAGTATTAAATAAAATTTCTATGTTTTCTGTTTTTTTAACTCTGTCTGCCATAATTTTAGAAGCTCTAAATTCATCTCTTCTTACTAACATAGTAACCTTTTTACAAAGTTTAGATAAATAATGTGCTTCTTCACAAGCTGAATCTCCTGCTCCAACTATTACTACTTCTTGATTTCTATAAAAGAATCCATCACAAACCGCACATGCAGAAACACCTCCTCCTAAACTTAAATATTTTTGCTCAGATTCTAATCCTAGATATTTGGCGGATGCACCTGTTGAAATAATAATAGTGTTACAATGAATTTCTTTAATTTCATTAACCCATACTTTATGAATGTCTCCAGAAAAATCAACCTTTGTTACCCAACCATCACGAATATCAGCTTCAAAACGTTGTGCTTGTTTTTGCAATTGCACCATCATTTCTGGCCCAGTAACACCATCTGGATAACCTGGGAAATTTTCAACCTCATTAGTTGTTGTTAATTGTCCCCCTGGTTGCATTCCTTGATATAAAACAGGTTTCATATTTGCTCTTGCCGCATAAATAGCTGCAGTGTAACCTGCAGGACCAGAACCTATTATTAAACATTTTACTTTTTCAATAATTTCAGACATAATCTATTCTCTTTTAATCTTAACAAAAGTAGGATTTTTGACAGAAAACTTACAGTTAAGTTATCAACAGTTTTTATTAAATAATAACCAAAAACAATAAAAAAAGCCTCGCTAAACGAGGCTTCTTAAATAATTAAGTAGTTTTATTGAACTTGTGTTTTGGCTCTATTATCTTCAATTTTCGCAGCATCTTTAAGCGCATTATATAACTTAGTATTAACTGCACTTGCTTTTTGCTGTTCTACTCTATTGGCGGCAGCTTGATAATTATCTAAAGCTACAGCAGGAATAACTTTAGTAACTAGCAACATATATACACCATTAGTACCATCAATTAATTTTGAAGTTTCTCCTTCATTTAAACCAAAAGCTGAACCAACTATTATAGGTTCTCTCCCAGCACCTGAAATGGTTGGATTTTTCATGTTGATACCTGTTGCTGTCTTAACAGACGTACTTTCAGCAGCAGCTAAATCTTCTAAAGTTGATACCGAAACTCTATCTCTTATAATTTTAGCTTTTTTCTCGTTTCTTATAATTGGCAAAACTGAAGCAGTAGCATCTTCAACAGACATTAATCCTTCTTCATGTTTAGCCACTAATTGAGCTATAACATAACCCCCTAATACATTAAAACGTTTTAAATCTCCAACATTAGTTTCTTCTTCAAAAGCCCAACGTACAATTGGTCTTTGATTTCCAACACCGGGAATAGATTCATCTAAAACTTTAATACCATTTACAGGTCTAACTACATAATTAGATTCTTGTGCTAATGCATCAAAATCACTTTTACTAGCATTTATCTCAAAGTTAGAGGCATCTCTAAAGACTTTATCACTTGTAGTTTCAGATGGCTCTATAACTCTTGCAATTGTACCAACTTGAACTGCTTTGTTTTTATCTTTTTGTCCTTCAATTTCTATAATATGAAATCCAAAAACAGTTTTAACAACATCTAAATCACCTACTTTGCCTTCAAATTCAAAATCATTGAATTCTGGAACCATCGTGTTATAAGGATGCCAATCGTAACGACCTTCATTAGCAACACTTCCTTGATCTGATGAGAACGCAGTTACAAATTCTGTGAATTTAGATTTATTTGATTTTAATATTGTTAATAAACTATCAGCTGTTTTTTTTGCTTCGGCTTCTGTTTGAGTAACGTCTGGACCAGCACTTTGTGCACCTATAAAAGGCAATAAAATGTGTCTTACTTTAGCTGAATCCGGGATTTGTTTTACAGCTATTACTTTAGAGATTTTAAAATATCCGTTGTCTTTGTATGGTCCAAAAACCTCTCCTTCATTTAATTTATAAATACTATCTGCAAAAGGTATTGGTAATCCAGATTTAAAAACATAACGATTATTAAACTTAATATCGGAGGAAGCAATAGCATTTATATACTCTTCATTATTTTTAACTTGCGAAAAAGCAACGATAGTATCTTTTCTGCCAGTTTGATCAACAAATCTTCCATTAACGTAAGTTTCTAATTCTGCTTTTATATTATTTTCGTCTTCAATTGAGGCTACTTCTTTAAACTCAACAAACCTAATATCTCTAGAAGCATCAACTTCATACTTCTTTTTATTTGATTTAATATAATTTGAAATATCAGATTTAGAAACTGTTACTGTACTATCTGGAATTGAAGAATAGGCAACTTGAACATACTTAATATCGACTTTATTCCCTTCTAATTTATGATCTAATTCACCTTCTGCTAATGTGCCTGTTAAACCTGCCTTCACTAAATTAAAGTAATTTTGTTGTAATGCATTTGAAGCAACTTGTTTCTCATAATTAATCCAACTCTCATAACCAACTGTAGATGTTTCTTTTAAGTTAGCTATATACTCATTAAGTTTGTTTTCATCAAAAATACCTGCTTCATTTAAAAACTCAGGACTCGTAGCTAAAGCCGTTTTTAAAAGATCTCTCATTTGATCTTTTTCTACTGAAATTGATAATTCCTCATATTGAGTTTCCATTACTGCCTGTCTAACTTCTTGATCCCAAACTCTATTCATAACTTGAGTATTGGTTGCATTTGGTCCCATTTGTCTTTGAGCCACCTCTACTTTTTGCAAGAAATCTTCACGAGATAAGTCTTTACCATTTATGGTTGCTACAATATTTTGAGATTTAGCTGTTAACGCATCACTGTTTTTAAACAAATCTGCCAAAACGAATGAGAATAATGCTAATGCGATGATTAATATTAAGAATAGTGAACGTTGTCTTATCTTATTTAAAACTGCCATTTGTAAATTATTTTTTATAAACCCTATCGGGGTTATTTGTTAAGTTGGTATCTATTATTTTTTGATGAAAAATATCGTGCGCGAAAATACCATTTTCTCTTCAATAATAAAAGAAGTTATAGGTATTTTAATCTTCTAATAAAACTTTAAGTTCGACCATATCAATTTTAGTATTTGATACTTCTAAAATAGTGAATTGAAAGTTATCAATTTTAACAATTTCATGTTTACTTGGAATCTCTTCTGTGTAATGAACAATAAGTCCTCCAAGGGTTTCATAATTTTCACTTTCTGGAAGATTTATTTTAAAAGCTTCATTTACATAATCGACTTCCAATCTTGCTGAAAACTTAAAAGTTGTATCATCCAGTTTTTCTTCAATTAAATCGACAGAATCGTGCTCGTCTTCAATTTCACCAAACAATTCTTCTATAATATCTTCAACTGTCATAATTCCAGATGTACCTCCATATTCATCTAATATTACAGCTATACTCTTTCTTTTTTTTGTAAGCACACTTAAAACGTCTTTTACAAGTACTGTCTCAGGAACATACTCTACAGGAAGCATCATAGCTTTTATACTCTCTGGTTTTTTAAACAATTCAAATGAATGTACATATCCTAATATATCGTCTATAGTTTCTTTATAAACTAAAATTTTAGTACAACCAGTTTCTGTAAAAAGAGCATTTAAAGATTTTATAGAATTATTAATTTCAACCGCGATAATTTCAGTTCTTGGAACCATAACTTCTCGAGCTTTTACTTCAGAAAATTCGAGAGCATTTTGAAAAATTTGAATCTCGGTATCAACATCATCATTCGCTTCAACAGATTCCATTTGCTCGCTAATATAATTACCTAATTCTACTTTAGTGAAAGCCAATTGAATTTGATCCCCTTCAGTTTTAAACAAATGTTTAAGAACAAAATCTGAAATCCAAATAACAAAATTAGAAACCCATGTAAATAAAATATAAAAAAAATAAGCTGGTATTGCTAAAGCTTTTATCAAGGTGTTAGAATATATTTGAAAAAATACTTTGGGTAAAAATTCGGCAGTTATTAATATCAATAAGGTAGATAAAATCGTTTGAGTTAATAAACTTAAATCGATTAATAAGTAATTTAAAATTTCATTAGAAGATGGTAACATTGATTGAAACCAATTTACCAATAAATCACCCATAAAAAAACCATAAACTACTAATGCTATATTGTTACCAATAAGCATAGTTGCAATAAATTTTGATGGTTTTGCAGTTAACATACTTAATACTTTAGCTAAAATCCCATCTTGTTTTTTTTCTATTTCAATATGGATTTTATTTGATGAAACATAAGCAATCTCCATCCCAGAAAAAAAGGCAGATAGAACTAGGCATACAACTATGATAATTACATAAATGCCCATCTATTTAGAATTGTTTCTATCTTCAAATTTTTTGCTAAATTTTCTTCTGAAGAAAAACATAAAGACAGCTAAAGCTGCTAGTGATAAGGAAATATAGGATGCATTTGTTCCATCATTAAATTTAGAAAAACCGTCGAAAATAAATAATGCAGCAAAGACTAAATAAGCATATTGAAAAATCTTATAATATTTCATCTGTGATTTATTAATTTTTTTAAATGTAAAGATAATTAAATTTGATAAAGATAATTTTAGATTAATCTTCAAGAGTAATTATTCCTGTAACCTCGAGTACTTCAGCATTTGTAAATTTAGAATTAGAGTCAAAACCATTACCATCAATAATATCTTGGTCTGTTTTAAAAGATACAGGTTTATTGGTATATAACCACTCCTTTTTTTGATCATAAAACAACTGCTCAGTTTTTAAAACTTGGTTATCGTGAGTTGTAATTAAAACATTGTTTTGTAAATCAATCAAATCAGTTTGTGTATAAATTATAGCATAATCAGCAACAATAGTACTTTTTTTGTTGTCACTATCATATATATAAAGTATGACACCTTCTGTGAATTCCCTAAATGGAAAATTTCTATTTGAATAATCCAAAGTTTTAGCACTTATTAAATTAGCGGTCACTCTACCAGAATCTGTATATTTTAAATTGATATTATAATCAATACCGATTGGTTCATTTTCAGATATCCCTATTTTCTGTACTTCTTTAAAGTTATTATTACATGAAAAAAACATAGTCACAATAATTATTGTGACTATGTTTACCAAATAGTATATATTATTTTTTTTCATTAAATCTGTGGCACTGTAACAGAAGCTCCAATCCAACAACCAATATTTATAACTTGACCTGAACAACCACAGCTGAAAATTTCTGATTTTTGAGGCGCTTTAGCTAAATAATTTGCTACAGATTGTCCTGCTGCACTTGATAAAGTTGGATCTACACGGGCTGCCTTTTTAGCTTCATCAGCCGCTAACCAGTAAACAGCTCTTTTATTAAATGTTGTATCTCCACAATCATTAGCGCTTGCGGCATACATTGCAGCTATTGATAAGTAAGGACGACCATTAGAAGGGTTTAATCTAATTGCTTCTCTAAAGAAGGTTCTTGCTTGTCCATAACTACCTTTAGATTTTAATTTCAATCCAATTCTATTGTTAAGTTTAGATTTTTTGAAATTATCTGTTTCTAATGAAATAGCTTGTTTATAAAATTCTATAGCTTCATTTGATTTTCCTTCTTTATCTTTTAATATCCCTAAGTAATATGCTGAGTTAGCCGATGGACTTAATTCATGATAAGCATTTACTAATTTAAAGAACAATGGATCATCAGTACATTCTTTCTCTGACATTTTTCCAGCTGCTCTTTGCAACCAAAGTGAATTGGTTTTGTTTTCTTCAAAATCTTTTTCGTAAAGCGGAATTAAGTTTTCACAATTAGCTCTATCTCCCAATTTTTTATCAATACCATCAGATATTTGGTCATAAGCTTTTAAATAACTTTCGTATTGTCTTTTGTATTGACTTTCCTTCTTTGATAAGGCTGTACCAGCCTCTTCTTTTTCAATCAGTTGGTTTAAATTTTCAGAGTAATTTTTTACTTCATCTTCAACCTTTTCTACTACATCATCATATTTATTAAATAACTCACTAGCCGTTTTTTTCTTAGCATCATACAAATCAACCATTAAAGAAAAGTAAGTGTAAAGGCTTTTAGGATTTGTAAATGTTGCTTTATCTAACTGATATGCTTCATCAAAGCAAGCATAAAGTTCTTCAGTACTTTTGTGCATAATGTATTTATTATCATACAATAACTGACAAGCTTGAGCAGCATATTCTCCTTTTGGAGTTTTACTAGCAAAATGTTCACCTCTCTCTTGCCATAATTTTATCAAATCATTTACAAAAGCCTCTTTTTCCTCTCCCGTTGAATTATCAATTTTGTGCTCTAAAATTTTCTCACCATCTACATATATGGCATTATTAAATTTTGGACATTTTTTTCTTACATCCATCCATGGCTCATATGCAGCATCGTAATTTTTTGCCTTAACATACTCATGGAATATTGAGAGTTTAGTCATGCACTCTTCATCTTGTTGTGCAAAGCCTAAGTTTAACCCAATAAATAATAATGTAAATAATAATGTAATCTTCGTTTTCATGTTAATAAATTTATGCTGTTAGTCATATTTTCTTTTTTGGAACCATCTATCGTTCAAAGATAAACTTATTTGAAAATTAATAAAATTCTCTTGTATTAAATTAGCACTTTTAGTGCCTCTTTTTCCAATTTCAAAGCCTAAATTTACATTTGACAGCAATCTAGTGTCTCCAACTGGTAATCCTAAACCAAAAGATATGCCAAACTCATCAATTGATTGATTATTTAAATTTAAACCAGTTTTTTCAAAACGAATCCCTGCTCTATAAACAGCTCTTTTAAAAAAACTTGTAAATGAGCTATAGTCTGGAATATAAAAACCTCCTAAAGAAATAGTTGAACCATCTTCATATCTAGTGGCTGAATTACTATACAAGTCATTTGAAAAATTACTTGTTTTGAGAGTTGTGTATTCTGCACCAATAAACCAACTTCTAGGTTTGCCAATACCAGCTCCAAATGATAATTTGGAAGGTATTATTAAATCAGTCACTGATAATCCGTTTGCTTCCAAATCTGCCTCAATTGAATTAAATTCAAATTCTTCACCAGTTCTAGAACTTATAGTTATAGTTGAAAAAGTTCTTTCATTTATTGATGTTAAACTACTTTGCGGACTGTAAGTAATTCCAGAAGTTAATTCAAGATTTTTATTTAAAATCGTTTTGTAGGAAAAACCTAAATTTAAGTTTAATCCACTTAAATCAGATCTATTACTTTCACGAGATTGATATTGAGTTGGAATACCATTATCATATTGATATTCTATAGTACTATTTTGAACATTACCGAAATTGTAATGAATATCTAAACCAACACTAAAGCCTTTGGATATTTGATAACCTAAACCAAAAAAAACTTTGTTTAGTCCACCTTCACCCCTAAATCTATTTTCAATATCACCTTCAGTATTTAGGCCTTCTAATTTATAGCCAACTGAGGTGAACGGTAATATTCCAAATCCAAATCCAAATTTTCCAACAGGAAAAGATAAAGCTAAATAATCAAACGTAGTTGAATTTGCTCTATCGCTCTCAGAATTACTTTCTAAACTAGAACTATTATAACTTCCTCCTACAGCAAATTTAACTGGCCTACTTTCGTTTCCCCAAATAGCTAAATTATCCCCAGCATAAGAAGCAGGGTTTCGTAGGTTTACATGAATACTGTCTGTATAAATACTTAAACCTCCCATGCTTCTATTTTCTACTGTACCTTTAAATTTCAAGCTTCCAATGCCGTAAAATGAGTAAGGAGAAGCAGTACCTTCTTGCCCATAACTCTGAATTGCAATTAATGCAATAAAAACTAATACAAGTTTTTTTATCATTCGTTTGTGTTAAATTGTAAAATATAGTTCAATCCTTCTAAAAGAAAATTAGGATGGGCAAATATGCTACTTTTTAATTGTTTAGACAAGAATTTCGCATCCCCACCTGTTAAAATAACTGTTAAATCTGGATATTTAAGTTTATAAGTTTCTATAACTCCATCAATTTCATTTAAAATACCAAAAACAACACCAGAATGTATAGATTCCTGAGTAGATTTACCTATAATATCTAGGGGTATTTTCAATTCTAAAAACGGTAATTTTGCAGTAAAAGTATGTAATGACTTATAACGCATTTGTATACCCAGAGATATGGCTCCACCTAAATATTCATTTTTAGAGTTTACAAAGTCATAAGTTACACAAGTACCAGCATCTATAACTAGTACATTTTGATTTGGGAATTTTTTGATAGAACCACAAACTAAAGCCATTCTATCAACTCCTAAAGTCTTTGGAGTAGTATACAAATTTATAAATGGTAAATTAGTTTGAGAATCTAAAACAAATAAATAGAAACATTTGCTTATTGTAACAATATCTTCTTTTTTGAGTTTGCCTACAGATGAAACTATCCCATTTTTAATTAACGGATAATTGTTTTTTATTTTTAATGTAAATTTAACAATCTCTTTAACACATATAACTTCCTTTAATATAAGCTTATCTTCTTCAAAAAGAGCCATCTTTACAAAAGAATTTCCAACGTCTATAATTAAGTTCATAAATCTAAATAATGTATGTAAATTTATAAAACCATATATAAAGTATATTCCTATTTAACATATTTTGTTAATTTATAAGCACATACAAGCCCTTTCAAATTAAATAAAAAAGAAATACTATTTTTTCCAATTTTATTTTGGCGAATAGCAAAAATGAATATATATTTGCAAACTCTTTAGCGAGGTACCTTAGCTCAGTTGGTAGAGCAAAGGACTGAAAATCCTTGTGTCCCTGGTTCGATTCCTGGAGGTACCACAAAAAATCCCGAAACTTAATTGTTTACGGGATTTTTTTTTACTATTTTTCTTAAAATCAAGAAGATAATTCATCCTACAAAATTTTATTTATTACAAATTATGATTCATAAAAAAAATTTTGAAGTTAAAGAAAAATTGAAATATCACTAAACGTTTCAGAAATATAAAAGCATAAATAGAAACTATAAATATAGTACTATTCCTATACTTATGTTTAGATTTTAAAAGATAAAGAATAATTCAAAAAAGCTTAACTTATCAAAAACCTTAATATTTCACTAATAAGCAAAAAA
>NZ_CEWOCJ010000015.1:0-63213 GCF_982512915.1 Flaviramulus sp. | reverse complement strand
TAGAGCACCTGACTCATAATCAGGTGGTCCCTGGTTCGAGCCCAGGTGGGACCACTTTTAGAAATTGTAAAGCCTTTCATTTTTTGAAAGGCTTTTTTTTATTGGTCATTTCATTATTTTGAATTTATGTGATTATCAATGAAGTAATTACATTTTAATTTTTGTTTTGAATGAATTTATATATATTTGTTTAGTAAATTGAAAACGATAACTGTTTTTATTAATTTTCTTAACTCTCGCAATTTCTTAAGAATCTTAATTTTAATAGGATAATTAGCAAAAAATTACGTTTTATCGATTATTTTAAACACTTTAAAGATTTTTTTTGAGATGTTTAAGATTTTTTTGTTTTGCTAGCTCGCTTTTTTTTATACATTTGTGTCCCAATGAAAATGCAAAATAAAAGAATATTAGCCTCAATCTTATTTGTATTAATAAGTGTTATATGTGTTGGACAAACTCCACCACCACCAGGACCACCACCACCACCAGGTTTTCCAATTGATGGCGGCATAATTTCAGGACTTGTTTTTGCTTTATTTTATGGAGTAAAAAAAATACTTTTTAGAAAAGCTAATTAAATTATTTACTTGTAGCTAAAAGCTTAGCAACATATTTTCCTAAAACATCAAATTCTAAATTTACCGTTGTTCCCTTTTTAAAGGAACTAAAGTTTGTATGCTCATAAGTGTAAGGGATTATAGCAACACTAAACGAATCGTTTTTAGAATTTACAACAGTTAAACTAACACCATTTACAGTTACAGATCCTTTTTCTATGGTTATATTGTTAAGAGAGGTATCATAACTAAAAGTAAATATCCAGCTTCCATTTACATCCTCAACATGAATACAAGTAGCCGTTTGATCTACATGTCCCTGAACAATATGTCCATCTAGTCTATCTCCAAGTTTCATTGCGCGCTCAAGATTTACTTTGTCGTTTATTTTTAAAGTATTTAAACTTGTTTTGTCTAAGGTTTCTTTGATAGCTGTTACAGTATAGGATTGATCTTTAATAGCAACAACTGTTAAGCATACACCATTATGCGCGACACTTTGGTCAATTTTTAATTCCGAAGTTATATTGCTTTTTATAGTGATGTGAAGATTATCTAATTCTTCTTTTAAATTTGAGATGACACCAATATCTTCAATAATTCCAGTAAACATATTATTATGTGTTTATTTAGTTAAATTTGTAACATCAAAAGTACACGAATTTTTTTATTTGAAAACTTATGTAAATAAATGAAAAAATTAATATAATAAATGAGAAGTTATCTATGTAGATTTAAATTTTGTTCAATAACAACAAAAATTTAAGATCTTACTTAGTGAAATCACAAATAAAAGTCAGCAATTTTAATGGAGCAAGAAGAAAATATAGTAGTAGGGATATCAATAGGAGATTTAAATGGTATTGGTGGTGAGATCATTTTAAAGACATTTGAAGATTCAAGAATGATGGAATTTTGTACTCCGGTTATTTTTGCATCATCTAAAACCATGAATTTTTTTAAAACCCATTTTAAATCTGAGATTAATTTTCACATTATTAATAAAATGGATCAACTCGTTCAAGGCAAGGTAAATGTTATAAATTGTTGGAACGAATCTGTAAATATTGACTTTGGTAAAGAAGATCAAAAAATAGGTGCTTTTGCCATAAAAGCTCTACAAGAAGCTACCAAAGCATTAAAAAATAAAGAAATTGATGTATTAGTTACGGCTCCAATTAATAAACACAATATTCAATCTGAAGCTTTTAATTTTCCTGGACATACTGATTATTTAGCTAAAGAACTTGAAGGAGAAAGTTTAATGTTTATGATTGCAGATAATTTAAGGGTTGGATTATTAACAGATCATGTACCTATAAAAGATATTGCAAATCATATAACTCCAGAGTTAATCCAAAAAAAGATTCATACAGTTTATGAATCTCTTAAGAAAGATTTTAAAATTGAAAGACCCAAAATTGCAGTTTTAGGCATCAACCCTCATTCGGGTGATAATGGAGTTATTGGATATGAAGATGATGAGGTTTTAAGACCCACTCTCAAAAAAATTAAAGAAACTGGCAAGTTAGTTTTTGGACCCTACGCAGCAGATAGCTTTTTTGGATCCAATAATTACAAAAACTTTGATGCTATAATAGCATCATATCACGATCAGGGTTTAATTCCATTTAAAACATTATCATTTGGTCAAGGAGTAAATTTTACAGCTGGATTAAATAGAGTTAGAACCTCTCCAGATCATGGCACTGCTTATGAAATTGCTGGAAAAGGAATTGCTGACGAAAATTCTTTTAAAGAAGCTGTTTTTAGTGCTATTAAAATATTTAAAAACAGATTTGATTATGAACTTCTTACAGCAAACCCATTAAAAAAGCCTTCTAAAAAACAATTTACTCAATAAGCGCATAACATCCTAAAAATAAATATACTAGTATGTATTTGAGATATAAACAAAAAATTGTTTATAAGTAATGCGGAGTTAATAAAAATTTATATATTTGCACCCTCAAATTATAAGCTAGAAATGAAGCTATTGAAACAATTTACAATTCCATTTGTGGGATTAAAGTTAGGAAAGCATCATTTTGATTATAAAGTTGATAAAGCGTTCTTTGAACATTTTGAGTACGAAGATTTTAATGATGTTAATATTGAAGTAAATGTTGAGTTAGAAAAAAAGTCAACATTACTTGAATTACATTTTAAAACTTCTGGATGGGTTAATATCAATTGTGATATTACCAATGAACCATTTAATCAAAACATTGAAAATGAGTTTGATTTAGTAGTAAAATTTGGTGATGAATATAACGATGAATACATAGATATTCTTATAGTTCCCCATGGAACTTATGAGGTTAATATACAACAATATATATACGAGTTAATCGTATTATCTGTACCTCTAAAAAGAATACATCCAGGTGTTGAAGATGGAACGTTAGATTCAGACATACTTATAAAATTAGAAGAATTAAGCCCAAAGCTTAAAGAAATTAAAGAAAAAGAAGAGGAAACAGATCCTCGTTGGAATACATTAAAGAAATTATTAACGGATAAATAAACATATAAAATGGCACATCCTAAAAGAAAAATCTCGAAAACAAGAAGAGATAAAAGAAGAACTCATTACAAAGCAACTGCGCCACAGATTGCTACTTGCCCAACAACAGGTGAAGCTCATTTATACCATAGAGCGCACTGGCACGAAGGAAAACTTTATTACAGAGGTCAGGTATTAATTGACAACTCAGAAGAAGTAGAAAACGTAGCATAATCAAATTATGCTATAAAATTATAAAACGCTCAATTATGAGCGTTTTTTTTATGAAAAGCTTTTTCTAAATCACAAAAACATTAAATTTGCGTCATAATTCATCAAAATTTAGTAGTTTTCGTCAAATTTTGAATGTTTTTTACCGTTTTTAAAAGATTTTTGATCGAATTAATAATTAAGGTATGAGTAAAATTTCAGCAGCAATCACAGCTGTAGGTGCTTATGTGCCAGAATACGTATTAACCAACCAGATTCTTGAAACCATGGTTGATACTAATGATGAATGGATTACTTCAAGAACGGGTATAAAAGAGCGAAGAATTCTTAAAGAAGAAGGTAAGGGAAGTTCTTTCTTAGCCATTAAAGCAGCACAAGATCTTATAAATAAAAAGGGAATTGATCCCAAAAATATAGAGCTGGTTATTGTTGCAACCGCAACACCAGATATGAAAGCAGCATCAACAGCAGCTTATACAGCTTCTGAAATAGGCGCCACAAATGCTTTTTCTTTTGATATGGATGCTGCGTGTTCAAGTTTTTTATTTGGTATGTCTGTAGCTGCTAAATATATTGAATCAGGAAGATATAAAAATGTATTACTAATAGGTGCAGATAAAATGTCATCGATAGTTAATTATACAGATAGAGCTACTTGTATTATTTTCGGTGATGGTGCAGGCGCTGTTTTATTTGAACCAAATACTGAAAACTTAGGATTACAAGACGAATACTTACGAAGTGATGGCACAGGAAGGGAGTTTTTACAAGCTACCTACGGCGGCTCTTCTTTTCCATTAACTCATGAAAAAATGGACCAAGGAGGTCAATACGCTTTTCAAGAGGGAAAAACTGTATTTAAAAACGCAGTATTTAATATGGCAGATGCTACTGTTAAAATATTAGAGCGTAATAACTTAACGAATGACAACGTTGATTGGCTTGCTGCTCATCAAGCAAACAAACGTATTATCGACGCAACAGCACAACGTATTAATTTAGAAGAAGAAAAAGTAATGATAAATATCCATAAATATGGAAACACTACATCAGCAACATTGCCATTACTTTTAAATGATTATGAATCGCAACTTAAAAAAGGAGATAATATAATATTCGCAGCTTTTGGAGGCGGATTTAACTGGGGTGCTATTTACTTAAAATGGGCCTATAATTCAAAAAACTAACCAAGAACTAATTAACAAAATTATGGATATAAAAGAAATTCAAAACTTGATTAAGTTTGTTGCCAAATCTGGCGCAAGTGAGGTTAAATTGGAAATGGATGATATTAAAATTACCATTAAAACTGGTCCAGATACTGAAGGGACTGCTATTCAATACGCACCCATGGTATCTTCAGCTCCACAAGTTGCTTCAGCAACATTAGCACATGATGCACCTCAATCAGCACCAGTATCCTCACCAGCAGCTCCTGCAGTTTCAGAAGATTCAAAATATATTACTATTAAATCACCAATTATAGGTACCTTCTACAGAAAACCATCACCAGATAAACCTTTATTTGTAGAAGTTGGTCAAACAATTGCAGAAGGTGATGTACTTTGTATTATTGAGGCGATGAAACTTTTTAATGAAATTGAATCAGAAGTTTCAGGGAAAGTAGTTAAAATATTAGTAGATGATTCTTCTCCTGTAGAATTTGATCAACCCTTATTTTTAGTTGATCCATCTTAATTAATTCAGAATTCAGAATTCTGAATTCATAATTTTTATAAATTATGTTTAAAAAAATATTAATAGCCAATAGAGGAGAAATAGCATTACGTGTTATTAGAACCTGTAAAGAAATGGGCATTAAAACAGTTGCCGTTTACTCAACAGTAGACGCAGAGAGTTTACATGTTAAGTTTGCCGATGAAGCCGTTTGTATAGGTCCACCACCAAGTAAAGATTCCTATTTAAAAATGTCTAATATCATAGCAGCTGCTGAAATCACAAATGCAGATGCTATTCACCCTGGATACGGGTTTTTGTCTGAAAACGCTAAGTTTTCAAAAATTTGTGAAGAGCATGGTATTAAATTTATAGGTGCTTCACCAGAAATGATAGACAGAATGGGAGATAAGGCAAACGCAAAAGCTACTATGAAAGCAGCTGGCGTACCTTGTGTTCCAGGAAGCGAAGGTGTTATTCAAACTTTTGAAGAATGTCAAAAAGTTGCAAAAACTACAGGATATCCAGTGATGCTTAAAGCATCAGCTGGAGGAGGAGGAAAGGGCATGCGTGCTGTTTGGAAACCAGAAGATTTAAAAGCGGCATGGGATTCTGCAAGACAAGAAAGTAAAGCAGCTTTTGGTAATGATGATATGTACATGGAAAAGCTTATCGAAGAACCTCGCCATATCGAAATTCAGGTGGTTGGAGATTCTCGAGGTAAAGCGTGCCACTTATCTGAAAGAGATTGTTCTATTCAACGTCGTCATCAAAAACTTACTGAAGAGACCCCATCTCCATTCATGACAGATAAACTTCGTGATGATATGGGTAAAGCAGCTGTAAAAGCAGCTGAATACATAAACTACGAAGGCGCTGGAACCATTGAGTTTTTAGTAGATAAACATCGTAATTTTTACTTCATGGAAATGAATACACGTATTCAAGTTGAGCATCCAATTACAGAACAAGTTATAGATTTCGATTTAATACGCGAACAAATTTTAGTAGCAGCAGGTGTGCCAATTTCAGGTAAAAACTATACGCCAAAATTACACTCAATAGAATGCCGTATTAACGCGGAAGATCCTTATAATGGGTTTAGACCTTCACCTGGTGTTATTACCACGCTCCATGCTCCAGGCGGTCACGGTGTGCGTTTAGACACCCATGTTTACGCAGGTTATGCCATTCCGCCTAACTACGACTCAATGATAGCGAAGTTAATCACAACAGCTCAAACTAGAGAAGAAGCTATAAACAAAATGAAGCGTGCATTAGACGAGTTTGTGATTGAAGGTATAAAAACAACTATTCCTTTTCACAGACAACTTATGGATCATCCTGATTATATTGCAGGGAATTATACAACGAAATTCATGGAAGATTTTGTTATGGAAAAACAAAAAGAAGATTAAATATTTAAAATCCCGATGTAAGTTGGGATTTTTTTTGCGTTACCACAAGGGTCGGGCTTTCTACTATATCTTTTGTTTTTGTCATTTTTGTATATGCATGAATCGATAACCTAATCAATAGCCTACCCAGAATAGTTTTTACATTCATAAAAAACAAAAGGATGCCGATACAATCCCTAACGCAATCCAGAAATTCAATTTAAAATTTCATTATTTTTACATCAACCAATAACCAACAATGAAATTATCATACTGGGAAATAAAATCATGGCTATCCAACATACATTATACTGTAGTTGGTAGCGGAATTGTTGGTTTAAATTGTGCTCTGGCATTAAAAAATCGTTTTCCAAAAGCCAATATTTTAATACTAGAAAAAGGGATGTTACCCCAAGGCGCTAGTACAAAAAACGCTGGGTTTGCATGTTTTGGTAGCCTAAGCGAAATTATAGACGATTTAAACACACACTCTGAAGAAGAGGTTTTACAATTAATAAATAAAAGGGTTGATGGTTTAAAATTGTTAAGAGCATCATTAGGTGATAAAACGATTGATTATAAAAATTATGGTGGTTTCGAATTGTTTTTGAAAAATGAAACGTTGATACAAGATTGCTTAGAAAAAAAGGAAATGATAAATACCTTACTTAAACCTATTTTTAAAAAAGACGTTTTTACAACAAAATCGAATGTCTTTAATTTCAAAAATGTAGAGTCAACCTATATTCTTAACAAGTTTGAAGGACAAATTGATACGGGAAAAATGATGGAGGCTTTACTAAAAAAAGTATATACTAATGGTATAAAAATCTTGAATAACACCTTTGTTGAACGTTATTCAGAAGATTTAAATACAGTTAAAATTGAAACAAATGCCTTTGAGTTTTCTTCGTTAAAATTATTAATTGCTACCAACGGTTTTGCCTCTCAACAAAATATTAGTGAAGTAAAACCAGCACGTGCACAAGTGCTGATTACAAAACCTATTGATAGTTTAAAGATTAAAGGAACTTTTCATTTAGATAAAGGCTACTATTACTTTAGAAATATTGATAATAGAATTTTATTTGGAGGCGGAAGAAACCTCGACTTTAAAGGTGAAGAAACCACAGTTTTTGATCAAACTAGTTTAATTCAAAACAAATTAGAATCACTTTTAAGAACCACTATTTTACCAAATACAGATTTTGAAATAGAACATCGATGGAGTGGTATTATGGGTTTGGGTCATCAGAAAAAGGCTATTGTAAAACAACTTTCAAACAATGTTTTTTGTGGAGTTCGATTAGGAGGTATGGGAGTTGCTATTGGTAGTCTAATAGGTAAAGAGTTGTCTGATTTAATAGTTTAAAATGGTTAGAAAAGTAGTTAGGTTTTTTTGGAAATGCTTTTTGTGGTTTTTTGCAATTTCAATTGCTTTAGTGATTATTTTTAGATGGGTACCAGTACCAGTAACACCCTTAATGGTTATTAGAACCATACAACAAAAAAACAATAATGAGCCATTTGCTTGGAAACACGATTGGGAACCTAAGGGTAACATTTCTAAACATTTAAAATTAGCAGTTATATGTAGCGAAGATCAAAATTTCTTAACCCATAATGGTTTTGATGTTGAAGCCATAGAAAAAGCTATAGAGTATAATAAAAAAGGAAAAAGTACACGAGGCGCAAGTACTATTAGCCAACAAACAGCAAAAAATGTTTTTCTATGGCCACAACGTAGTTGGTTTCGTAAAGGATTAGAGGTTTATTTTACTTTTTTAATTGAAATTATCTGGTCTAAAGAGCGCATATTAGAAGTCTATTTAAACAGTATTGAAATGGGTAATGGTATTTATGGAGCAGAAGCAGCATCTCAATATTGGTTTAAAAAACCGGCAGTAAAACTTACTCAAAGTGAGGCAGCAGCTATCGCTTCTATACTTCCTAATCCGTTAAAGTATAGAGCAAATCCCGCCACTTACTATATTCAAAAAAGAAAAGGATGGATTGTTCGTCAAATGGGCTATTTCGGAACTTTAGATTTTAATAAAAAGCAAGATGAGCGAAAAAAAAACTAAGCTACAATTATATCAAGCTTGTTTAAATTTTATTGAAAATAGGTTTCAAACGGTTCAAAACACAATTAATGAAATTCAAGAATCTCTGCTTTCCGAAACCAAAAGTAGTGCTGGTGATAAGCATGAAACTGGCAGGGCGATGTTACAATTAGAACGGGAAAAAGCTGGAAATCAACTTGCAGAAATTGAAAAAATAAAACAAATACTTTCAAAAGTAAATATTCAAAACACACATAAAAAGGTTGCTTTTGGGAGTTTGGTTCATACAACTAAGTTTAATTATTTTATTGCAATTAGTGTTGGAGAAGTCATGCTTGATAATGAAAAATTTTATGCTATTTCTTCCTCAACGCCTATCGCCAAACTGCTATTAACTAAATCAATTGGTGATAAAATTCAGTTTTTAAACGATACCTTTGTTATTACAAAAATTGAGTAGTAATGGTAATGAAAAAGCTAGAACAGATTATTGATAAAATAATAAAATTTAGAATTTCAATCATTGTATTGATTTCAATTTTAATGGCTATTTCGGGGTATCAAACACTTAAAAAATTGCGTATAGATAATTCTCTTTCTATATGGTTTTTAGAAGAAGATCCTAGCTATAAAGCCTACATCGATTTTCAAGAAAAATTTGGCTCCGATGAGATTTTCATAGCGATGCTACCAGTAAAAAACGCGATTGGAAACGATGAAAAAAAGCAATTACTTAAATTACATAAAGCTATAGACAACTTACAATATGTAAACACGTCTTTTAGTTTAGCCAAAGCAAAGTATCCTATTTATGCTAACAACACAATTATTTTTGATGAACTTTATAATACTGAGAGAAGCCAAAAAGGTTTAAAAATTCTATTATCTAAGCTTCCAAATATCAGTGCTCAATTGGTGTCGGAGGATTTTAGAAATCAGTTTTTTTATATTCAGTTGAATCCAACGCCTACCATTGAAACTAAACGAAAAGATATTTTAGGTGAAATATCCGCTATCATTCAACAAAATTATGACAACTATTATTTAACCGGACCACCTGTTTTAAATGAGGCATACAGTAAAGGAATCTATAAAGAAAGTCTAATTTTTGGAGTTTTAACGGTTTTGGTTATCACATTAATGCTCGTGTTTTTGTTACCAAGTAAGCGCTATTTAATAATTTCTTTATTATCAGTAGCAGTACCTGTCTCCATATTATTTGGCATTATTACATCTTTAGGGCATGCTTTAAATATGATTTCGATGTTGATTCCAACTATTTTGATGGTTTATAGCGTTAGTGATGCCGTGCATATAATTAATATTTATCATAAAGAGGGGCTTTTAAATAAATCTGTAACAAAAATTCAATTATTAGCTGTAGCTGTTCGAAAAAGTTTTACACCTTGTTTTTATACCACACTAACTACTTTTGTTGGATATTTTGCATTGTATTTATCGCCATTACCAGCATTTAAAAATATGGGTATTTTTACCTGTATAGGTTTGGTATTAAGTTTTCTGTTGGTTTATATAATCACTATTATTGGGTTTAGTTTTATGAGCCTTAATTTTAAAGAAACAAAACCTCTTATTGCTTTTAAAAATGTTAGTCAACATGGGTTTATAGATTGGTTAAACGGGTTTACAACTCAATACAAAAACAGTATCATTATCACGTTTACTTTCATTTTGATATATGGTTTGTACTCAGTATTTCAAGTTAAGATTGATACCAATTCCCAAGACCTTTTGGCAGAAGGAAAAGAAAAACAAGATTTACGTATTGTAGAGAGTCAACTTAAAGGAAGCTCAAGAATGCAGTTAAACATTTCTAAAGTTAATGGGGGCAAAATTCTAACTAAAGAAGCGATGTCTCAGTTGGAAGATTTTCAAAAAGGACTTGAAGAAAATCCATTGATAAATGCACCTGTTTCTGCTGTGAATATTAAGTCTTTTTTAGAAAAAAGAACACCTGTGCTTTTTCAAACAGCTGTTTCAGATGAAAAGATTGAAAATATATTGGCATCGGTTGATAATAGTGATAATAGTTTTTTTAAGTTATTTTCAAATGATTTTTCTTCGGCAGGTATTACAATCAGTTTTAAAGAAATTAAAACGTCACAACTTGAACAACTTATTAGTGATATTCAAAAAGATTTTGAAGCTACATTTAATACAAAAGATTACCAATTAAAGATTAATGGGTTTGCAGTAGTTTTTGCTCAATTAAATAACTTTATACTTCAAACGCAGTTCAAATCTTTTTTTGCTGCTTTCTTTGTGGCTTTTATTTGTCTTTGGTTTTTTATCAGAAGTATAAAAACTACCTTTTTGGTATTAATCCCTAATATATTACCACTAGCTATATTAGCTATTTTAATGAGTTGGTTAGATATTCCATTAGATGTTACAACAGCTATGATAACACCCATTATGTTGGGTATTGCTATGGATGATACGATACATTTAGTTTACAAATACAGAAAAAATGAAGTTGAAACAGAAACATCTGAAAACAGAATGAATAATGCGATGCGTTATACAGGTAGCGCTTTGTTTTCTACAACTTTTGCTTTGGTAGCAGGGTTTTTAATTATTGCCTCAAGCGCAACACCATCGGTAAGAGATTTTGGATTGCTTTGTGCTGTAACTGTAGCTGTAGCTTTAATAACAGATATTTTTTATTTACCTGCCCTTTTGAAGAAGTTTGATAAGTAAATTAAGTTATCGTTTTTAAACAGATAGATTGATTTTTCTCCAATTTTGAATGATGTTGAAAAAATATTATTTTTCCATCTAAATCGGCTTCAATTAAAAAATAATGACCCTTAAAGTAGCATTGAATAACGCTTGCGTTTAAAGTAGATTTGTCAACTAATTGGATTTGATGATCGTAAATGATGTTTTTGTCTATCACATTAAATTCTCCAAAAAAAGAAGCAATTAAAGGTGTTTTTGGGTTTTCATATAAAACCTCAGGGCTATCATTTACAGCTATTTGATGCTTGTTTAAAACAATCATACGGTCTGCAAAACCTAATACATCTTCTTTATCATGGGTAGCAACAACACAAGTAATATTTTTTTCTTTTAAGTATTTAAAAACACGACGTCTTAAACTTTGTTTTTGAAAATTATCAATGTGGCTAAAGGGTTCGTCTAATAAGATAATTTCAGGTTCTCTTGCAATCGCTCGTGCCAAAGCAACCCGTTGTTTTTGTCCGCCACTTAATGTTTTTACTTTAATATCAGCAAATTCGGAAAGTTCTACAACTTCTAAAAGTTCGCTAGTACGCGCTTTTTTTTCTTCAGGGAAGAAGTTTGATAAATGTTTACCAATATTTTCTGCAACCGTAATAAAAGGCATCAAATCAAATTCTTGCGACACGTATTTCATAAAATCATAACCTATAACAAGATTATATTTAGGACCTAAAATTTCTGTTTCTTTCCAAAAAATTTGTCCATTAATTAAATCAAATTCTCCATAAATAAGATTGAGTAAAGTACTTTTTCCAGAACCACTTTCGCCAATAACAGCGAGGTTCTCACCTTGTTTCACCTCAAAAGAAATAGCTTTTAAAACAGGTGTTTTTTGATAAGAAAAGGATAGGTTTTTTATTTTTAACATAACGTTACAAAAATAGTATAAAAAAACCGCTCCTATTATTGAACGGTTTGTTAAATTAAATAACCTAATAGTTTACCCTTTAACTTTTTTATCCATTTTATTGGGTAGTTTATCAAATCCCATATTATATAATGTAAACCCTAAAATATCAGCGTGTAATTCAATGGTTTTACTTAGTGGAGTTCCAGCACCATGGCCAGCATTTGTTTCAATCCGGATTAAGGTGGGGTTGTTACCCGTTTGTTTGCTCTGTAACTGGGCTGCAAATTTAAAACTATGTGCAGGTACAACTCTATCATCGTGATCTGCAGTTGTAATTAAGGTAGCTGGATACGAAACGCTTTCTTTCACATTATGGACTGGTGAATACGCTTTTAAATATTCAAACATCTCTATACTATCATCTGAAGTTCCATAATCGTATGCCCAAGCAGCTCCAATAGTAAATTTATGATATCGTAACATATCTAAAACGCCTACTGCAGGTAATGCTACTTTTGCCAAATCTGGTCGCTGAGTCATAACAGCACCTACTAATAAACCCCCATTAGAGCCCCCTGATAAAGCTAAATAGTTTGATGAAGTATATTTATTATCTATCAAAAATTCACCTGCTGCTATAAAATCATCAAAAACATTTTGTTTTTGCATTTTTGTGCCAGCATTATGCCATTTTTTACCATACTCGCCACCGCCTCTAATATTAGCTACCGCATAAACCCCCCCTTGTTCCATCCAAACAGCATTTGGAATTCTAAAACTAGGTGTTTCACTAATATTAAAACCACCATAACCATAGAGTATGGTTGGGTTTTTACCATTAAGGTCTAATCCTTTTTTGTGGGTAATAATCATGGGGACATTAGTGCCATCTTTAGATTTGAAAAACACTTGATTACTTTCATAATCATTACTTTTAAATGATATCGCTGGTTTCCAAAATAGATCAACAGTCCCAGTTTTATTATTTAGTTTATAAATACTTGCTGGTGTATTATAATTAGTAAATGAAAAATAATCGACCTCTTCTTCTTTTTTACTCCCAAATCCCCCTGCAGAACCTATACCTGGAAGTTCAATTACTCTAACTAATTTTCCATCATATTCATACTGTATTACTTTAGAAATAGCATCAACCATATAATGCGCCAAAATATAGTTACCACTTAAAGACGCAGTAAGCACATTATTAGTTTCTGGGATAATATCTATCCAGTTTTCTGGCTTAGGATTTGATACATCTACAGAAACTACTTTTTTATTAGGTGCATTTAAATTTGTAGACAGAAATATGGTGCTTCCTATATTCTCTAGAACATAAGTATCACTTTCTAAGTGATCTAAAATAGTAATGAAATCATTATTTATATTGGATAAATCTTTAATTAATAATTTATTGCCAGACGAAGATTCTGCTGGTAAAATAACTAGATAGTTATCATCTCTACTTACATATGATCTTGTGTATAAGTATTTTTCGTTTGTTTTTCCTCCGTATACTAAAATATCTTCATTTTGAGAGGTGCCTATTTTATGATAATAGACTTTGTGGTTATTGTTTTCTTCTGAAAGATCACTCCCTTTAGGTTTATCATAACTGGAGTAATAAAAACCATCATTTTTATACCAAGAAATACCGCTAAATTTTATGTTTTTAAGTGTGTCTCCAATTACTGCTTTGGTTTCAGCATCAATAACAATTACTTTTCTCCAATCACTTCCTCCTTCAGAAATTGAATAAGCTGCTTTTTTCCCGTTTTTCGAAAAATTTAATCCACCAAGAGAAACTGTACCATCTTCAGAAAACGTATTTGGATCTAGAAAAATTTCTGGCGCTTGATCATCCTTTTTTCTGTAAATAACATTTTGATTTTGTAACCCATCATTTTTAGTAAAATATGTATAATCACCTTCTTTAAAAGGCGCACCTATTTTCTCGTAATTCCAAATTTCTGATAACCTTTCTTTTAAAGCGTCTCTAAAAGGGATGTTATTTAAATAATTATACGTGACGTTATTTTGAGCTTTTACCCATGCTTCAGTTTCTTTACTTCTATCATCTTCTAGCCAACCGTATGGATCTTTTACTTCTTCACCAAAAAAAGTGTTTAAAGAATCTGCCTTTTTCGTTTGAGGATATATTATTTTAGAAGGTGCTATATGTTGTGCCATAAAATTAGTAGTTATCATAAAAGTTAATAATTTAACATACAAACTTTTCATGATAAATGCATTTTGAATTTCTCAAAAATAAACAAAAAAGCTCCTTCAATATTAGTGAAGAAGCTTAAAGTTTCATGATTTAGTTGATAAAAGCATTAAACCAAATCATTAGCAATTAAATATTCTGCAATTTGGATGGTATTTGTAGCGGCTCCTTTACGAAGGTTGTCAGCAACAATCCACATATTTAAGGTGTTTGGTTGAGATTCATCTCTTCTAATTCTGCCAACAAAAACGTCATCTTTATCATGTGCATAAATTGGCATTGGGTAGGTATTTGTTAGTGTATTATCTTGTACAATAACACCTGGAGTTTCGCTTAATAATTTACGAACTTCAGATAAATCAAAATCATTTTCAAATTCAACATTTACAGATTCTGAATGCCCACCAGAAGTTGGTATTCTTACAGCAGTTGCAGAAACTGAAAAAGTACGATCGTTCATGATTTTTTGAGGTTCTCTAGCCAATTTCATTTCCTCTTTTGTGTACCCATTATCTTCAAAAACATCGCAATGTGGTAAAGCATTTCTACCAATAGGATATGGATAAGCCATTTCGCCTTCAATCCCTGCAATTTCATTTTCTAACTGTCTTACAGCTTTTACTCCTGTACCAGAAACTGATTGATAGGTAGAAACCACAACACGTTTCATTTTATATTTTTTATGAAGCGGGTTTAAAGCCATAACTAATTGTATGGTTGAGCAATTAGGGTTAGCTATAATTTTATCATCTTTTGTTAATTCTTGAGCGTTTATTTCTGGAACTACTAATTTTTTGGTAGGATCCATTCTCCAAGCAGAAGAGTTATCAACGACAGTAGTACCAACTTCGGCAAATTTTGGCGCCCATTCTAAAGATGTACTTCCTCCAGCAGAAAATAAGGCAATATCAGGACGCAAGGAAACAGCGGTTTCTAGACTTACAACTTTGTAATCAGTCCCTTTATAAGTTATAGTTTTTCCAACAGATTTTTCAGATGCTACTGGAATTAATTCTGTAACAGGAAAATTACGTTCTGCTAATACTCTGAGCATTACTTCGCCAACCATTCCGGTGGCACCAACTAGAGCTACTTTCATTTTATGATTATTTATAAATTTTTACGAAACAAAACTAAGTATTAAATAGTTTTTAGAATAAAAAAAAAGACCTCATTTTATTAAAACGAGGTCTTTTTAACAAGAAATAACACTAAGTTATTTAATTAACGTTTTGTTATTTTTTTAACAAATCTCTAATTTCAGCAAGTAAGTCTTCTTGAGAAGGTCCAGCAGGAGCTTCTGGTGCAGCCTCTTCTTTCTTTTTAGTTTTGTTTATTCCTTTTATAATCATAAACATTACAAATGCTACAATTATAAAATCTATTAAATTAGTTACAAAAGCACCCCATAGAACAGCTACTTCACCTTCAATAACACCATCCGCATTAGCAACACCTTCTTGAATTACTAATTTTAAATCGTTGAAGTTTGCATTAAAAATTAATCCAATTAATGGTGATACAATTCCTGCTGTGAAAGATGTTACTACTTTATTAAAAGCAGCACCCATTACAAAAGCAACGGCGATATCAACCAAGTTGCCTTTCATTGCAAATTCTTTAAATTCTTTAAGCATAATATTAAATTTTTAGTTACTGAGGGCTAAAAATAGTTAAAAAAATTAACATTTGTTAATTGTTATTTTAAATATGTGCGCTTAACACGCTGGGATATAGCTGTTATAAGTTCGTAGGATATGGTTTTTGCTGTTTCTGCGAGATTTTCAGCAGTATTGTTGGGGCCAAAAATAATTACTTCATCACCTTCTTTACAATCAATATTGGTTATGTTTACCATAATCATATCCATACAAACGTTTCCAATTATGGGTGCTTTTTCTCCATTAATAAATACAAAACCTTTACCATTTCCATAGTGCCTTCCAATACCATCTGCATGACCAATTGGTAATGTAGCTGTTTTTAAAAATGAATCTGTTTTGAAGGCTCTGTTATAACCAACAGAAGCACCTTTTTTAATAGAATGAATTTGAGAAATTATAGTTTTTAAGGTGGCTATGGGTTTAAAATTTTTATTTTCTTTTTCTGAATTTCCAAAACCGTACAGTCCAATGCCGCTTCTCACCATATCAAATTGAGCTTCAGGAAAATTTAATATGCCAGAAGTATTGCAAATATGCAGCATGGGTTTATAACCCATAGTGTTTGTGAAATTTTGAGCAATATTTTTAAAACTTTCAATTTGGTTTAAAGTAAACGTTTTTTCATTCAAATCTTCACTCGCTGCCAAATGAGAAAATATAGATTTAACTTTAATTGTTTTAGTGTTTTTTAATTTTTTAGTAACGTAATTAACATCATTCTCGGCAAAACCTAAACGGTTTAAACCTGTATTAAATTTCATGTGTATTGGGTAATTGGTTTGTTTTTCTTCAATAGCAATTTCAATAAATTCATTTAAAATTTTGGTATTATAAATACTGGGTTCTAAACAAAAATCAATGAGTTTTTTAAAATTTACAGCTTGCGGGTGCAAAACTAAAATGGGTTTTGTTATTCCGGCATTTCTCAATGTAATACCCTCATTGATATAAGCCACTGCAAAATAATCAACATTAAGATTTTGTAGATATTTTGCAATTTCCGAAGCATCACTACCATAGGCAAATGCTTTTACAACAGCCAAAAACTTGGTGTTATCTTTTAATTTTGATTTTAAAAAATCAAAATTATGTTTTAATGCTTTTAAATCAATTTCAAGAACCGTTTCTTGTGCTTTAGGCATCAGAGTCTTTTAGTTTTGGGTTAATTTCTTCAGCATCATTAACCTTCATGTTTTTAACTTTTTCGCGGGTCATCGCTTTATAATAAGCAGCTCTACTCAAGGGTTCATACTCATCAACTTCACCTAAAAGAACAAGGTTATCGCTTTTAGATTTTCTGTAGCTGTATTGTGCTAAATTTCCGGTTCTTGTGCAAACGGCGTGCACTTTAGTAATATATTCGGCAGTTGCCATCAGATTTGGCATGGGCCCAAATGGATTGCCTTTAAAATCCATATCTAAACCTGCCACAATCACACGAACCCCTTTATTAGCTAAATCGTTACAAACGCGTACAATTTCATCGTCAAAAAACTGAGCCTCATCAATACCAACTACATCACAGCCGTCTGCCAAAATAGGAATATTTGCAGCAGCAGGAACAGGTGTAGAGCGAATTTGGTTTGCATCGTGAGATACCACCATATCTTCATGATAGCGCACATCAATAGTAGGCTTAAAAATCTCAACTTTTTGCCTTGCAAATTGCGCACGTTTTAATCGGCGGATAAGTTCTTCTGTTTTTCCAGAAAACATCGATCCACAGATAACTTCTATCCACCCAAATTGTTCTTTCTGATTTACTGTATTTTCAAGAAACATTTCGTAATTTTAACACTAAAACAAAGTAATTATTCGTTTGTATAAAGGTGGCGTAAATTTATTAAAAATCAAAAGCCTAAATAGCAATAATTAAAAAATTATAAATAATGAAGAAGAAGTTAGAGTCTGAGTTAATTAGTATTGCACACAGAATTCTTAAATTAAAAGGAAAAGATGATGTTGTTAAAATGCATGCTGAGGTTTCTGCACTATACGAAAAGTTATCAGTTTTAAAATTTGCTCACAATAATTTTGAAGGCGATTTACCAACTATTGGAAATGATTCCTCGTTTTTTGGGATGTTAGATGAAGCTTTTAATAATAAAGTAAGTGATACTATTGAAGTAGAAGATAAAATATACATTAATCTTGATGAGATTGAAGATGATGGGATTATGGAACCTGTAATGAACAAGATTAAGGATATGGTATCCTATATGCCAGAAGATCTTGAGGGAATTGATACTGTTTTTGAAGAAGCTATTCCATCAAAAAAGCACCATAAAATTGATTTTGACGACATAACTGCAGGTTTTAAAGAAATGCCAGTTTTTGAGCCTATTTCTAACTTACAAAATGGTATTTCTAACGAAAAAAAATCTTTGAATGATAAATTAAAAACAGGTGGATTAAACGTTGGTTTAAATGATAAAATTGCATTTATAAAACATTTATTTAATGGAGAAAGTGACGATTATAACCGCGTATTATCTCAATTAAATACTTTAGAAACCTACCATGATGCCAAACGATTTATTGAACATATGGTAAAGCCAGAATATAATAATTGGCTTGATAAAGAAGAATTTGAAGAACGCTTTTTTGAAATTATTGAAGCAAAATTTAATTAATGAGTAAACTTTATTTAGTACCAACTCCAATTGGTAATTTAAAAGATATGACCTTTAGAGCTGTTGAGGTTTTAAAAGAAGTAGATTTAATTTTAGCTGAAGATACTCGAACTTCAGGAAAACTTTTAAAGCATTTTGAAATTTCAACGCATATGCACTCCCATCACATGCATAATGAGCATAAAACCGTTGAAAACATCATCCAAAAGATTAAAAGTGGCACCACTGTTGCTTTAATTAGTGATGCAGGAACGCCTGCCATCTCAGACCCTGGATTTTTATTAACCCGTGCCTGTATTGATAATGATATTGAAGTTGATTGTTTGCCTGGAGCCACGGCATTTGTACCTGCTTTGGTTAATTCTGGATTTCCAAATGATAAATTTGTATTTGAAGGTTTTTTACCTGTTAAAAAAGGAAGACAAACGAGATTGTTACTTTTAGCAGAAGAAACTAGAACCATTATTTTTTACGAAAGTCCACATAAATTAGTTAAAACTTTAGGGCATTTTTGTGAGTATTTTGGGAACGATAGACCAGTATCAGTTTCAAGGGAATTAACAAAACTTTTTGAGGAAACCATTCGAGGAAGCTCTAAAGAAGTTTTAGAGCATTATACTAATAAACCACCAAAAGGAGAGATTGTAATTTGCGTTGGTGGGAAGAAATAAATTATATTCATGAACTTAGAAGGATTTAAAAAAAAATTGAAAAGTACACCAAATAGCATCCAGTTTGAGGATACTATATCTGTAATAGAATCTTATTATAATTTTATCCCAACAGCTTTTAAAAATGGTGAATTAAAAAACGAAATTGGTCAAAATTCTGGATCTTGTAAGTTGTTTTCTTTTGCAAAATTGCAAAATTTCACAAAAGATGAAACTTTATCCTGTTTCGGTAAATTTTATTTTGATGAAGTATTAAACGACCCGAATGGAACAGGGCATCAAAATATTAGAAACTTCATGAAAACAGGATTTGAAGGTTTGGTTTTTGATGGGACTCCGCTTATTGAGAAATAAAGTTAAAGTTGGCTCAATTTAAATTTTTGGTGTATTTGTGACTATAAAAGAGATAAATATCCTTTTGTTAACTTAATACAGACATTAACTACACAGTTAATAAATTACTACAACCAAATTAAAATTCCCCAAAAAGTTCTCTATATTTTAATGCTTCTTGAGGGTTTTCTTTTAAGTT
The DNA here is from genome assembly GCF_982512915.1 of Flaviramulus sp. NCBI lineage: Bacteria > Pseudomonadati > Bacteroidota > Flavobacteriia > Flavobacteriales > Flavobacteriaceae > Flaviramulus > Flaviramulus sp. The sequence goes on along the minus strand of NZ_CEWOCJ010000015.1, from coordinate 43,436 downwards.
TATTCGTTTTATTTCATCTCCGTTTTCGTCGCGTTCAATTATAAAAGTATCATCACCATCCATAAGCATTTGAATAAATAATTTTAAGAAGCCATCTTCATTATAAAATTTTGTAGCCTCAAAATTGTCATATGTAGAGGATATTGTTTCAGAATACACCTTTCCGCCTTTAATATATTGGGTTATCCTTTTCACTTCTTTAATAAACATTTGAGATTCTATATTACCAATAACGTCATAGTTTACAGATTCAATAACGTTTTCATTTTTAATTTTAGATTCAGATTTAAGTTCTCCACTTTCAAAGTATCCTAAACTTTTACCGTATTTGATCCCGTTTTTGAAGGTATTAAGTGTTTTCAATTTTCCCGATAATGAATAGATTTTCTCTTCGCCATTTAGTTTTCCATTTAAATAAATTGCCTCAGAAAAAATTTCAGAATTATCATGTAAAACAATACTTGTACCGTTTAAAATTCCATTTTCAACTTTAAATTCTTCCCATTTTTTAAATTTATCACCTACCACATAATAGCCATTTAATGGTTTTCGAGTTTCATTATCTCGGTAAACACTTATGCCATTGTAAGAATCTATGAAATATGAGTTCTTTTCTATTAATGTAAAATTCAAGAAATCATCAGCTACTTTTTCTTTACAGTTTAAAAGTGTTATAAATGGTATTGAATATATAAAAATGAGTAATGTTTTTATAAATTTCACTTTAGCGTTTTTTTTAATATCATTTTAAATGTGCTTACCCTTTTCCCAACCATGTTTTCCTAGGTACTGTTCGCCACTTTCAACCGCACCATTTTCAATGGAAGTTCCCATACTATCATTCCACCTATTCAAATAACCAAAAAGTGAAATAACCCCAAGCATTTCTACAATTTCCCCTTCATTCCAATGTTCGTATAAGCGCTTTTTAATGGTTTCATCAACGCCATTTGGCACTTGACTAGCATGTAAGGAAAAATCCAATGCAACACGTTCGGCTTCATTAAAAGCAGGATGTGTTTTGTATTCCCAAATATTATCAAGTTGTTCTTGCTCTGCACCATAGCGTTCGGCAGCTCTTATCGCATGTGCTTGACAATATCTGCAACCTGTAGCATTACTAGAAACCCAAGCAATCATCCGTTTTAAAGCTGATGTTACTCTGCCTTCATTAGACATCACAGCTTTATTCAAGTTAATAAAAGCTTTGCTTATTGCAGGTCTGCGTTGCATAGTTAAAACCGAGTTTGGGCAAAAACCTAATGTTTCATTAAAGAATTCTGCCAACTCTTTTGTTTCTAAATCATGGTCTGCAGATAATGGTGTTACTAAAGGCATATTTTGTTTTTTAAATAGTATTTTTGAATCTACAATGTAACAAAAAAATTTTCAATAAAAATGACAAATCACATTACTACAACATGGTTAGGCGGCATGAAATTTGAAAGTACCAATCCATCAGGACACAATTTATTTATTGATGCAGGTGAAGAAATTGGCGGGAAAGGTGAAGGCTATCGCCCAAAAGCTTTAATGTTATCTGCTTTAGCGGGTTGCTCTGGTATAGATGTGGGTATGCTTATAAAAAAAATGAAGCTAGCTGTAGATGATTTTAAAATTGAAATTGATGCTAGTTTAACAGAGGAACACCCAAAATACTATAATAACGTAGCGATGCATTTTCATTTTTATGGAAATGATTTAGATGAAAAAAAACTACAAAGAACTGTAGATTTATCAGTAGAAAAATACTGCGGTGTTATGGAAATGTTTAGACAGTTTGCAGCATTAACTATCGAGACACATTTTCATAATAAATAACATTAAAAATTTATTTCTCAAATAGATTTTATGCGCTGGACATTAAAACCAAAACCAGAAAACAAAAAAGTTGAAGCTTTACAAAAAGCACTTCAAGTTGATGCTACAGTTGCTACCTTATTGTTAGAGCGTGGTATTGAAACTTTTGATGATGCAAAACGTTTTTTCAGACCTAGTCTAGACGATTTACACAATCCATTCTTAATGAAAGATATGGATAAAGCAGTCAATAGAATTGAAGAAGCCATCAAGAATGAAGAAAATATTTTGGTTTATGGTGATTATGATGTAGATGGCACTACCTCAGTAGCACTTATGGCATCATACTTAAAAACAAGAACAGAACGTATTGCAACTTACATTCCAGATAGATATGATGAAGGCTATGGTATTTCTTTTAAAGGTATTGATTTTGCTCAGGATAATGATTTCTCCTTAATTATAGCTTTAGATTGTGGTATTAAAGCCCTTAATAAAGTTTTATATGCCAAAGAAAAGGGTGTTGATTTTATTATTTGTGATCATCACAGACCCGGAGACTATATTCCGCAAGCTGTTGCTGTTTTAGACCCAAAGCGAGAAGATTGTGAGTATCCTTATAAAGAACTTTGTGGTTGTGGTGTTGGTTTTAAACTCATTCAAGCATTAGCTTTTAATGAAGGAAAAACCATTGAAGAGTTGGCAAGTTATTTAGATTTAGTAGCTACGGCTATTGGTGCTGATATTGTTCCTATTACAGACGAAAACAGGGTTTTAGCATATTTCGGACTTCAAGTTATTAATGAGAATCCGCGCATGGGCATACAGGCATTAATAGCTCAAGTAAAGAAAAAAGAACTTACAATAACCGATGTTGTTTTTATAATAGCCCCCAGAATTAATGCTGCTGGACGCATGAAACATGGCAATTATGCAGTTACGCTTTTAACAGAAACAAATCCTGATTTGGCTAAACAATATGCAGCTGAAATTGAAACTTTTAATACCGACAGGCGTGAAACAGATAAGCAAATTACAGAAGAAGCTCTTAAACAAATTCAGCAGCAAAAAGAACAGGAACGTTTTACTACTGTTGTTTACAATGAAACTTGGCATAAAGGTGTTATTGGTATTGTGGCTTCTAGGTTAACGGAAACCTATTATAGGCCAACTTTGGTTTTTACTAAAAGTGGAGGAGAACTAGCTGCTTCGGCACGTTCTATTTCTGGGTTTGATGTCTATAATGCTTTAGAAGCTTGTAGCGAGCACATTGAACAGTTTGGAGGTCACAAATACGCGGCAGGTTTAACACTAAAAGAAGAAAATTACGAAGTGTTTAAGCTAGCTTTTGAAAATGAAGTTTTTAAATCCATTGACAGAAAATTACTTTCGCCAGAGATTAAAGTAGATATGCAGATTAACTTAAACCAAATTGATGATAAATTGATGCGTATTTTAAAACAATTTAGTCCTTTTGGTCCAGGAAACATGACCCCTGTTTTTATGACGGAAGATTTACAAGATACGGGTTATGGTAAATGTGTAGGTGAAGACGAATCGCATTTAAGAATTACTGTTAAACAAGGAAATTCTAATAGTTATGTTGGTATTGGTTTTGGCATGGGCGATAAGCTTTCAATTGTAAAAGATCACAAAAAATTTAAAGCTGTTTATTCTATTGATGAAAATGAATGGCAAGGTAATGTATCATTTCAATTAAAATTAAAAGATATTAAAGCTTAAGCTATGGCAAAAAAAGACCCTTACGCAGCACTGCGAATCAAAGAATTCAATATTTTTTTATTGGTTCGTTTTGTATTAGTTTTTGGTTGGTCTATGCAATTTATTGTTATAGAATGGCAAGTTTATAGCTTAACAAAAGACCCATTATCGCTTGGGATTATTGGCTTAATGGAAATTATTCCTGCTTTTACTATGGCTTTATTTGCAGGTCATATTGTAGATCAAAAAGAAAAACGAAATTTATTAGCGTTATGCATTGCTGCCTTTTCTTTAATAAGTTTAGGACTGTTTTTGTTAACCTGGGATAGGGTAGTTACTGATTGGTCTACAACTACCATTTTATATGCTATTTATGGACTTATTTTTTTTGGTGGATTTTTACGTTCTTTTTTCGGACCCACTATTTTTTCTTTGGTAGCTTTAATTGTTCCAAAAAAAATATATCCAAATGCGGCAACCTGGAATAGTTCTACATGGCAAATGGCATCCGTTCTAGGTCCTGCTTTTGGTGGATTTTCAATTGGATGGATTGGTGTACATTGGTCTTTATGCATTATTTTTGGCTTAGTACTTTTGTCATTTTTTATTTTATTAAAAATAAAACGCAAGCCTATTTTGAACCCAAAAATAGGGGAGTCTGTTATAGCCAGTTTAAAAGAAGGTGTGAGTTTTGTATTTAAAACAAAAGCTATCTTAGGAGCAATGACACTTGATATGATTGCTGTTTTATTTGGGGGTGCTATTGCGCTTTTACCGGTTTTTGCACAAGATATTTTAAAAGTTGGAAGTGAAGGTTTTGGAGTACTTCGAGCTGCACCTGCTGTTGGTGCTTTTTTAACCATGTTAGTAACGGCTTACATTCCTATAAGTAAAAATGCGGGTATGAAATTATTAGCGGCTGTTTTTGGTTTTGGTGTTTGTATTATTGTTTTTGGGATATCTTCTATTTTTTGGATTTCTTTACTTGCATTGTTTTTTAGCGGGATGACAGATGGTGTTTCTATGGTAATTCGTCAAACTATTTTGCAGATAAAAACACCCGATCATATGCGTGGTCGCGTATCTTCTGTAAATTCTATGTTTGTTGGTTCATCAAATGAGCTAGGCGCTTTTGAAAGTGGTTTAACAGCAAAGTTAATGGGAACAGCTACTGCTGTTGTTTTTGGAGGCACCATGACTTTAATTACGGTAATAACTACGGGTCTAGTATCTCCTTCTTTTAGAAAATTAGATTTAAGCAAAGATTTAGAAGACCACGAAAGGGATTAATTTTTAAATTCCTTTAATTGCAAATTTTCACCATCAAAAACTGCGTAGGTGTAATAGGTTATCCAATCGCCAAGATTGATATATTTTGATTTTTTGTTGAGTTCTATATCTAAAGGTAAATGTCTATGCCCAAAAATAAAGTAATCCCGATGTTGCACTTTTAATTTTTCTTTGGAATATAGCACCAGCCATTCATTATCTTCACCTAAAAACGTAGCATCATCATAACCAGAAATGAGTTTGTTTTTAACGGATAAATATTGTCCAATTTGCATACCAATATCTGGATGCGCCCATCTAAATAACCACTTAAATATTGGGTTTGTAAACACTTTTTTCATGCGTTTGTAGCCTTTATCAAAAGGACCTAAACCATCTCCATGACCAATAAAAAATGTTTTATTATTGAATGTGAACTCTTCTGGTTTGTGGTAAACAGGAATGTTAAGTTCATCTTCAAAATAACCATTCATCCATAAATCGTGATTACCAACAAAATAGTAAATAGGAATTCCGGAGTCGGTAATTTCTGCAAGTTTGCCTAAGGTTCGTGTAAATCCTTTTGGAACAACTGTTTTATACTCAAACCAAAAATCGAATAAATCTCCTAAAAGAAAAATAGCGGCAGCATCTTGCTTAATATTATCTAACCAAGCGATAAATTTTTTTTCGCGAGGTTTAGACGCCTCAGAGGTTGGTGCTCCTAGGTGGTTATCTGAAGCAAAATATATTTTTTTCCCTTTTGGAATTTGCATGTTGTAAATATAAATAAATTAGCCACAAATACACGAATATTATCTTGATAGCAAACATTGCAGATAGTTGCGTTAGGGATTGAGCAATTGTTGGAGCACCTTGAAAAGTGCGACTTGCGAAAGCCCGACCTGATAAGGTAACGCCCTAAATATTATCGTGCGCATACCACTCTGCAAAAGAGCTTTCGGTTTCTTGAAGTTTTAAAGAAAAGAGTGTTATGTGTGGTGGTAAACGTTTTTTAATTTTTTTAGCAAAATCAATAACCATCATTTCACTCGTTGGTTGGTAGTCTACAAGCAATACATTATGACCGCGATCTTCAAGCTCTTTAGCCAACTCAACATGTGGTGTATTTTTATTAAAAACCGTTGCATGATCAAAAACGTTTACTATTTCTTCTTTTACTATATGTTTTAAGTCAGAAAAATCGATAACCATACCATACTTTACATGGTTTGTATCGGCTATGGGTTTTCCAAATACTGTTACAGATAGTTTGTAACTATGCCCATGCACATTTTTACATTTACCGTCGTAGCCATAAAGGGCATGTCCAGTTTCGAAAGAGAATAGTTTTGTGATTCGAATACCACTCATAGATTAAGATTTAAATTACAAAGATATTGATTTTGTTTAACGAAACTGTTTTTAGATTACATTTGCGCACTTTTATCTACTATAGATAACAGGTTTTTATGGTTACTTATGAATCATCTATTTGAGGCTATTGATTTTGTTGAAAATCCGCTGTACGAAAAAATTATTTCGGATATAGCAAAACAAAAATTTAGTATTTCCGACGCCTTTTTTTCTGCTGAAGAAGTTGATTTACTTAGAGCATCGCTTACACAAAGGCATGAAGAGGATGGTTTTAAAAAGGCTGCGGTAGGTAATAGATTGAATGAAACGATTGTAAAATCGATAAGAGGCGATTTAATTTTATGGATGGATGAGGCTAATGCTAATTCAAGCGAAGGTTTATTTTTTAATAAGATAAATAACTTAGTAAGTTACCTAAATAAAACGTGCTTTTTAGGGATTTTACATAAAGAATTTCACTACGCTATTTATCCAAAGGATACGTTTTACAAAAAGCATATTGATACTTTTCAAAATGACGACCGACGTAAATTATCGTTTGTTTGTTATTTAAATGAAGACGGTTGGTTGCCAGAAAATGGTGGCGAGTTGGTTTTGTTTTTAGAGGAAGAAAAAATAATTTATCCGTTGCCTGGAAGGGTAGTTGTTTTTGAAAGCCAGATTATAGAACACGAAGTAAGACCTGTAAATACAGAGCGATTAAGTATAACAGGGTGGTTAAAAACGCGCTAATTTAACGTTTTCTATTACGGTTATAAAAGTATATAACGATTAAAAAGATAGCAAGTAAAAGGAATAATCTGTTTCCCATGATTTTTATTTATTTAAAGTTAGTGTTTTTTGGTTAGAGGCATATAAATTTTTCTAAACTTTATGATTAACGGGATACCTCTTGCTATAATCCAAACGGTTAGCGCTATAAAAATGGCATATAGTTTATAATCCAAATAATCCAACCAAAATAAGATAGGTAAGAAGATTAAAAATGTTGAGAAAAGTAAAATATTTCTGAGATATTTCATTTTACCCATGCCTTTAAACATACCATCAAAAATAAAGGTAATGGCACATAAAGGCTGCATTATTAATATAATAAAAAACACTTCGTAAAAAGCACTTAAAACTTCAGGTTCGTTTGTAAAGATCGTTCCTATTGGAAAGTAAAAAACTGCCCCTATAAGGGCGTTAATAACTCCTAAAATAACACCATATTTAACAAGTTTACTGCTCAATTTAATAAGCACATCATATTCTTTTCCACCCAACATTTTTCCTGAAAGAATGTTACCAGCACTAGCATATCCATCAAGAATAAAAGCTCCTAAAAACCATAAATTTATTGCAATTGTGTAAGCTGCAATATATTTAGCTCCATAACTAGTTGCAAAGGCACTTGCAAAATACAAGGTTACATTAAGGGCTATAGTTCTAATAAAAAGGTTAAGAATCATTAAGATAAAACGATTTATTTCTTTATTAAAAGGAAAATTCAATTTTAATGGTATAATCGTTTTTTTTAATAAAAAATAAGCAGATAATAGAGCCATTATAAATTGAGAAAAAACACTGGCGTAAGCAGCCCCTTTTATATTTAAGGCTGGGATAAAATTGGGTATACCATAAACTAGAATAACGTCTAAAATAATATTTAATACTGCTCCTATTATAGCAATTATCATCGGATAATAGGTGTTTTGTAAACCTCTAAAGGCTCCAAAAACCCCCATTGTAAATAAAGTAAAAGGGAATCCAAAAACACGAATTTTGTAATAATCAACACAATAATTCAAAATTAAATCTGAAGCGTTGTAGAGTTTAAAAATACTACTGGCAAAAGGATAGGTAGCAAGTATGATTAAAACACTTAAAGATGTTATGATAAAGATAGCTTGTGCAGGTAGATTTTTAATTTTTTCAATTTTATTTGCCCCAACATATTGCGATACTATAGAGGAAATGGCACTTCTCGTTTGTCCTAAAACCCAAATAAGCATGGATAAAAATGTGGTAACAATGCCAACAGCAGCCAAAGATTCTGTGGCATTAAATGAGATGTTTCCAACAATAGCAGCATCAGTTAATGATAAAATAGGTTCTGATATACCCGCTATTAATGCAGGAATTGCTAGTTTGTTTATATTTTTAAAACTTATATCTGTAATCAAAATACAAGTTCATAACAAAAAAAGGAATAGTTGCTTTGTCTTGGAAAATAAATTTCTCCTAAACGTTTGTAACCTCTAAGTTCATAAAATTTCACATTTCTTGAGTTTTGTGAAAAAGTATCAAGCCTTATTGAAGCAAACTGATTGTTTTTTGCATAATTTTCAGCATAATCCATTAGTTTTTGAGCATATTCTTTCCCTTGTTGTTCGGGGTGAATTGCTAAGCGATGTATGTATATATTATTGAAATTTGGAGTCATCCAATTTATGGGAATATATTCTTCATCCATAAAAGTAGAGATAGTTATACAGCCAATAACAGTGTTTTTTAATTTTAAAACATAAAGTTCATCACGATTAAAATCATGAAGAAAAGCTTGTTTATTTGGGTAAAACTCGTTCCATTGAAAAATATTTTTGCTAATCATATAAGCAGCACAGGCTTTGGTAATTTCTAATAGTTTGTCAATATCTACAACAGTTGCTTTACGTATCATTTAAATGTTTTACTTTTGTCTCAAATTTATTATAAATTTATCTTTAAATTTTACAGATATGAAGAATATTTTAGTTCCTGTTGGCTCTTCAAAAAATGCATTAAGCCATTTACAATATGCTGTAGATTTTGCAGAATCTATGGGCGCTAAACTTTTTGTAGTACAAGTTTACAACGTATATACAAAGGCTGGTACTATGATTAAGGTAGACCATATAATTGAGAGAGAAAGTTTGGCTTATTTAAACGAATTAGTTTCTAAGTTAAACACAAAAAATGTTGATATCACAGTAAAAGTTTTAAAGGGGAAGCTAATTGATACTCTAGAGATGGCTTGTAAAGCGGCGGACATAGATTTAATTTTAATTGAACCTAGAACAAACTCTGTTAATGATGAGGTGTTTTTAGGAAAGACATCAGGAAAAATCATAAAACAAACCCAGTTACCATCTCTTATTGTCCCTGAAGGTTATACTTTCAGACCTGTTAATAATATTTTGTTTGCTATAAAATCGGCAATAATTAAAAATAATAAAGCACTTACTACTTTAATTTCTGTAAAAGAACATTTTAGGGCACCTGTAAACTTACTATTAGTTAAAACACCTTATTATAATGATGGAGATTTTGATTTAAAAACGGATATTAAAGCTGTAGTTGATACGGTAACCGAAACAGAAAACGCAACTACTTTTCAAGGTGTATTGCAGCATTTACAGGCATTCAATCCAGATATGCTATGTGTAGTGAGGCGTAAAAGAGGTTTTTTTACTAAAAAATGGGAGAATAATGTTATTCTAAAAAAAGATTTTTCGAGTAACATTCCAGTTTTAGTTTTAAGAGGCATGAAATAAATAATGGGGATGTAGCTCAGTTGGCTAGAGCGCTTGACTGGCAGTCAAGAGGTCGTGGGTTCGAATCCCATCTTCTCCACTTATATTAGAAAGGCTTTCAAAATATTGAAGGTCTTTTTTAGTTTTAATTAATAAAATAAATAGTAATTAATAGTAAATATATTTTCTAAACAAGTTCTCTTTATTAATTTTTAAAAAAAAAGAGTGAAGCATAATGAGAATCTCCACTCTTAATAGTTTAGCTATTAACATTAATAATATTAAATCATTAAAGATTTTTAAATATAAATTTTAATCTTTAAAATTTTATTTTATTTTCGATTTAATGCGTTAAAGTATAGATAGAATTCAATAAAGTATAGATAGTTAGTTAATTATACGCTTTTTTTTAAAAAACCATGAGATATATTTAGAAACTTTTTAATTAAATAGAATCATAAATATGTATTTAATAAAATAACACTTATCTATATTAAGTGGTTTTTTATCTACATTTTACAGTTATAAAAATAAAAAAAGTAAGTCAGATATTATTTAACTTTAAATTTGTACTTAAAATATAATATCATGAGTTTTTTAAAAATTAATATTGATGAAATTAATTCAATTAAAACTATAAATAATAATTATAAGAGTAATTTTAAAATTGCTCTTGTTTGGTTTTTTCTAACAGTAGTTTCCGCTTTTTTTATTTCAACCTTACTAAGCTTTTTGTTTTAAAGCAATAACCACTTTCTTTTTAAGATTAATTTTAGTTACTTGATAAAATATAATAAACAATACAAAGACGACGACGAAGTACTTTTTACAGCCAAAGACAATCTTAAAATTGGTTTTACTCTTGTTGTTATTATTATGTTGACGACAGTTTTGTTTAATTGTTTGTTTTCTTAGAAGAATATAATTTTCCTTTAGATATAGTATTTATTGCTTTTTTGATAAATTTAATAGTAGTATTATTTTAATCAAGTATATTTCAGGTGTTCGCTTAGAAACATCAATTATCTGTTTTGTATTATATGTTGAAAAACTAATAGTTTTAATTAACTGACTAGAAACAGAATAAATATAAGCTGTTTAGGTTTTTGCTTTGCTATTATAAAATACTACCTGATTTAAAGGCTTGGTATATGTTTATCAAATGTATTTAGTGAAAATAAATAATTCGAATAGAAAGTACCATATAAAAATGATCTTAATTATCCCGGACTAAGACAAAATAATTTTGCAGATATATAAGGATTAAATAGATTAGCAAGAGCAAATTATTTTTATGATAAAGGACTAAATTTGACCAAATCAAATAATCTTGATTTAATTGGCAATTTCACATCTACTATAATGTTAGTTATGATTTTGACATTGTCATAAAAATGTAATAGCCATATTTAACAGGTAATTTTTATGAATATTTCTAAAAAGAAAATTGGTTTATTTTTAGGTCCCATAGCTTTTCTGTTGATTACACTCTTTTTTCATCCAGAAGGATTAAATAAAGAAGCTAATTCAGTTTTGGCATCTTCTCTATGGATAGCAATTTGGTGGATTACGGAAGCTATTCCTATAGCCGTTACTGCTTTACTACCTATTATTTTATTTCCTTTATCTAGCGGAATGGGTTTAAACGAAACAACGACCTCTTATGGGCATAAATACGTGTTTCTTTATGTTGGTGGTTTTATTTTGGCTATTGCTATAGAAAAGTGGATGTTACATAAGCGGATTGCATTAACTATTATTAAAATTGTTGGAACTAACGTTATTAATATTATTCTAGGATTCATGATTGCAACAGCTTTCTTGTCCATGTGGATATCTAATACAGCTTCCGCAGTAATGATACTTCCAGTGGGGATGGCTATAGTTTCACAACTAAGAGATAATCCCAATACTTTAGAAGACGAGAATTTAATTTTTGGTAAAGCTTTAATGCTTTCTATAGCTTACAGTGCATCAATAGGTGGTATGGCAACTTTAATTGGGACACCTCCAAATTTGGTTTTAGCAGGAGTTGTAAAGCAAACATATAATATTGAGATTTCTTTTTCACAATGGTTTATTTTTGGTTTTCCAATAGCTATTGTGCTTTTATTTATTTGTTGGGTTTATTTAACACGGGTTGCTTTTAAGTTTAAGCAAAAGGAATTTCCTGGAGGAAGTCAAGAAATTAAAAGACAACTAAAGGCTTTAGGTAAATTTTCATATGAAGAAAAAATAGTTTTTCTTGTTTTTATATTAACTGCTTTTGCTTGGATAACAAGATCTTTTTTAATCAAAAGGCTTATACCTCAAATAGATGACACTATTATAGCTGTTTTTTTTGCGGTACTTTTATTTTTATTGCCTTCAAAAGAAAAGGGTGTAAAAATCATGAATTGGGAAGATGCTGTAAAATTGCCTTGGGGTATTGTGTTATTATTTGGAGGTGGTATGGCTTTGGCTCTTGGGTTTGAAACAAGTGGTTTGGCCGTTTGGATTGGTGCGCAAATGACTTCTTTAGAGTCTTTGCATATTTTTTTTTATTATTAATTTTAATTACATCAGTTAATTTTTTAACTGAAATCACCTCAAATTTAGCAACAACTGCCATGTTGTTACCTGTGCTGGTTTCTTTAGCTACCGCTATTGGAGTTCATCCCTATTTTCTTTTAGTTGGGGCTACTTTAGCAGCCTCATGTGCCTTTATGCTTCCGGTTGCCACTCCTCCAAACGCAGTGCTATTTGGGTCTGGATATTTAAAAATTGAGGATATGGTAAAAAAAGGGTTTTGGATGAATATTATTTCAATTATATTATTGACTCTAGTTGTTTATTATGTACTTCCATTAGTCTGGGATTTAAATAATTAGTAACCAAAAATCATATATTTTATTTTTCATATTTAGATATTTTTTGGCTAATTTGTAATAAAAACTATAGTTTTTTCAACAACAATTTTTAGATGCTTTGGTAAAGTATCTTTTTCCCATGGATGAGTAGCTCCAAAAACATGGTTTGCGCCTTTTATAATTTTAATTTTGCTATTAGAGTTCCGTTCATGTAGTTTATAAGCTTCATCAATTAAAACGCTAGTATCTGCATCTCCGTGTAAAATTAAATAAGGGATTTTTAAATTTGAGACGGCACGTTTTATAGTTAATCGCGTTTCATTTAGAATAAAGTCTTCATAAAATTGATAAAAGTGGGGCATCTGTTGTTTTGTTCTCCCGTTTAAAATATATTTAACACCATCATCTTTCCACTGTTTTAAATCGCCTGCAGTTGAAGTTCTTTTACCAAAATCGTAAACACCTGCAAGACTTATTACTTTTTTTATTCGTTTATCTTCTTCGGCTTTAATTGTTACTATACCACCAGCTCTACTATGTCCAATTAAGTTAATATTATTAATATCTGCTTCAGGTTTTATTTTTGGGTTTGTTTGTATCCAGTTAATTACAACGTGTAAATCATCCAATTCTTTGCTGTAATTATTATTTCCAAAAGCTTCTAAATCTGGAAAATCAATAGGTTGTTCTAGAGTTCCTCCGTTATGAGAAAAATTAAATTTTATAAAATAATAACCAGCTTCAGCAAACGCCTTTGCCATTAAACCCCAGGCGCCCCAATCTTTAAAACCTTTGTATCCATGGCAAAATATAATAATGGGTTTTGGGATTTTGTTTTCAATATAAAAAATATCTGTAAGTATAGGTTTACTAAAATTACTTTCAATAATTATGTTTTTTAAGATGGGCATTTTATATTATCCTTTTGTTTAAATTTAAATATTTTATCTTTAAAATTAAATAAACTAACATAAATTTTCATATGACAAAAATTACCTGTTTTGGAGAGGTTTTATGGGATATTTTTCCAAAACAAAAAAAAATTGGTGGCGCACCATTAAATGTAGCTAGCCGATTAAAATCATTTGGTAATGATGTTACCATGATTAGTGCCATTGGTAGTGATGATTTAGGTGAAAAATTAATAGATTACCTTACGGAAAATGATATTAATACAACTTACATTCAAACACTAAACAATTACAAAACTGGTGAAGTAAAGGTTATTTTAAATGAAAAAGGATCGGCTACTTATGAGATTATGTATCCACGTTCTTGGGATAAGATAAGCTTAAATCAAGATTGTAAAGAAGTTGTAAAAAATGCTGATGCCTTTGTTTTTGGTAGTTTAGTTGCAAGAGACGCTATTTCAAGAAAAACACTTTACGAGCTTTTAGAAGTTGCTAAATATAAAATTTTTGATCTAAACCTTAGAACGCCTTATTACACAAAAGATGTTTTAATCTATTTGATGGAAAAAGCAGATTTTATAAAATTTAATGATGATGAATTATACGAGGTAAGTAAGTGTTTAGGTTCTAGATACAATTCTTTAGAACAAAATCTCAAATTTATAGCAGCCAAAACAAACACTAAACATATGTGTGTTACTAAAGGTTCTCATGGAGCTGTTTTGCTTTATAATGACTGTTTATTTTATAATAGTGGTTTTCTTGTTGAAGTAAAAGACACAGTAGGAGCTGGTGATTCCTTTTTAGCATCACTTATAAGCCAATTATTAAACAAGACAGAACCACAAAAAGCGATTGATTTTGCATGTGCCGTTGGTGCTTTGGTAGCACAAAGCGAAGGTGCAAACCCAAAAATTTCATTTTTGGAAATAGAAGTGTTTATGAATCCTGATTAAAAATAAATTAGTTAGTTTTTTCTAATAAAACAATATCAAAATCAGAGTTTATTATGACTTTACCATTTTTAACATGAGTTGAAATTCCAGAATACACATCCAGTAAATCATCTCCATCTTTAAATAGTTTTGAGACGTCAATTGTTTTTTTACCTTCTGGTAAATACAACCCAACTACAACCAAATCTTCAAAATTATTAGTTGAGTAGCTTCTGTAAAAGGTATAAGGCTTTTCTGTTATCATTTGATGAATTCCTGCACCAATGGCTGGATGGTTTGCTCGAAATTGTCCTAATTTTTGCCAATGGTGTAAAATAGCTTTAGTTTCGGGGTTATTTTGAATAGCATCCCAATTCATATTAGAACGTAGGGTTGCATCTCCAACGGTCTCTTCAACAATTAAAGATCGTGCAGACTCATCACCGTAATAAATTTGGGATGTTCCCGGGCACAATAATAATATGTTGGCTGTTTCAAAAGGTTTATCTCTTGCTGCATCAAACGGTTGTCCATCATCATGAGAACTTAAATAGTTTAAAACCCCATATTCTTTTAATTCTGTATTTAAAATGTCTCTATGGGTTTTAAACACCTGCTCAATTGGTCTTTGTGCAGCACTTGATTTTAGTTCAAAATTTATAAGACTTTGAAAAGCATTTTCAAAATAATTTACTTTTTTATCGCCTAAGTCGAAAAATTTCCCTGAACTGATGTTGTAATTATACACTTCTCCAACTAAATAGAAATCGTTATCATCTAAAACTTTTTCAGGATTATTTTTTTTGTAATTGTTAAATGCAAAATCACATTCTTTTTTAAATTCTTGCCAAACAAATTCTTCAGTATGTTTAACAGTATCAACGCGATAACCATCAATACCAAATTCTGTAATATAATCTGTTAGCCATTTCATAATATAAAAACGAGGCGCTCTAGGGTAACCTGTTCTTGCAAAAAAATCATCTAATTCTTTCATTTCTTGTTCGTGCCTACCTTCAAGAATCCATTTAACTTCAAGGCTAGGAGGTAGCTTTACAGCGTCATTACGCTCAGTTTTTATATCAGGCAGGTTATCAACCAAAGTGCACGTCGTGGTAGTTTCATAAGATTTAAAAGTACAAGTAGGCTCTGTTCTTACCCAATCTTCTGGCCAAACCGGATCTTTATCTGTTACAGGACCAGTGTGGTTTATAACAGCATCTAACAATACTCTAATACCATTTTGGTGTGCTATTTCAACTAATTCATGTAAATCTTCTTTGGTGCCAAAATTAGGATCTATCGCTGTCCAATCACTAGCCCAATACCCATGAAACCCATAACTAACACCTGTACCTTCGTCTGTAAACCCATGTATTTGCTCTACAATAGGGGTCATCCAAATAGCATTAATACCCAAATCTGTAAAATAGCCTTCTTTTATTTTTTGGGTAATTCCTTTGATATCTCCTCCTTCAAAACCACGTAGTTTTCCAGTTTCAGAAACTCTATCAAAATTTATATCATTAGTAGTATCGCCATTATTAAACCTATCCGTTAATAAAAAATAAATGTTAGCACTTTCCCAAATAAAAGGTGTTTTAGATATTTCTTTTACAACGTCATTTTTGTTATTACAACTTAATATCATTACACTTATAAATAGCATTATAAACCTTTTCATTTTTAGAGTTTTAATTGATTACTTGGATTGATATTTAGTAATAGGTTATTTAGATAAATTTGTAAAGGTTGTGTTCCTTCCAATTCGAAATCTGTTTTGTTTTTTGAAACATAGACTTTTAATACTTGATTTCTAAAGTTTATTTTAAAAGAGTAAGCATTCCACTCTTTTGGGATTTTAGGCTCAAAATATAAGGTGTTATTTTTAACACGCATACCACCAAAACCCTCTACAACACTCATCCATGTTCCTGCCATAGATGTTATGTGTAAGCCCTCTTCAACCTCTTTGTTATAATCATCTAAATCTAAACGAGAGGTTCTTAAATAAAAGGCGTAAGCTTGTTCCATCCTACCTAATTTTGCTGCTTGTATGCTATGAACACAAGGTGATAAAGAACTTTCATGAACTGTAAAAGGCTCGTAGAAATCAAAATGGCGTTCTAATTCTTCAACTGTAAAGTGTTCTTCAAAAAAGTAAAACCCTTGTAGAGTATCTGCTTGTTTTATGTATGGAGAGCGTAAAATTCTGTCCCAACTCCATTTTTGGTTAATTGGTCGTTGTGATTTATCAAGATTAGCTACTGTAATTAAATTTTTATCTAAAAAGCCGTCTTGTTGGAGATATACCTTATGTTTTTCAGAATAAGGGAAATACATCGCATCTGCAACCGTTTTCCAACTATTTAATTCAGAATTTGAAAGCTTTACTTTATTTTTAATTCTGGTAAAATCTGAAGAAAATTCAGTCTCCATTTTTGTGATGTTTTCTAAAGTGTAATTTATACACCATTTTGCTATGTAGTTGGTATAAAAATTATTATTCACATTATTTTCATATTCATTTGGACCTGTAACACCTAGGATAACATACTTGTTTTTATTTGTTGAAAATGTTGCACGTTGATGCCAAAAACGAGCGATACCAATAAGAACTTCTAATCCTTTTTCTGGAATATAACTGTAATCTCCCGTGTATCTGTAATAGTTGAAAATGGCAAATGCGATAGCACCGTTTCTATGAATTTCTTCAAATGTAATTTCCCATTCGTTATGGCATTCTTCCCCATTCATTGTAACCATTGGGTATAATGCAGCGCCATTTGAAAATCCTAATTTTTCAGCATTTTCAATAGCTTTTTCCAAATGATTATATCGATATTCTAAAAGATTACGAGCTACTTGTTGGTCTTTTGTTGCCAAATAAAAAGGAATACAATAAGCCTCAGTATCCCAATAAGTACTTCCACCGTACTTTTCACCAGTAAATCCTTTTGGACCAATATTTAATCTTGAGTCTTTTCCTAAATAGGTTTGGTTTAGTTGAAAAATATTAAATCGGATACCTTGTTGTGCTTTTACATCACCAGAAATTGTGATATCTGCCATTTCCCAAATGTTTGCCCAAGCTAGTTTTTGGTCTTCTAATAATTGTTCGTATCCTTTTTTTGTAGCACTTTCTAAAACGTTTTTAGCAGCTAAAACTAATTCTGTTTTGTTATAATTTCTATCTAAAGTATATCCACCAAACTTATTAATAGTGTAAGTTTCCCCTTTTTTCACTTGATATAAGTAACTGAATGAAATATTATTAGTTTTAGTTTTAATAGTTGGTTCAATTAAAATAGCTTCACTATTAATAAAAACTTTCGATTCCATAAACGTACAAGTATAGAAATCCGTTTTCATGGTTTTAGCTTCTATAAAAGCTTGTTGATTATTATGCGTTACATTTAAAGTATCCCAAAATTTATCATCCCAATTGGTGTCTTCATTGGTTATTCCTGAGTCTAGGTAAGGGTTAAATATAATCTCTGCATCACTATTAATTGGTGTAATTTTATATTCAATAGCGCCAATTTCATCTAAATTTAAACTTAAAAAGCGTTTTGTATTTACAGTAATAACAATGTCATTCTTTAAAGTAGCTTTAAAACTTCTTGATAACCAACCTTCTTTCATGTTTAGTTCTCTTTTAAAATCCTCCACCTTATTACAAGTAAATAAATCTAAAGATTCACCATTTACATTAACATTAATTCCAATCCAATTTGGTGCGTTTAATACTTTTGCAAAATATTCTGGATAACCGTTTTTCCACCATCCAACGCGCGTTTTATCAGGATAGTAAACTCCTCCTATATAACTACCTTGAAATGTATGTCCTGAATATGTTTCTTCAAAATTAGCACGTTGCCCCATGGCACCATTGCCAATACTAAATAAACTTTCTGAAGATTTTATCCGATTTACATCAAAGCCTTCTTCTATAATAGACCAATTATCTGGTTTTATATAATCTTGATTCATTTTTTAAATATTATTTTTTTGAAAGAAATTCTTCAAAGAAATTTTCTGGTATTTCTGTTAAGTTGTTAAAATTATAGTTGGCCTTGTGCAGTGTGTTTTTATCTCCTATTCCCACTGAAATCATATTTGCTTTGTTAGCAGCTTCAACACCTGCAATGGCATCTTCAAAAACAATACATTTTTCGGGTAACAGATTGAGTTTTTTAGAACCTATTAAAAAAACCTCAGGGTCTGGTTTAGCTTTTGATACGCTATTACCATCAACAATGTCAGTAAATCTTTCAAGTAAATTAACTTGTTTTAATATTAAAGGTGCGTTTTTGCTAGCAGAGCCTAAAACATATTTAATGTTTAATGAATCTAAAGTATCTAATAATTTTTCAGTTCCGGGAAGAATTTCTTCAGGCCCCATTTTGTTAATATAATTAAGGTAATCTTCATTTTTACTGGTCAAATAGTTTTGTTTTTTATCTTCTGACAAGCTTATTCTTCCAATGTTCAGTAAAATCTCTAATGAATGCACTCGGCTAATACCTTTTAATAACTCGTTATGAGCTTCTGTAAACTCAAAACCTAGCACATCTGCAAGATTTTTCCAAGCTAAAAAATGATATTTTGCAGTATCAACAATTACACCATCTAAATCGAATATTACGCCTATTTTGCTCATAGATTATAATTAATATAAAATTACATATTTGTTATTGATAAAAAAATAATTTGAAACCACAGTTATTAAATATCCTGCAATATTAATAAAATTGGCTTAAACTTCTTTTTCAGTAAAATTAATTTTTTGGTTGCAAATTTCTGAGATAAGTTTTTTAAGTTGGATGCTAAAATCGTTTAAAGTTTCTTGAGTAATTATAGAATCCTTATTTCTGTTATTAGCATTTTCTTTTTTGGAAAACTTTAAGAATCCAGAGTTTAAATTTTTAAACGAAATAATGCCAGCTTCTATTGGGAGGTTTATTTTTTTCGATTTGGACATCATATATGCATAACAAAGCACTTGAAAGCTTTTACTGAATTTCTTGTAATCGGTATTTATATCTTCCCAATTAACAATTTCTACTTGGTTGGGTAATACACTTCCTGTTTTGTAATCAATTATCCGCAGTAAGCCATTATATTCATCAACTCTATCAACTTTACCTTTTATTTTAACTGGAAAATGAAGTTCTTGAAAATCAATTTCAACTTCGTTATTAGCTTCAATAGCAATAATTTTTATTTGATTACCTGCATTTAAATCCTCAATTTCTAAATCTAAAAAATTTGATATGTACCGTTTAGCAATTTCAAAAATAATTAAGTTTTTTCCTTTAGTTATATCACCTTCTTTATATTCATTTTTAAAGTGAAATAAAACCATGTCGTTAATACGAGTTTTAAGTTGTTCAAGTATTTCAATAGTTAAAAACTTGCCAACTAAAGGTTCGTAAAATGTTTCAAGGGTGTTGTGTACAACAGTTCCTAAGGTATTTGTAGCTATAGATTCTTCAACCTCATTGTGTTCTTTTATTTTTAATATTTTTTGATAATAAAAATCAATAGGGTTTCTTATATAATTGGTTAAAGATGATGGAGAAAACCCTTCTTCTGCTATTTTAATAATTTGCTTTTGTAAAGCATCTGTTTTCCTAATTTCATTAAGTCGTACATTTATTATTGGAACTTTGGGTGTTATTATTTGATGTTTAATTTTATGAATTCCTTCTAATTCTAATTGTGTAATAAATCTACTTTTTTCACCTCCAGTTAATACATCGGCTTCTGTATTGTAAAGGATATAAATATTTTTTGCTCTTTGTAATAAATGATAAAAATGGTAGGTATAAACAGCGTCCTTTTCTTTATAAGTTGGTAAGTTATTTTCTAATTTAACATCAAAAGGTATAAAAGAGTTGTTGGTTTTTCCTGATGGCAAAATACCTTCATTTACTGATGATATGATAACGGTTTCAAAATCTAAAACGCGAGATTCTAACATTCCCATTATTTGTAAACCTTGTAATGGTTCACCTTGAAAATCTAATTTATTATTACTTAATAGCTCTTTATATATCGAATAAAGAGCAGACATATTTTTGATATGATTGTATTTTGTGTTTAGTCTAATCAGCTCATTAAAAAGCTCATTAAAACGAAATGTATATTCTAATGATAGCAAATTAGATGTCTTGTTCACATCCAAATGGTGTTTGATTAATAATATTAATTCTGAACAATTACTTAAAGTGTTTTCAATTGAATTTCCCCAGTTAGAAAATAGTAATTCTATGATATCTGTTCCTTTTTTATCCGTTAGTTCTATCAATTTGTTTTTGGATAAATAAACTAAATTATTTGAATCAATTTTTTCAATTAATTTAGAAGATAAATCGATACCATCTAAATAAAAAAGGGGTCTAATAAACTCATGAGATAAAATGTTAACTAGATCTCTGTAGTAGAATGAGTTGGTAGTTTTGTGTAAATGAAACAAAGCATCAAAAAGTGTAGCTAACGGAATAGACTTCAAGGGAAATCCCATAGTAATATTTAGCGCATCAATTGAGTTAGGTAGTGAATTTAGGACGGGTATTAAAAGGTTTTCGTCCCCTAAAACCACTGCTGTATTTTGTAAATCAGGATTATTTTTTTGTAAATCAGATAGAATGGAACCTATCTGTTTAGCTTGTCCTACATTTTTTGGAATCCCAAAAATTGAAATACTTTTTTCTTCCGAATAATATTTACCTAACCAGTTGAAAGTATTTTGATTAAAAAAGGGCCATTTTTGATGCTGTCTAATAAACAAACCTGCATCGTGTTTAAGATTAGTAATGAAAGTCGTATCAATATCCCAATAAATTTTGGCTAAATCGTTTAGAAGCAATTCTTGAATTATCGTTTCTTCAGCAGAATTTAAAGCATTAAAACCTAAAAACACATGAAGTTTTTTAGGATTGTTTTCTATGTAAAACTGTAAATTTCCAACTGCTTCTCTATAAACTAAACCTTGGTATCCTATCCTTTTATTTATCAGGGTTTCTGTAAACTTATTGTAATATTGATGAAGTTTTTTCCAAAAGGATAAATAGTTTTTGACAAATTCTGTTTTATTTTCCTCTAACGACCAATGCTTTAAATCTTGAATGGCAGTCAAATAATTAAAAATATTTTCTTGAGGAATAAGATAGCGGTCTATTTCATTAAAATCCTGAAGTAATATTTGACCCCATTTAGAAAAGGAATCAAAAGAATCCAGATTTTCTTTTTTTGTTAAAGTGCTATAGGTATTATAAAACTCAAATAAAAGTTCTGTGTTAGATAATGCTTTTAGTTGCGATAGTTCCTCAACAAACTCTTCAATGCTAATAATTTCAGGTGAAAAGATTGTTTGCTCAGTTACTTTTTTAAGTTCATGTTTTAAAAACAATCCAGCTCTTTTACTAGGTAATACAAATACTATGTCTGAAAGAGTAGCATTACTATTTTGTAAATTTTTTAGAACATCAAAAATAAAAGTTGTCATTGTATAAAAATAAAAAACGCTTCGGATATCCGAAGCGTTTTTTGTAAACTTATTTTTTAAATTAAACCGCTAATATTATTTAGCTAAGTTAATTTCTACACGTCTGTTGTTAGCTCTACCAGTTTTAGTATTGTTAGTGTCAATTGGTTTAGATTCCCCGTAACCAAGAGCAGATAATCTGAAAGCATCAATACCATTTTCAATTAAATATTCTTTAACTGAATTAGCTCTAGAATCAGATAATCTTTGGTTTAAAGTTTCGCTACCAACACTATCAGTATGTCCTTCAACTGTAAATTTAGCATTAGGATACTCTTTAAGTATTACAATAATATCAGCTAATACTTTAGCAGATTGTTCTTTAATTGTTGATTTTCCAGTATCAAATAAGATAGTTTTAGCATACTCATTTAAACTTTTTTGAACTTCTGCAGAAACTTCAGGACAACCATTATTAGCAACAGTACCCTTAACATTTGGACATTGATCATCTTTATCTAATACACCATCACCATCAGCATCTGGCCAAGGACAACCTTTATTAGCAGCTGGACCAGCAGTACTAGGACAAGCATCATCAGCGTCGGTTACACCGTCACCATCAGCATCAGGACAACCAGCTAAAGCTTTTAAACCAGCAACTGTAGGACAGTTGTCATCTTTATCAGCAATACCATCACCATCAGTATCCGGACATCCATTCATTTCAGCTAAACCAGCCTCATTTGGACAAGCATCTTTACTGTCTTCAATACCATCGCCATCAGTATCAGGACAACCGTTAAAAGCTTCTAAACCAGCAACTTCTGGACAAGCATCATCTTTATCATAAATACCATCACCATCAGTATCAGTTCCACCAAATTTGATAGAGATACCAGCTGTGTGTTGGAAATGAGATTGTAAATAATCTTCAAAAGCATGTTTGTAAGCTGTTTGAATCGTTAAACCAATATTTTCGTTAAACCAAACGTTTAATCCTAAAGTTCCGTTTAAAGTACCAGCTCCAACTTCATCTACCCAAGTGTAACCACCACCAATTCCTAGATAAGGATCAAGTGTTTTACCTTTTGTAAAGTTATATTTAATAGTACCATCTACTGCGTAATATGATAAGTCATCAACTGGTATAGCATCAGAAGTACCAGGTACTTCTCCCCATTTATTAATTTTATTCAGAGATCCAGCAACACCAAGTGAAAAGCCATCACCCATGTATTTAGATACAGAAATTGTAGATAATGAAGGTAAAATGTTGTAGTTTCCAGTATCAAAAAATTTACTAAAAATAGTTTCACTAAATGGAATTCCAGTACCAGATGGATAAGCATCCACTGCATTAGCTCCAATGGTAATTTGCCAAGGGTTGTTTTCGTCTTGCGCATTAGCGTTGCTATAACCAAGTACAAGCAACATAGCGAACAATAATCTGCTAAGATTTTTCATATTCAAAAGTTTAATTTTTAAGTGTTAATTGAAAACAAAAGTAAGTTGTTAAATGTTATTAACAAAGACAAATATATAAAAAAAATGGTAAAAATGGTTTATTCATCGATAGTTCAGAATGAATTTAGATAATTTTAAGCGTTTTACCAACCTTAGTAAAAGCTGATATAGCCTTGTCTAAATGGGCTTTTGTGTGTGCTGCCGATAGCTGTACTCTAATTCTTGCTTTTTCTTTTGGGACCACTGGAAAAAAGAATCCAATAACATAAATCCCTTCTTTAAGAAGCATATTTGCCATGTTTTGTGATAGTTGTGCATCATATAACATAACTGGAACAATGGCAGAATCGCCATTAATTATATCAAAACCAGCTTCTTTCATCCCTTTTTTAAAATAATTTGTGTTCCATTCTAAAGTGTCTCGTAATTCGGTATTGTTGGAAAGCATTTCAAAAACTTTTATAGAAGCGCCAACAATAGCAGGGGCCAATGAGTTTGAAAACAAATAAGGTCTTGAGCGCTGGCGTAACATATCAATAATTTCCTTTTTGCCAGTTGTGTAGCCACCCATAGCACCTCCCAAAGCTTTGCCAAGTGTACCCGTAATAATATCAATTCTATTTAAAACACCCTTATCTTCAAGGGTTCCTCTTCCTGTTTTTCCTATAAAACCAGCGGCATGACATTCATCTATCATTACTAAGGCATCATATTTATCTGCTAAATCACAAATCTTATCAAGTGGAGCAACTAATCCATCCATTGAGAAAACACCATCTGTAACAATTAATTTGAATCTGGCGCCATTTTCGTTTGCTGAAATGAGTTGTTTTTCAAGGTCTGCCATATCATTATTTTGATAACGATATCTTACAGCTTTACATAATCGAACGCCATCTATAATGGAGGCATGATTTAGTGAATCTGAAATTATAGCATCCTCCGCTCCAAGTAATGGCTCAAAAACCCCACCGTTTGCATCAAAAGCAGCTGCGTATAGTATGGTATCTTCAGTCTCGTAAAATTCGGCAATCTTTTGTTCTAAGTCTTTATGAATATCTTGAGTTCCGCATATAAAACGTACCGAGCTCATTCCAAAACCATGAGTATCCATGGCATCTTTTGCGGCTTGAACTACTTCAGGGTGTGCGGACAGTCCTAAATAGTTATTGGCACAAAAATTTAAAACAGTTTCGCCAGTATTTAATGTTATTTCAGCTCCTTGTGCCGATGTTATAATACGTTCTTCTTTATAAAGTCCGTTATTTTTTATGTCTTCAAGCTCTTTTTTTAGATAATCTTGCAGTTTTCCGTACATATTATTGTGTTTTATGCAAATTTAAACATCTTTAACTCTTATCTCATTGTTTATGTAAACAAGAATTTTATTTTTTACTTTTAAATTCATTTCTTCCAAAACATCTTGATATAATCGTAACTGTTGTTCATGTTTTTTATCTTCTACACCTGTTTTGTAATCTATAATTATAGCTTCATTATTTTTAATTATAACTCTATCAGGTCTTAAAATCATATTATTTTTTGAAATTATATCTCGCTCATTATATAAGGTGTAATTTGTAGAGAAATAATTTTCAAGTTTTGAATGAGTTACTATTTCAAATATTATCGGTTTTAACAAGTTTGCTTGTTTTTCATTTATAACAGAAGAACTTATAAAATCATTAATAACAAAATCTATATCATCTTTTGTTTTAATTTTTGACATGATATTATGTATGAGATTCCCTTTCTCTATAGCTTCTTGTTGATGAGTATCCCAAAGTGATCCAGATTTTGTAACCACCCTAATATTGAGCGATTCTTTTGAAGTTGATATAAATTGATTTTGAAATGTTGATTCGTTTGATGATTTATTACTTGTTTTGAGTTTTTTTTGACTACCAAAACTATAGTTTGAATTGGTATCATTCCAAACCCCTAAATGCTTTAAGTAATTAATAAAAAGCCCCGAGTATTTTTTTGCGTTTGCTTCACCTTTATTAGAAAGATCTTTTTTTGAAATAATATATAATTGTTCAACAGCACGTGTTAATGTTACATATAATAGATTAATATTATCTAATTCTAATTCTGATTGATGTCTGTTAAATATGTTTTGTCCTTCTTCACCAAAATTTTCAAAATCCTTATTATAGTTTAAGAGTGTATGTGTAAATCCTTGATATTTTTCTGAATCTAATTTAAACCACTCTTTAGGTTCTTTTTCTCTGTAAATTTCTAAATCTGCAAAAGGAAAAATGACAACAGGGAATTCTAATCCTTTTGATTTATGAATCGTCATAATTTGAATAGCATTTTGACCTTTTGGCGAGATGATACTTAAACTTTCCTTTTTCTTGTTAAAATATTCTAAAAACCCAGAAATATCCGAGCCTTTTTTTTGTGTAAAATCTAAAACGATATCTAAATAAAACTGGATGTAAGCATTGGAAGTTTCAATTAAATTAAAAGTTCTAACAATGGTTTCAGCTAAATCGTATAGCGGAAGTTTTAATAAGTTATCAGTTTTAAAAAAAACATTGTAAGTTTCTATACTTTTAAATAGTTTAGATAACGACAAATTAAGATATTCATTAAAAAAAGCATGTTTATCTTCAATCTTAAAAAGTGTAGTCAAATAATTTAAAACTGAAATTTTTATTTCGTTTTTTTTTGGCTGAATCAAAAGTTCTAAAATATTATTTATAAAAGCAACTTCTGGCGCATTATAAATGAGTAAAGTTTCAGAAGATATGATTGGAATTTCATGCTGACTTAAATAATTAGCTATAGTTACGCCTTCTTTTTTCTTTCTAACTAAAACACAAACATCTTCCAAATTATAACCATTTTGTAAACAGGAGTTTATTGTGTTTAAAACGTGTTCAGAAAAGACCTCATTTGTGTCCTCTTCCTTTTCAATATTTAAAAAAGATATGTTTACGAAACCATTTTCATTTTTAGTAATGATTTGTTGGGAGTTTTCGTAAAGATTTTGATAATCGTTATTTTTAAAAACTTGGTTTGATAAATATTTAAAAAAGCCATTATTAAAACGAACTATTTCTTTAAAACTTCTATAATTAGCAGGAAGATTTATAATTTGTTGTTCTACAAAAGGGAATGGTTTAACACGTTTATTAAATAGATTAATAAATTGTTCTGCTTTACCACCACGCCACCTATAAATAGCTTGTTTAGCATCGCCTACTAACATAGCGCTTCCAGTTTCTGCAGAAAGTGCATTACCAAAAAGAGGTTTTAAATTTTCCCATTGCATTACCGAGGTATCTTGAAACTCATCAATAAAATAATGTTTAAATTTTTCACCAATACGTTCGTAAATAAAAGAGGTAGGTTGTTCTTTTATTTCGTTACTAATGATAGTATTAAATTCTGAAATTAGCATTTTATTTTGCGCTTCTTTTAAAGAAATCAATTCTTTATGTATAGCATTTATAACTGAAAGAGGAGTGATGTTTCTATAAAAATTTTTTAAAAGTTTAAGATAAAATGTTGTTTGTTTTGTTTGGTAAAAAGTTTTAGCTATTTCTGGTTGTATTTGATTAATTATGGATGCAATATCGTTTTTTACTCGTGTTGGATATAATCTTGAGTTTTCAATATCTTCTTGCCACTTAGTCTCAAAATTCAGATTAAAGTTTTTGACGGATAATTTTTGAAAATGTTTAGGCAAATAACTTCCTGAAAAATCATCAAATTGTAAGCCAGCTTGTTCAATTAAAGTTAGTGAGTTTTTTGCTTTTTCAGAGATATCAGTTTCAGCATTGCTAACTTCTATTTTTAACCAGGCTTTTAGAGTTACAAAATCGTTTAAACTTTTACCTTTAAGATTTTCAATAAAAGGAATGTCGTTTTCATTAATCAATAATTTCGCAATTTTATTAAAATCAAAAGTAATGTCCCAACTTCTATCATCATCAGCTTTTTCAATGGCAAAATCAACTAAAATATTTGTGAGTTCTTTGTCAGTTCCAGCTTTTGCAATAAGGCTATCAACAGCTTCATTTAAAAGCGAATCTTGATCTAATTCTACCTCAAAATTTATAGGTAATTTTAAATCATGAGCAAAAGTTCTAATCAGTTTATGGGTAAAACCATCTATAGTTGAAATATCAAAAGCTGCATAATTATGTATTATTGTATTAAGTAATTTACCTGCTTTTTTGTGGAGTACTTCAGGTTCTATGTTTAATTCTTCCGATAGTGCTAAAAACATCTCATTTGGATTTTCCAAAACACTTTTATCGGCAAATGTTTTTAGCATCTCAATAATACGGTTTTTCATTTCTGCAACTGCTTTATTTGTAAAAGTGATTGCTAAAATATTTTTAAAATGAAAGGCGTTTTTTGAAGCTAACAAAATCTTCAAATACTCCTTAACAAGTGTAAAAGTTTTTCCGCTACCAGCAGATGCATTATAAATTGTAAATGGAGAATTTGTTTGCATACATTTAATTTGGATACAAGATAAAAACTATCAATCATATCATAACAATTTATTATTTTTTATTGCAGTCATTTATGCGTAAATTTGAGAAGAAATTAAATATTAATATTTTAAAACATAAAATTATGGCTTTCGAATTACCGAAATTAGGATATGCTTATGACGCTTTAGAGCCTCATATCGATGCAAGAACTATGGAGATACATCACTCTAAACACCATGCTGGTTACACTAATAACTTAAATAACGCTATTGCAGGAACTGATTTAGAAGGAAAATCTATTAATGATATTCTTGCAAATTTAGACATGAATAATGGTGCAGTTAGAAATAATGGTGGAGGGTTTTATAACCACTCATTATTTTGGGAAGTGATGAATCCAGAAGGGAATGGCTATTTATCTGGAGAATTAAAAGATGCTATTGAAGCAGAATTTGGCTCAAAAGAAGGTTTTATGGATGCTTTTTCAAAAGCAGCTGCAACTCGTTTTGGATCTGGTTGGGCTTGGTTATGCGTTCATAAAGGAGGTAAAGTTGAGGTATGCTCAACTCCAAATCAAGATAATCCATTAATGCCAGGAGTTGGTTGTGGTGGTATGCCAATTTTAGGTATCGATGTTTGGGAACACGCTTATTACTTAAATTATCAAAACCGCCGTCCAGATTATATCAATGCGTTTTTTAGTGTAATTAACTGGAATGAAGTTGAAAAACGTTATGCAGCGGCTAAATAAAACTTTCTAAATATATTTTAAAACCCACTTTTACAGTGGGTTTTTTTTATGGAGTTACCCTAGGGTCGGGTTTTCCATTGCTATCCCTTAAGTAAAAAATATTAGCAGAAAAAGCAATGTTTTTAAAGCAGAAAAAGTAATGTTTTAAAATAGATTAGTATATGATACTTCTTTTTTTTAGAATTCATAAAATGAAAAAGGTGAACGATAGTTCACCTTTTTGCCCCAAATCTACCATAAACTTAACCTACTTATGTTATGGTGGTGTAAACATATAATGGCTTAGCAATGTTTTAAAATATTTTAGTCAAACGACTAATATATTGGCTTAAAAGGGATTGAGAAAAATAACTAGTTAGCAAAAGAATTATTGATTTGAAAAATAAAGAATTCAAAAATTATTTCATAAAAAAAGACGAACAGAAGTTCGCCTTTTTTTGCCCCAAATCTACCATGAACTTAACCTACTTATGTTATGGTGAGACCAAATATATGATGACTTAACTTGGTTTAAAAATATTTTAGTTAAACGACTTATATATTAGCTAAAAAGAGGTTTTGTATATGGTTTGTAATAATGAAAATTTGAAAATGGAAAGGGTTATAAAAAAAAATTATTTCATAAAAAAAGGCGAACAGAAGTTCACCTTTTTTTGCCCCAAATCTACCATGAACTTAACCTACTTATGTTATGGTGCAACTAATTTATACGTATTTTTAACAGTAAGATTATTTTTTAGACAAAAAGCATATTTATCGGACAAAGTGTTATTTGTAAAAAATTAATAAGAAAATTATTAAATTAATAATTAATAAGCCCGTTCTTTATTTCCTTCATAAAAGTTTATAAAAGCTCTATTTACAACTCGGTTTCCTCCTACCGTTGGATAATTTCCAGTAAAATACCAATCTCCTAAATGTTTTGGACAAGCTTCGTGTAAATTTTCAACAGTTTGGAATATAATTTTCACCTCAGCTTTTATGCTTCTATCACTTAATAATTCTGATATTTTATCTGAAATTTGTTCGTCAGTAAAAGGCTCATAAACTTCTTTTACAAAATTTTGTACTAATTTATCTTCAAGCTCAGTTTGTTCCATACATTTTTTATAGACATCCTCTATAATATGATATTTATTGTTATCATTTAATAATGCTAATGCTGCTCTAAAGGCCACTAAACTTTCAAGGTTTGCCATATCAATACCATAACAATCTGGATAACGTATTTGAGGTGCTGATGATACTACAATAATTTTTTTAGGATTTAAACGATCCAGCATTTTTAAAATGCTCTTTTTTAAAGTTGTTCCTCTTACAATACTATCATCTATAATAACTAGATTATCTTTCGGCTTTATTACACCATAAGTTACATCGTAAACATGTGCTACCAAATCATCTCTACTACTATCCTCGGTTATAAAAGTTCTAAGTTTAACATCCTTTATAGCAATTTTTTCAACACGTATTCTTTCAGATAAAATTTCTGTAACTTTTTCTGCAGAAATGTTTCTTTTGCCACTTAAAAGCGTTTTAGTTTTTGCTTTATTTAGTTCAGATTCTGCAGTTTCTACCATTCCAAAAAATGATGTTTCAGCTGTGTTTGGAATATAAGAGAAAACGGTGTTTTTTGTATCATTATTAATCGCTTCTAAAACTTTAGGCATTAATAATTTACCCAGCATTTTACGTTCTTGATAAATTTCGGCATCACTTCCTCTAGAAAAGTATATACGCTCAAAGGAACAGGCTTTACGTTCTAATGGTTCAAGAATTTTTTTAATAGCTACTTTACCTGATTTTTTTGTGATAATCGCATGGCCAGGGGTTAATTCTTTTACATCTTTAAAATTTACATTAAATACGGTTTGAATTACAGGGCGTTCTGAGGCAACTACTACAATTTCATCATCCTGATAATAATAAGCAGGACGAATACCTGCAGGATCTCTTAAAACAAAAGAGTCACCATGACCTATAAGTCCTGCCATAGCATAACCACCATCCCAATTTTTAGCAGCACGTTTTAATATTTTAGCAACGTTTAATCGTTCAGCAATTTGAGGAGAAGCCTCTCTTTTATTATAGCCTTCTTTTTTTAAGTCTTTATATATTTTACTAACGGCATCGTCTAGAAAATGACCTATTTTTTCCATAATGGTTATGGTATCGGTGTATTCTTTAGGATGTTGCCCTAATTCAATTAAATTACTAAAAAGCTCTTTAACATTTGTCATGTTAAAGTTTCCAGCCATAATTAAATTTCTATGCATCCAGTTGTTTTGCCTTAAAAATGGATGTACACTCTCTACGCTATTTTTGCCAAATGTCCCGTATCGTACATGACCTAAAAGCACTTCGCCTATATAAGGGATATTCTTTTTTTGGGCAGCTACATCATTAACGTAATCAGGATGTTCTTCAAACTCTTTATTAATTCTATCATTAATTTGAGCAAAAATATCTTGAATAGGTTGTTGCGCAATAGAGCGTACTCTACTTATGTAACGCTCCCCAGGTTTAACGTTAAGCTTAATACTAGCAAAGCCTGCGCCATCTTGTCCGCGATTATGTTGCTTTTCCATCATGAGATACATTTTGTTTACGCCATAAAATGCACTTCCGTATTTTTCTTTATAATACTCTAATGGTTTTTTAAGTCTTATGAGTGCAATTCCGCATTCATGTTTTAAAGCATCGCTCATTGTTGTATTGTTATTTTAAAGTGTTCCAAAATTATATTTTTTGGATTTAGTTTTAAATAAAAAACGCGCTCATAAAAGAGCGCGTTTTTTTATGATAATTCAATATTAAATTGCGTTAGTTGTTTAAATTGTTGCATGCGTTTAAGAACTTCATTCTTTTCTAAATTTATCATGCGCTCTGTTCCAAACTTCTCTACACAAAAAGAGGCTAGTGTCGAGCCATAAATAACGGCGTTTTTCATGTTTTCAAATGAATAGTCTTCCGTTTTAGTAAGATAACCTGCAAAACCACCTGCAAAAGTGTCACCAGCACCAGTTGGATCAAATACTTCTTCTAAAGGAAGCGCAGGTGCATAAAACATATGGTCATCATGAAATAATAAGGCGCCATGTTCCCCTTTTTTGATAACTACATATTTTGGTCCCATTTCATGAATTTTTCTAGAAGCTACAACTAACGAGTATTCTCCAGTTAATTGTCTAGCTTCTTCATCATTAATAGTTATAACGTCAATTCGTTTAATAACATTTAATAAATCATCTAAAGCGCAATCCATCCAAAAATTCATCGTATCTAAGACAACTAACTTTGGTTTGATAGTCATTTGATCTAACACGCCTAATTGAACAATTGGATGTAAATTACCAAGCATTACAACGTCTGCGTCTAGATAATTATTTGGTACAACAGGATTAAAATCTGCTAGCACATTTAATTCTGTAACTAGGGTATCTCGGGTATTCATATCGTTATGGTATTTGCCACTCCAAAAAAACGTTTTGCCATCTTTAACGATTTCGATACCTGAAATATCTATCTTTTTACTAGATAATATGTCTAAATATTCTTGAGGAAAATCGCCACCAACAATAGAAATAGCAGCAGCGTCTACATTAAAATGTGATGCAGATAAACCAATAAAAGTAGCAGCACCACCAAGTATTTTATCCGTTTTTCCGAAAGGTGTTTCAATAGCATCAAAAGCTACGGTACCAACAATAACTAATTTGCTCATAAAGCATTATAAAATTTGCTGCAAATATAGGTTTTTTAAATGCTAATTCAAGCATAATTTTTTTGCTAAAAGGCGCAATTATTTATTTTCCAATAACAATGTAACTTTTTAAAAGCCATCGTGTCTGATTATTAAATGCTATTATCAAATCGAAAATAATAGGGGATGAATTAATTTTTATCTCTTAATTTTTTTTAAATTATTTTCTTCCAAAATCTGCAGGAATTTCTCCCCAAGCTTTGGTTTCCCATTTTACAATGGTAGTTGAATAGTTGTTTTCTTTTAACCATTTTATGGCACGATCTACCAAATCAAAAACCGGTTTATTTTTATCGTTTCGCTCTAATTTTGTATTACAAGTTTTCTTTTTAACCCAGCTTATAGCCGTTTTAGAATCGGTGTATATAATATGATTTCTGTTATTTTTTTTTAAAAGTGCTAAACCATGAACAATAGCTAAAAACTCGCCAATGTTATTAGTGCCTTCTTCAAAAGGACCTTGAATAAAAAGTTGTTTTTTAGATTTGGTATCAACACCTCTATATTCCATTTTTCCGGGGTTTCCACTTGAGGCAGCATCTACCGATATAGAATTATAATTAGGCAGCCCAATTTTTTTTAATTGCTCAACAGATAATTCGCTTTTAAAAGCTGTTTTCTTTCCTATATAATCAAAATAATTACGTTTTAAAGCCTCTTTTGCAGCAACAAACGTTTCGAACGATTTGTAATGAGCACCTTCAAAGTTTGTAATTTGCGCTTTGCAATCGTCCCAAGTTTCAAAAACACCTGTACGGTGTCCCTTCCAAACGGTATAATATTTTTTCTTTTTTTTACTCATTTAAAAGTCTATCAATCACTTTTGGAAAATAGTCCATCTCTAATTCATGAATTTTTAGTGCTACATCTTGTGCTGAATCAGTATGAGTCACATCGCATTTTGCTTGAAAAATAATAGCGCCTTCGTCATAATGTTGGTTTACATAATGAATGGTAATGCCTGTTTCTTTCTCATTATTTGCAACAACAGCTTCATGTATATGCATACCATACATGCCTTTTCCGCCATATTTTGGCAATAATGCTGGATGTATATTGATTACTTTTTTTGGGAATTCATTTAAAATATTTTCTGGAAATTTCCATAAAAATCCTGCTAATACAATTAAATCGGGGTTTGAAGTTTTTAAAATACTAAGAATATCATCAGTTTCTGTAAATGCAATTTTGTTGAAAGATAATGCACTAACATGTAATTTTTTAGCACGGTCTAAGACTTTGGCATGCGGATTGTTAGTTAATATTTGAATAACAGATGCATGATCACTGTTGTGAAAAAACTTAATTAAATTTTCAGCATTAGTTCCACTTCCGGACGCAAAAATTACAATACGTTTCATATACAAACTATCAATGTTAATATTATTCAAAAACAAAAAAAAGAATAAATATTAACAATTAGAAGGTAAAATTGAAATACTTCAATGTTATTTTAGTAAATTACATTCACATTTTTAAATTAAAGATGTGTTTTAAAATAAAGTTTTTTATTTTTGCCAACTAATTAAAACTTAAAATTAAAAGATTATGTCAGACATTGCATCAAGAGTAAAAGCGATTATCGTAGACAAATTAGGAGTTGATGAAAACGAAGTTGTTACTGAAGCTAGCTTCACAAACGATTTAGGAGCAGATTCATTAGACACTGTAGAATTAATCATGGAATTCGAGAAAGAATTCGATATCCAAATTCCAGACGATCAAGCTGAAAATATTGCAACAGTTGGTCAAGCTATATCATATATAGAAGCTGCAAAATAAGCAATACACTTTATGGAATTAAAGCGAGTTGTAGTCACAGGATTAGGAGCTTTAACACCTATTGGTAATACCAAAGACGAATATTGGGATGCCTTAATAAGTGGTAGAAGTGGAGCTGCGCCTATAACATATTATGACACTGAAAAGTTTAAAACTAAGTTTGCTTGCGAACTAAAAGACTTTAACGTTACAGATTTTATAGATAGAAAAGAAGCACGAAAAATGGATAAGTTTGCCCAATACGCTATGGTTGCGGCAGATGAAGCTATCGCGGATTCTAAATTAAATCTGGATGATGTCAATAAACTACGTGTAGGTGTTATATGGGGTGCAGGAATTGGTGGTTTAGAAACCTTTCAAGATGAAGTTTTAAACTTTGCCGCAGGTGATGGAACCCCAAGGTTCAATCCATTCTTTATTCCAAAAATGATTGCGGACATTGCTCCAGGTAATATTTCCATAAAATACGGTTTTATGGGTCCTAATTACACGACAGTTTCTGCTTGTGCTTCATCAGCAAACGCTATGTTTGATGCTTTAAATTCTATTCGTTTAGGGCATTGCGATATCGTTATAACTGGTGGTAGCGAAGCAGCAGTAACTATAGCAGGTATGGGTGGTTTTAATGCCATGCATGCACTTTCTACAAGAAATGAATCTCCAGAAACAGCTTCTCGTCCTTTTGACGCAACCAGAGATGGTTTTGTTTTGGGTGAAGGTGCAGGAGCTCTTGTTTTAGAAGAGTATGAGCATGCAAAAGCAAGGGGTGCAAAAATATACGCTGAGTTTATTGGAGGAGGATTATCTTCTGATGCTTATCATATGACTGCTCCACATCCAGAAGGCATTGGTGTTATTGCTGTAATGAAAAACTGTTTGGAGAATGCTGGGGTAAAACCTGAAGATGTAGATCATATCAATACACATGGTACTTCAACACCATTAGGTGATGTTGCTGAATTAAAAGCAATTTCAAAAGTATTTGGAAGTCACGCTAAAAATATAAATATAAATTCTACTAAATCGATGACAGGACATCTATTAGGTGCTGCAGGAGCTATTGAAGCTATTTCGGTTATATTGGCCATGGAATATGGTATTGTTCCTCCAACTATTAATCATACAACTGTAGATGAAAACATTGATTCTGAATTAAATTTAACCTTAAATAAGGCTCAAAAGCGAGATGTAAAAGTTGCTATGAGTAATACATTTGGATTTGGCGGACATAACGCTTGTGTATTATTCAAAAAATTAGATTGAATCCCGAATGAAATAAACCATAACGATAAATTAATTTTTACAGTAAAATGAAACATGGTTTATTACATCTGACATTAATTTAAGATATTTATTATCAGATGAAAAACATTCGTAACATATTAAATTCCCGTTTTAAACGCAACGGGAATTTTTTTATGGAATTAAATAAAATTCTTGGATTTAAACCAAAAGACGAAAAATTCTATAAAAAGGCTTTTACGCATCGTTCGATGAATATAAAAGACAGTAAAGGAAATTCTTTTAATTACGAAAGATTAGAGTTTTTAGGAGATGCCATGTTAAGTTCTGTAATAGCATCTCATTTATATCTTGAAGTTCCCAGTGGTGATGAAGGCTATTTAACCAAAATGCGATCTAAAATTGTAAGTAGAGAGCATTTAAATGAATTAGGAAAAGACTTAAAGCTAATAAATTTGGTTGAAAGTAAAATTCCACAAGGCCAATTTGGAGATAATATTCATGGTAACTTATTTGAAGCTTTAGTTGGAGCAATTTTTTTAGATAGAGGTTATAAATACTGCGAAAAGTTTATTTATAATCAAGTAATTATACCATATGTAGATATTGAAACTCTAGAAGGTAAGGTAATAAGTTATAAAAGCTTATTGATAGAGTGGTGCCAAAAAGAGAAAAAAACTTTTGGATATAATGTTTACGAAGATACTGGTAATGATGAAGTTAGGCATTTTTCAGTAAAACTTTCAATTGATAATAAAGTTATTGCAAAAGCCAGAGCCACGTCAAAGAAAAAGGCAGAAGAAAAAGCTTCAAAGCGCGCTTTTTTTGTTTTCCAAAACAGAATCTCAAAAACAGTTTAAGCCTTTAATTAACTACAACGTTTTAGTTATCTTTCTTATTAAGATTAGCATAAACTTAAGAAATCTCAACATTTTATATATTATATTTACGAAAGTTTAAAATAAGCTATGGCTGTTCACAAACTTAATTTCGATGAAGCTTTTGATGAGGTTGAATTCACCCTTATCGCAATGCATTGTTCGCTTGAAGATTACAGATTAGCCTATCTTTTAAATAAATATTTAGGCATAGCGCTTAAAAGAAAACCCATAGATTTGGATTATAAAAAGAGCCAAGCATCTTATTCAATTTATGAATGGGAAGACCATAAACACTTAACAAATTGGAATTTAGTGTCGAATATTTGTAAAACACAAACTATTCAAAAAGCTGATAATAATTCGTTATTCAATACTCAAAAAACCAAAACCTATTATTTATTGCCAGAACATAAAACAGTGAATTACTTTTTAAAAATAGATAGTGAATTCAGTTTTAATAAAGAAAAATATATTTTAGATAATATACTTAAAATACAACAAATAGTTACAGCTTACAGTATAGATTCTAATAAATTACAATCAAAAGAAAATTTAATTTTTAGCTAATGTCAATAACAAAAAAAACCAAAATAGTAGCAACTCTAGGGCCAGCTACAAGTACTAAAGAAGTTTTAAAAGGCATGCTTGATGAGGGCGTAAATGTTTTTAGAATAAACTTTTCTCATGCCGATTATAACGATGTTAAAGAACGTATTAAAATGATACGTGATTTGAACGATGAATATGGTTATAATGCAGCCATTTTAGCAGATTTACAAGGTCCAAAACTTCGAGTAGGTGTCATGAAAGAAGAAGTTGTTGTAAATCCTGGAGATGAAATAATATTTGCAACAGGAAAACGATTTGAAGGCACAAAAGAACGTGTTTACATGACCTATGATAGGTTTCCTCAAGATGCTAAACCAGGGGAACGGATTCTTTTAGATGACGGAAAATTAATTTTTGAAGTAGTTTCTAGTAACAAAAAAGATGAGGTAAAAGCTAAAGTAATTCAAGGCGGACCATTAAAATCTAAAAAAGGGGTAAACCTTCCTAATACAAATATCTCACAACCAGCTTTAACCGAAAAGGATATTGAAGATGCTATTTTTGCAATAAAAGAAGAAGTAGATTGGTTTGCATTATCGTTTGTTCGACATGCAGAAGATTTAATACAACTTAGAGATTTAATAGAAAAACACAGCGCCTATAAAATTCCAATCATAGCTAAAATTGAAAAACCAGAAGCTGTAGCAAACATTGATAAAATTGTAGCACATTGCGATGGTTTAATGGTAGCACGTGGTGATTTAGGAGTAGAAGTTCCTGCACAAGAAGTACCACTTATTCAAAAAGAATTGGTTTTACGCGCAAAGAGAGCTAGAATTCCGGTAATTATTGCAACTCAGATGATGGAAACCATGATTACTAGTTTAACACCAACAAGAGCAGAAGTAAATGATGTTGCAAACTCAGTAATGGATGGTGCAGATGCAGTAATGCTTTCAGGCGAAACATCAGTTGGTAAATACCCCATACAAGTAATTAAGCAAATGGCAGACATTTTAAAGAGTGTCGAAAATTCAGAACTTATAAAAGTACCACAATTGCATCCGCATATTCGTACCAATCGTTACATTACAAAAGCTATCTGTTATCATGCCGCTAATATGGCTAATGAAATTAATGCAACAGCCATTTCAACATTAACAAATAGCGGTTATACAGCCTTTCAAATTTCATCATGGAGACCGTTGTGTCATATTTTAGTTTTCACATCTAACAAACGTATTTTAACACAATTAAGTTTGCTTTGGGGTGTTAAAGCCTTTTTCTACGATAGTTTTGTATCAACCGATGAAACTGTAGTTGATACCAACCGAATTGCAAAAGCAGAAGGCTATGTAACTAAAGGCGATATGGTAATTAGTTTAGCATCTATGCCAATGGCAGAAAAAGGTATGGTAAACACACTTCGAGTTAGAGAAATAACAGGAGATTAATTCTTTTAAATTATAAATATTTGAGCGTTACCCTTTTTGTAAACTAAAAAGGGTAACGTTTTATCTTTTTTTGTACCTCAAAAAAGGATGCCACGTAAATTGCTAACGCAGGTATTTGCCAGCTTATTTTTTAAATAAAGGGAGTTTTAATTTTTGGAAGGGTTCGTTTAACGTTTAGTATATAAAAAGCAGGCGATTTTCAAGCACCAAACTTTCAGGTAAGCACAAAGTGTGATACTAGCCAAGAGCTTTGCATTTATTACTGTTTCACCTATTTTTTTATATACATTGTTGTACGTTCGCTATTTTTCTTCAAGATTATTAAGAACAATATTTATCCAATCTTCTTCTTTATAGGATGACAAATCAACATTAGGAGAAATGCCAATACTTTCAAAGTCTTCGTTTTGCTGAAATATCATTTTTTTTGTTGTAATAACTATCCAAATATTTAATTCAGGAATTTCAATGGGCATCCAATCACCATATGAAACTGCTCCCATTGTATTTTCTCCAAATGTTTTTACTTTCTCAGAATATGACGAAGTAAGAATAAAGCCTTCGGCTGAACTTGCTGTATTTCTGTTAAATATTACTCCAATTTTTTCGAGAAATCCACTGGACAAGGAAATAGTGTCCTTTTCCATTTCAATTGGTGTAAATATGCCTTTATGTTCTTTTAAGAATTGAACGTATTTTAATTCGTCAATACTATCTTTTTCAGTTTCAGCATATTCATACTTTGTTCTATCGTAATACTCCAAGTTGTCTTTACTTACCCAAACAGAGCCATAATAAGGCTGCTCAACAATTTCTGAATCAAGTATGTATGGTAAAATTGATTTAAAGGCATCAAATCCACCACCACCATTATTTCTAACATCAATGATTAAGTTCCTTTTAGAATTGATAAAGTGCTTATTTAAAGTAATTAAACTGTCTATCTTATGAGTTTGTGATAGGTCGAAAGATGGTAGTTTTAAATAATTAGTGTTTACCGTTAATTCTTTAAATACTAGGTTATTTGTTTGGAAACTACTATTTTCAGTGTTATCGGTTTTGTTTCTATAAAAATTTAGATAGCGACCAATGGATAAAACCGAATCTGAAACAGTCACATCATAGACCTTAGGAATAAGGTTTTGTCTCCAATAAATGCACTTTAGGTTTTGGTTCTCATCTTGAAAAAATTCAATCTTAACTTGTCCCTTTTTCCAAAAAGGTTTGTAGCCCTTCTGTATTATTGCTAACCATTTCGAGAAACCATTAACAGATGGAGTTATTTTAATACTAAAACTTCCATCTTCAAAATACCAAAGACCTTCAAATTCATTTAATGAATTTTTTCTTGATTTTATCTTTTTTTGAAAGTGATCTTGTGCAGAAAAATGTTCGTCATAATAAATGAAAGAATGTTCATCTCTAAAAAAATCCAAATAAATAGATATTAGTCCGATACAATCTCTTTTATTATCTATCTCTTTTGATAGCGTATTCATCTTATTTTTGTAAATATCATAAACATCTTTTCGATTAGACTCAATAACTTGATGTTGATAAGAGGCTTGGTTTTTCTCTACTTTTTCTTGAAGAAAAGTTATGTTCTTCAGACAATCGCAATCTTGACCGAATAAGTTTAACGAAAATATAAGTGATACTGTGATAAAAATATTTTTCACATTTCTTGTTTTTAGTGACACACAACGTCAAGATATGAAATCGTTTTAATAATTTATATCAGATGCTAAACTAAGTTATATTTTTTTCTCACAAAGTCAAGTAATACTATAATCTTTTTCTCGGTTTAGAATCCAAATTTTAATTGAACACTCACACTTTTTTGCTCTAGAATTTTTTTAGTTTCAGTATTTAAATTTGATAACGATATACCTAATAAACGCACAGAGTTGCTCAGTTTTTCTTGGTACAATAAATCTTTGGCAGTATCTAAAATAATATGTTTATCACTAATATAATAAGGCAAGGTTTTACTTCGGGTATGCAAAGTAAAATCACTATACTTTATTTTCAAGGTTACCGTTTTTCCAGCAACTTTACTTTTGCTTAATCTTCTAGAAACTTCTTCGGCAATATGCTCTAGTTTTTCTAACATAAAAATCTCAGAAGATAAATTTTCACTAAATGTTCGTTCTGCAGCCAAACTTTTTCTAATACGGTTTGGCTTTACTTCACTGTTGTGTATGCCTCTTACTACATAGTAATAATACCTACCAGATTTCCCAAAGTTTTCATCTAAGAACTTAATAGATTTTTGTTTTAAATCTAGTCCAGTAAAAATCCCTTTTTGATACATTTTTTCTGCGGTAACTTTACCAACACCATAAAATTTCCGAATATCTAACTGCTCTAAGAATTGAATAACCTCCTCAGGGTTTACCGTTTTTTGTCCGTTAGGTTTATTATAATCACTCGCTACTTTTGCAATAAATTTGTTGATGGATATACCAGCAGACGCTGTTAAACCAACTTCATTAAAAATACGTTCTCTAATTTCTTTGGCTATAATTGAAGCACTTGGGTTACCTTTTTTGTTTTTGGTTACATCTAAGTAAGCCTCATCCAATGATAGCGGTTCTACTAAATCTGTATAATCATAAAATATATTTCTAATTTTTTTTGATATTTCAGCGTACCTCTCAAAATGGGGGCGTACAAAAATTAGATCTGGACATAATTTAGCTGCTAAATTTCCAGCCATCGCACTTTTTACACCAAATTTTCGCGCTTCATAACTAGCAGCACTTATAACACCACGTTTACCACTACCACCAACAGCTATAGGTTTCCCTTTTAGTTCTGGGTAGTCCATTTGCTCAACAGAGGCATAAAAAGCATCCATATCTACATGAATAATTTTTCGTAATGGTAAATCGGTTAACATACTGTAAATTTAGACAATAATTGCATTTTTACATGACTAATAGTAACTTTGGAAAGGCTTTTTAAAATAATTAAGGACTAATTAATGATAGAAATAGAACGTAAATTTTTAGTAAAATCAGATGCTTATAAAAAGCAATCTTTTAAAAAAACTAGAATTATTCAAGGTTTTTTAAATTCTCATAAAGAAAGAACAGTTAGAGTTAGAATAAAGGATGAAACAGGATTTTTAACAATTAAAGGGCAGTCTTCTAAAAATGGATTATCACGTTTTGAATGGGAAAAAGAAATTTCATTATTTGAAGCAGAAGCGTTACTAAAACTTTGTGAAACAGGGAATATTGATAAAATAAGATATGAAGTATCTATTAAAAATCATACTTTTGAAATTGATGAGTTTTTTGGAGACAATGAAGGATTAGTGGTTGCAGAAGTAGAATTAAGCCAAGAAAATGAAATTTTTGAAAAACCTGATTGGTTGGGTAAAGAAATAACGGGAATTATAAAATATTATAACTCCCAGTTAAGCAATCGGCCTTTTAAATTTTGGAAACATAAACAATAAATCCATGAGAAAAATTGTAATCATATATACTTTAGCTGTATTATGTATAGCTTGTAAAGATGAATCAAAAAAACCATTGTCTAATATTGAAGAGGATCTTATTTATTCAAAAGAAAACCCATCCGAATCAATTGCCTCTTTGCAAACCGAAGTCATAGAGCAAATAAAAACCAAGAAAAAAATTAAGGAGGAACTTACATCCAAAGGGTTTCAAATATTTGATTATGTTGATAAAAAAACTTTGGATACAATTATCATGCAACAATACTATATTGCGTTTTTAAGAAAAGGACCAATTACGGGCCAAAATGAAGAGGAGACTGCCGATTTACAAAAAGAACATTTATCACATCTTGAAAAAATGTATGAATTGGGTTATGCTGATATTTCGGGTCCTTTTGGTGATAACGGAAACATAAGAGGTATTACTATTTACAACGTTCCAACCTTAAAAATGGCAGATAGTTTAGCAAATGCGGATCCGATGGTAAAAGCGGGTAGGTTACAAATAGAAATGCATCCTTGGTGGGCTGCAAAAGGTTTTTCACTACGTTAAAAATTTCTAATCATTCTAGATTAATTTTAAAAGGCGTATGGTTTTTGTATGGGTGCAGTTCGTCTAATGTAATTTTTGGTTACTATACTTTTTATTAATATAGCGTTCTCAAATTAGCCATTATTTTAATTTTTTGAGTTCTAAATTTATTCACTATCAATAAAATTTTTTTCATACTTAGCCTTTTTGTTTGTTTTTTTACTCAAAAAGCTCAAGCCCAATTAGGTTTTTGTTCAGGAAATTCTGGAGATCCTATTTTTACAGAAGACTTTGGAACGGGATCAATAAACAGTTCTTTGCCCCCAGGAACCACAACCTAT
Source organism: Flaviramulus sp. (assembly GCF_982512915.1). Lineage (NCBI taxonomy): Bacteria > Pseudomonadati > Bacteroidota > Flavobacteriia > Flavobacteriales > Flavobacteriaceae > Flaviramulus > Flaviramulus sp. The sequence continues at coordinate 899 of NZ_CEWOCJ010000015.1, read as the reverse complement.
ACATATGCCTCTTCTGGTTATCCAGATAATGGTGAATATACCGTAAGGAACAACACCTTGTCAAATGGTTTGGATTGGCATCAATTATCACAAGATCATACACTTGGAGATACCAACGGGAAATTCCTTATTGTTCAAGCAGATCAAGTTGCTGGAGAGTTTTACAGAACTACTGTCTCTGGTCTTTGTGAAACAACTACATACGAATTTTCTGCATGGGTAGTCAATCTTGTTATAGCTAATAGTTTTTGTTCTTCTCAACCTGGAGGCACTATTCCAATTAATGTACGCTTTGAGATTTGGGATAGCACCGATTTAAATAGATTAACATTTGGAGATACAGGAAATATTGTTGAAACTTCCACCCCAAACTGGCAAGAATTTGCTTTAGTTTTTCAAACTTTAGCAGGACAAGATGAGGTAATTTTAAAAATGATTAATAATGGTCAAGGTGGTTGTGGAAATGACTTAGCCATAGATGATATTGAATTTAAATCTTGTGGAGATACTGTTGATGTATCCGATTCAAACAATGATACTACAGTTAGTTTATGTAGTTCCCAAACACCATTCAATACAATATTAACAGCTACGCCAGATGGAGTTGTTTACAGTTCTCATTTTTATCAATGGCAGCAAAGTACAGATTTAGGTGTCACTTGGTCAGATATTATAGGAGAAACCAATCAAACCCTATCCATTTCAGTTTCAAATACTACATACTACAGAGCTAAAATTGCAGAAGTTGCAATTAATTTAAGTAATTCCAATTGCGTTTCATTTTCAAATGAATATCAATTAGATATTACGCAATTACCAGCGCAACCTGTATTAGCCTGTTGGGAAACAGCTACGATAAACAATGCAACTTGTTCATGGGATGTTACCGGCACACAACC
>NZ_CEWOCJ010000014.1:0-65855 GCF_982512915.1 Flaviramulus sp. | reverse complement strand
ATCTATAACCATTAAACATGCCTACAAAGATGGCCATACTATTTTTAAAGGGTAATAATAACACTTTTAAGCCATAATCTTTAACCATTGTAACCGCTCTTAATATCCCAGGTTGAATTTTTGAGCCTATTACCAAAGTATGAACTGTAGTAAATACAACTTCATTAATAGGTCTAAACTTCGCATAAACATAAACCATGTTCTTTGTGTTGTTGTAGTTCATTGATGCAAAAATATCATTTCTTTTGTCAAATGCTTCACGATGTGATGCATAATGCATTAAAAAATTTTCGTTATCATAAATCACCTTAAAACCATTACATTGAATTTTTTGAATTAAATCTATTTCCCAACATTGCTCTGCCCCTCTATCTTGCAAAAAAGAATCTATGACCAAATTATCAAGCGTATTTCTTCTAAATGAAAAATTCACGCCCTTAATCACATCTACTACTGCGGGTGAATCCAGTATTCCTAAGTGATGATTCCCTACCATGCCATTCCATTTAAACACCCCTACTTCCTTTACAGGATTATACGCTTTATCATCTTCAGTAACAAGTTTGTCAGGTCCACCATAGGCGCCCATTTCTGAATTTTCTTCAAATGCTTTTTTTATTCGTTTTGCCCATCCCTCTGGTAATTCAATATCATCATCTGTTAAGCATAAAATATCTTGAGTACTCTCTTGTAAGCCCAAATTTAAAGCATGCACAACGCTGGCTTTTTCACTTTGGATAACTTCTAAATTCTCAATTTTATTCTTGAACGACATTGCTAAATCAAAACTTTCGGTATCATTTGGCCCTATTATCGTAATGACCTCCTCAATATCACTTATCTGTTTGCTCACAGAATTGAGTGTTCTTTCAAAGTCTATCTTGCGTTTGTATGTGGGGATTATTAAGCTTATTCCGTTCATTTTGTACTCTTAAAGATTATGTATTTGCCCCTATAACTCTACTCAACTTTAATCTTACTTTATCCATAACATGAAGCAATGGAAATAATTTAGGGTAATTGTTTCGCACCTTATGCATAAACTTATCATAACCTGTTTTTTCTCTCCAGCTTCCATTTATTAAATGAATAGCATAAGAGTTACCATCTAAAAGCATGGCATTACCGACCAAAACATTTGAAGGCAGTATTAACATATTGTTACTAAGGATTAGTTGTGTATCCTCATATCTATAACCATATTTTAGAGCTACTTTTGATATTATTTCTCCAATAATCACCTTCGTATAGTCAATTGAACCATCTGCATTTACAAAATCAATTTGGTTATAAAAATCAATACAATCTTTAACATAAGGATGTTTAGGTTTCGATGCCATAATTGCAGATAAAATTGCAAAACCATCAATATTTTCATCCAAATTGAGAGGCAAAAACGAATCATTTAGTTTCTTTCTTCCCGCAACATCAAATAAACCAGGATGATATTCGTGTGCACTAAAAAATTCATAATTAAACCAATTACTATGAAATGGTCTTAAAACCTCTACATCTGTATCCATGTATATACCTCCTTCTTCGTATAAAGCAATAAACCTGACATAATCGGCAACAAATGCCCATTTACCTAATTCATATGCTTGCTTTATAAAAGGTACAGCATTTATATCCAAATCATCCTCCGACCACGATCTAATTTTAAAATCGGGTAAATATTTTTTCCATGAGGCGATACAATTTTCTATAAATTGAGATTTGGGTTGATCGCCAAACCAGCAATAGTGTATAATTTTTGGGATCATGTTATATCTTTAATTTTTTTATTAGTCTAAGAGCAAGTTTCCAACCAAATACCACTCTTAATATGTTAAGTGCTTTACGTTCGGGTAAAATTAATTTAAGATTGGCATCGGATAAGACCTTGTTAATTTTTGGCATTACTGGGCTTATTGCAGGGTAATGCGCACAAACATACCAGCCTATAAATTTGGAACAAATAAGACGCATCTCCTTGGTATCTTTATAATTTAGAAGTATTCTCAGTATAATCTCATATGTATCAATAACAGAAGCATATGCCTTTACTGATGTTTGCACACTCACCCCTTTTTTAGTCTGTCTCCAAATGGCTAGAGCATTATCTACAGATAATGCTTTATCGGCTATTGCATAAACCCTCGCAAAATATTCACCATCTTGATTTTTAAGAATAGTTTCATCCCATCCTCCTGATTTTTCAACCAGACTGCGATGCATTAAATGACAATGAGGCACATTCCAACCTTCTTGTCTCCATATTGCAACCATGAGTTCTATTCCAGGAGCGTAATCTTTATCTAATGATCTTGGTAGACACCAAAGTCTTCCATCTGGCTCAAGCATTTTTAATGGCGAATAAATCAATGTATCTTTTGTTCCGTCCTTTAAAATTCTATTCATTTGCTCTTCAATCATATTCTCGGAACAATAATCATCAGAATCCATAAATTTAATATAGTCTCCGGTCGATTTTTTAAAAGCAAGATTACGAGCAGCATTCCCACCCTTCTTTTCGTTCTTAAATAATTTTATGTTGTTGGATACAAATTTTTGAGCTAATGCATATGAATTATCCGTTGAGTAATCATCAACAATAATAACTTCAATATTTTTATAAGTTTGTTTGATAGTTTTTTGCAATGTTTCTTCTATGAACTCCTCAACATTATACATGGGAATGCAAACAGAGACCAAGGGCTTATTTTTATTTGCTTCTTTCATTTACCTAACCTTAAAATATTTCGTTATCCTACCTAAATAAGATTTCATTCTATAAACTGATAATAAATGGACTACATTAAATTTATTTTTCTCATAATACATATGATCTGCTTCAAACTCCTCTCCTGTATAAGCTTTTAAGGCTGTCCAATTTTGGTCTTCAGATGTCCAAAATAAGTGCTCTTTTGGTAAACCTAGAGGTAAAAAAATGGTGCTACAATGATAAGGACTACCTGAGGACACATAAGATTCTTGCATTTTTTCTTGTTTGCCGTTAAACCCAACCGTTAAAAATCCCTCTGAATCAAAATTATTGGCGTATGTCATTTGTTTATGTAAAACAGCGTTTAAGGCACATCTAATTTGTGCCCCTGAAATTTCTTTGGGAACCATATCCATTAATGGCGCTTGAGCCAAAGCATGAAAAGCACCAAATCTGCAAATTAAGGTTCTTCCAAACAAAGGATAGGTTCCCTCTGGCGATATCATTCTTTCTTGAATTTGAATATATCGTTTATATCGCAAAACCTGCTTATTATAAAGCCGAGCTGTTTTATTCAGCTTATGTTTAACCATTACATTTAAAATATCCATTAACATGGGATGAATAACGTAACTATTATAATGATCCATACTTAAATGTGGTCCATCTCCATATAAACCATCTCCAAAATAAAACTTATTTATAAACCTTTCCACTCCCAAGTATAATCTACTTTTGTGATACTCTTGATTATATTCTAATAAAAATGCTTCAACCATGGAGGCGAACAAGAGCCAATTATTATTGGGAGGCTTAATGTGTCTTGTTTTTTTTAATTCAAATATGACCTGCTTTTTAACTTCAGGTTTAAAAGCATGCCATAAATTAGGAGCTCTAAGCAATCCTTGTGCTAAATACGCGGCATCTACAAGAGCTTGATATCCATTACCAAAATTCACATAATCCTTAGCTTCGGGATTAACTAAATTAGCTATCGCATTTCCTGTTAATTTCTTGTATTTTTCTCTTATTTTGCTTTCTTCAGATGCATCAGGAGGAAGATTGAGCCAAGGTCCAATGCCGCAGACAATCCTACCTAAGGCTTCTAGGTATTGAAATTCACTTCTACCCTTATAAACTGGCATTTTTAGCTTCAACACATCATCTGCAGCCGCATGTAGCACTGGCGACGCTATTTGTTCTAAAAAATGAATCCAATTACTACGCATGTTTATATCTGATTGTCAACTATTTTTAAAACAGAATTATTGAAAACCGTCTTATTATGAGCAATATTAACATTAGTTAATAAGGTCCCTAATGCCACAATACATTTATTCTCTAATTTGGTGCCTTTTAAAATTGAAACATTCTTACCAATCCAGCAATCACTCCCTATTATAACCGGGGAAGTTTTTGGTTTTTCAAATTCTAAACCAAAATCGGGATATTGGCTATCTGTAATCTCTCTTCGTTTTTCAGCCTTGTAAATGTTATGAGTATTAGTATCCCAAATAGCACAGTTATATGATATTTGATTGTAATCTCCAATAACTATTTTCTCATCACTTCTTATTTCTGTGCCTTCGTTTATTGCATTCCTATCACCAATGCGCACTTTACCACGAAATCTTACAGATATATCACTTAAAATATGATTATAATCACCAATCATTAAATCTCCTCCTACAATAACATAAGGGTTTCTATAATTATCACCCTTCTCTAATATATTATAATCTCCAATATGTAAATATCCCCATCTAATACATAGGTTATAATCATTAATTTTACAATGCTTTCCAATTTTTATTTCAGCCTTTCCACCCGTTATCATATTAATGGAAGCACCCGACATTGAAGTGTTATCGCCAATAATAAGTGCATCTCCTTTTTTTATATAAATACTACTTTTTCTAATAGTAACATTTTCTCCTACACTAAAAATAGCTCCTTTTTCAATGATTACTTTAGAACCATAGAAAAGATATTTAAACTTTATTTTATTAAAGCGGTTATATATATTTTTTATCTTATTTAATATTAGCATTGTTTATTCTATGTTAATTCAGAAAGAATCACTCATTTTTTTGATTTAGTGCTATGGATTAAAATCCAAAAAAAGAGTGTCTCCATATTAATTTTAATCTTTAACGCTTTTTTAATAGCCTCTTTTGCTATTTTGACATCACTCTTTCTTGCTAATCTTGCTACTAATAACCAGGCTTCATGCGTTTTATTTAACATTATTTTTTTATCTACATCTCCCCAACCTGTATCCAAAATTTCCTGACGTACTTTAGCTGTCGAATAATTAATTTGAATACTATTAGACGACAACCCTATAGGGTTAACTTTATAGTAGGAAGTATTTTTTCTAGTATATATAAATTTATAGCCTTGAACTAATATTTTAAAGAATAGATGAAAATCTTCTACATACCGTAAATTTTCGTTAAAACCATGTACGCTATGAAATACCTTGGAAGTTAACATCATTGTTGAGGGTTGCACCATATAGCCATTGAAAAGGGCTGTAGGCAGATTTTCTGACAGATAAGGTGGGTCTTTTAATGTATCATCGGCAATACTTTTAAATAAAAGCGCTTGGTCCACTTTATCATAAAACTTAGTATGTGTACTGTAAAAAACTTCATGTAGAGGGTTATTTAAAGCAGTTTCCATCAAAACAGATAGGTGGTCTTTATGCCATATGTCATCACTATCCAAAAAAGCTAACCATTTGCCATTGGCCAAACTTGCGGCTACATTCCTAGTCGCAGAAACTCCCTTGTTAATCTCATTTTTGAAATAAACCACATTTTGATCAACTTCTGCATCAAATTTTTTTATTATGTTTTTTGTACCATCATCGGTTCCATCTTCCACTAAAATTAACTCCCAATTAGTATAGGATTGAATACCTATTGATTCTAAGGTTTTCTCAATGTAAAATGCAGCCTTGTAAGCTGGCATAATAATACTAATTAGATCTTTCTTCATCAAACTACAACTACTTATTTGGAATTATATAAATTAATATGAGATAAAATAATGTTTTTAATGACGTGTTATATTTAACTGCTTTTTTAATAGCTTCTTTGGCTCGTTTCTTATTATTTTTTCGTAACATACGAGCTGCTACAATCCATTTATCTGATATTCTTTTATGTCGGATTTTTTTGGAGACTTCATCGAAGTCGATTAATTCTTCGTATGCTTTTGCTACGCCATAACTCATATTCACCTGGTCTCTTGAAAGTCCATTTAAATTATAACGATAGTATAAAGTAGTGCTTCCAGAATCTTTAAACTTACAACCCTCTTTTAGAAGTCTAAAAATAAAATTGACATCTTCTCCATAACGATAAGAATCATCAAAACCATCAATTAAAGCATACATATTTGATGAAACCATTATAGCAGATGGTTGTATGATGTAGCCATTGATCAGGCTAATTGCTAGATTTTCTTCTTTCCTGCTTAAATTATTATCTGGTATGATATTATCAATAGTTTCAGAAAAACAATAGTGAGAAGAATATATCAAATCGCAATCTTGATTTTCTTGGGCAGCTGTTATTAAAAGTAACAGATGGTCTCGATGCCATAAATCATCACTATCTAATAAAGCAATCCAGTTACCACTTGCTAAAGAAGCTGCAACATTGCGTGTTGCTGGCAGCCCTTTATTAACATCATTTCTAAAGTAAATAACATTTTGAGTTACACTTGACTTGAATTTATTTATAACTTTTTTAGTGCCATCGTCAGATCCATCCTCCACCACAATTAACTCCCAATTGGTATAGCTTTGATTTTTAATGGAACTTAATGTCTCTTTTATCAAGTTAACAGCATTATACGCTGGTATAATAATACTAATTAGCTCCATATTCATGTTCTAAAACCATAACTATTAATAATTTAACTCTTCACTTTAATCTTATTAACAAAATACTAGATCGAAAGTGCCTATAAAATTTATAAACATTCTAATGACCTATACAATTTGCAAGGCTCAAAAGTATTCATCTACAAGGACTGCCTATTTACTCCTAAAATTTTTAAATACATTTGAAAAACTTTCAGCCACATTGCCCATACTATAGAATTTAGCTCGTTCTTTACATTGAAGTGCTAATATCTCATAATCCGCTTCCGGCATATTTAAAATTTCTATAACTTTCTTACATAAACTCTTTGTGTCTCCTGATTCTATTAACAATGTTGGGTCAACTTCTGCTAAAATATCTGCTGGACCTGGCACATTGTATGCTACAACAGGTATACCACAGGCCAACTGTTCTACAACTGCCAGCCCAAAACCTTCAACGTAACTAGGGAAAACGCCCACTTTTGAATTTGACAAGAGCGAAATCAAGTGATTTTGCTCGAATTGAGGTGTGATTTTTAACTTGGAATAGTTGCTTTCTTCAAATTGTTGTAATACTTCTTCTTTTGGCCGATCACCTCCCAACAAGTGAAATTCGTCTAATTGCACTTTTGAACTAATTTCATTTACAATTTGGTTCAATTCCATAATTCCCTTTCTATGAGTCCATGATGCCAAAAAAGAAATGTTATTTTTTTTATTACTTACTTGTAACAAATTAGCCTCTAAAATATAATCATCTTGTAACCCATTTGGTATGGTTACAAGTTTTTCTTGAGGTACTCCTTCGCCTAACAAGAAATTATATTCATGGGTATTTAATGCGTGAACTATATCGGCATGCTCTATAGAAGCATTGAGTTCTTTTAAACCTACTTTTCTATCTAATGCTCTATAAATATTACCAAATCTTGTTTTTATTTTTATGTTTTCACGATGCTTATCAATTATTGTTTTATAAGGAGGTATATCTTCATAAATTTTATATACTTGAGGCAATCCATGAGAACGAAACAAAACAATACCACTATAATTGAAAGTGTCTTTTGGATATGGAATACATTCAAAATTAGCATCAATGACATCATATTTATACGCATTCTTTTTTAAATATTTTAAAATTAATTCAGGAAAAGTAGGTCCAAATATTCTAGCTAATTTATTTTGCCCTTTAGGATATAAATCATCAAAAGATAACGTATCAACATGATGCCCAATTTGTTCATATTCTTTTTTAAAGTCAAAAAAATACTTTAGGTATTCCCATTGTATTTCCCCATGCATGTCGCATTACCAATAAAATCTTCAATTTTGACATATTTTATTATTAAATTAAATAGCTGATTTTTTTTATTTTATAAAATCTAGACACAAGCAACTACTTAAAAAAATTAAACATTTCTTCCATACCCATAGCTATACACCCCAGAATTTTCAATTTTCACATCGTTAAATACAATCATTAGGGAATTTAACCTTTTAGTACCTTCAATTTCATTAATGAATTTCAATTCTTCTTTTTTGGTATAATTATATCTTACTACAAACAGTGTAGCATCTACATACGGCGTTAGTGAATAAGCATCAGACACTTTACCAATTGGTGGTGTATCAATGATGATGTAATCAAATCGCTTTTTTAAATCTTCAATTAACTCACCTACCCGTTCATTAAGCATAAGCTCTCCTGGATTGGGTGGTATAGGACCTGCACCAATAAAAGAAAGATTCTTCTCATTATTATATGGCACAACAATATCATCCACTTTTGTAGTCTGATCCACGATGTAGTCTGAAAGTCCTAATTGATAATCCAAAGTTAAATCTTTCATAAGTTTTGGAACCCTTAAATCAAAACCAAGAACCACTACTTTTTTACCCGTTATAGCCAAACTTGCGCCTATGTTCATAGATACAAATGTTTTGCCTTCACCGGGTTTTCCTGAAGTTACCATGATGACCTGACTGTTCTTACCTTGCGTAAGAAACTTTAAATTGTGCCGCATTAATCTGAAGAGTTCAGCAACTGGTGTTACTTTATTTCCAGATACTACAATAACCTCTTTACCTTCATTACTTGAAATTTTACCGAGTATAGGCGTATTAGTTAGGGCCTCAATATCTTCTTTTTCTAAAACTTTAGTATTTAGTTTATCTTTTGCAAATACCCAAACAAAAGGAATAAACATGCCAAATAGTAAAGCACCTAAATAAATAGGTGATTTGGCTCCCGAAACAGGGTAACTGGTTGCTTGAGGTGTTTCTATGATTCGCGTATCTGAAAATGGCACACTGATAGATAAGGATTCTTCTTCTCGCTTTTGTAATAAATAAAGATATAAACTTTGTTTGATACCCTGATCTCTGTTAATTTCTAGGAGCGCTCTTTCTGCTGTTGGCACTGAAGATATTTTAGATCGGTATTGGGATGATTTATTAGATAAATCACTTTGGTTTCTTGAAAGTTGTGCTTTTATGTTTCTAATATTTTGTAGAATAAGATTTTTACTTTCCAGTAACTGTCTGTCCATTTCGGGTAGCATCGGATTTCCTGTACCTGAAGCGCTGATAAGGTTTTTTCGGTTTTGAACCTCTGCATTGTAGGCTATGATTGCACCAGCCAACACCGGACTATTAACATTGTAAGAACTGATAGGAGAAAAAGTTTGGTTTGAAGATTGTATCAAACTGGTTTCTAACGAGCTTAGAGTATTTATTTCTGATCTTAAGACGGTTAACTCTCTATCGACCTCATCAGCTAAATTTACAAAACGAGACGCATCAGATTCTACATTAATTAAATCATTACTCTGCTTATAATTTTCAACGCCTTTTTCTGCAACATTAAGATCAGCTGTTAACAATTCTAGACGCTCATCAATTAATTTTAAAGTTGATTGCGCCAAGAAATTCTTGTTTTTAGCAGAACTCTTTGCATAAACTTCAATGAGCTTATTTATAACATCTACACCACGCTGAGGAATGGCATCTGTTAAAGAGATTCTTAAAAGCCCTCCTCCACTTTCGTTAACATTTCTGATACTTACTTTATTATTATACCCTAAAGCTATGGATTTTACATCTCTAAACTTAACAAATATAGGGTCTAGGGTTTTGTAGTTATTGGTTCTTAATTCCACATGAAATGCTCCAAAAGGTGTATTAATAGGTTCTCCAAAATTATGAGTACTCTTACTAACACTCTCATCGTCTTTAAATGTTTCTATCTGATACGTAAAGTCATCAACAATAGCAATAGTACCCAGTGTTCCAAATTTTTGAAGCGGCACACTATCACTTAAAACAACTTTGAAGGGCACCGCTTTATCATAAAGCTCGATTTCACTAAATCTTCCTTTTACATAAAATCCTACAGAATAGCCTAATTCGTTTATGGTCTCTACCATAAGATCGTAAGATTCTAAAATTCCAATTTCATCATCAATGTTTTTAGAATTTTTAATTAATCCTAAATTACTGAATGACTGTAAACCGTCTCCTTCCTCTTTATCATTTAGTAAAATTTTACCACTTGCGTAATATTCTGGTGTGATATTATATCTTATATAAAAGTGTGCGCATGCTAAACAAATTACAGCGCCTATTAAAAACAAATACCAATAACGTAAATAATTTAACAATATTTTGAAAATATCTTTTTCCATATTTATAAATAACAATAAGATTGATTCATGAAAAATAACTGGTTTTTAACTTAAAAAAACATTAATTCAATTTGAAAATAATGGCTACTACAAGCAAATATTTTCAAATTTTTAACAAATTTAAGTAAAGGAACATCTTTTTTTTAAAAATTCAAAGGAATATAGTAGGCTTAAAATGAATATAATCAATAATTTAAATAATCTATATTTTCATTATCGTTTAAATGCAAATTTCATAATACTGTTGTCATGATTTGCTTTGTTTTTAGATTATTAGGGCTAATAAAATTAAAAATGAGTTGACACAAAAAATTAAAAAATTAAATAACTTCTCTTAATTTTTCTTTCTCTAAAATATGCATTTGATCTAGTAGGACAGACACATTGCTTTTTCCAATCCATTTGATACCAGAATTATTTTTCATTAACCACTCTTGTATGGCAATTTCATTTCTAGAAATTAGTTTAGAAAGCCTTACTAAATCGTACCGTTCTTCATTTATCCATTTTTGAATGATAGCAATTTCGTCCTCACCAACTAAGGCTGGTTTACCATCTAAAAACAAATAACCCTTAACTCCTGGCACACCAAAGACTATCCTTCTATATTTTTCTGAAATATTAACAAAAACGTATGATTTAAATAAAGGCGATTCGACAACTTTTTGACGATCACTCCAATATTTTACTTCTTTAATTAAAGGATTGAATACCTGAATACCCATCTTATTTAAGATATCGGCAACTTTTTTTTCTTGACTACTTTTCACTGATAATACAAACCAACTCATAATCTTTAATTTTAATTTACATGTATTTTAATAAGCCTTTTCTTCGCCTTTAAAAGCGTTGAAAATTGTTAAAAGAATAATTTTAAAATCTAGTAAAAACGACCACTTTTCTACGTATAAAATATCTAATCTAATTCTGTTTAAAATATCTGAGGGTTTAATAATTTCTCCACGGTAACCTTTTATTTGTGCCAAACCAGTTATTCCGGGTTTCACAAAATGTCTTACCAAATATTTATCTACAGATATTTCGTAATCGGAGGTGTGTTGTTCCATATGTGGTCTTGGACCAACAACACTCATATGCCCCAGAAAAACATTAAAAAACTGCGGTAATTCGTCAATACTTGTTTTTCTTAAAATCCTACCAATTCGTGTAACACGCATATCATTTTTAGTAGCCATTTTAGAATGTGCCTCTCCATTGGATGTCATAGACCTAAACTTTAAACAATTAAAAGTTTGACGCTTAAGCCCATGTCTTTTTTGTGTAAAAAACAATGGCCCAGGAGATTCCAACTTAATTATAATATATAGTAATGGTATTAACCAAGACAAAAGACTAACTATGATGATAGAAGAGAAAACAACATCAAAAATACGTTTAGCCATTCGACCAAAATCTGCATCTAAAGGCACTGTTCGAACATCCAAAACAGGAATATTATCATATTTCTGAACAGTCATTGCTGTTGTGTAGATGTCTTTGTTATCGGGTATTATTTTTAATTTAATCAGATTATTATCAGCAAAATTAATCAGGTTCTGTAGTTCAGACCTTGAAAGCTTTGACGCCGTACAATAAACTTCGTTAATACTATTATCTATAATATATTTAAAACTATCATAAATTTCCCCTAAATAAGTAGGACTTTGAGATGGCTTATCATCAAAAAAACCACAATAACGATAGCCGTAATATGGATTATCAAATACTTTTCTAATTTTCTTTAAATTCTTATCTCTTCCAATTACAACTACATTAACATAATTACCCCCACTTAATCTGTAGTTTCTAATAACTATGTAAAATAATAACCTGTAAATGGTTAGTAAAACACATATTATTAAGAATACTATTAAGTGATATTGAATATTATCTGGCAAAACACCCCGAACAACAAACCATGAAAAATAAGTTAATCCGTAAATAATGTACAGATTAAACATTTTCTTGATATTTGTCATGAATTTTTCCTTACGTGCTGTAGGATAATAATTCAAACTGTAAGTTATAGCTAACCAAGAAAAGTTGTAAAAAATTATACTTAGTGAGTACGTATAAGTATCAGGAGTCAAAATAAACAGCGTGCCATTTATTATTGATAAATGTATGATTATCGAAAGAGGAATAATTAAGTGAGAGTAACTCTTTGTTTTCATATAGCAATTTATTAATTTCATAATCCAAACAGAAGATGAAAACTAACATTAACAGTTGTTTATATTATTAATGTTTACAATCTTTTAAAAAACGGATTTTAAGAATCACTGTTTTTAATAATTTAGATTTTTTTGCTATTAATCAAATCATTGGTAGCTGTAGGGTATAAACCAACAACCGGTACAAAAAAACATATAAAATAGTTATATTTAATACTTTTTCCATACATAGCTATAATATTCGTTAAACTACACTAGAGTTGCATTTGTCGATATTAAGTGATGATTTCATCGATATTTATTGTCAGAATATCGTTATTAGAAATTTCAATATTATTTTGAAATGAGAGGAGGTTTCAACAGTAAGTTTGGTTTATAATCTTAAATACAATAAGATTCACGAAAAATAATAAATTAACAATTTGAGTTTTTAATTAAAATAAAAAAAATAGCTTTAATTTTTTAAAGCTTGTAAATAAATTATATGTACTTTTGTTTAACTTAAATTAAATTTTAATGAACAATATTCAAGTAAATTTTAGCATCAAAGATTTAGAGAATTTAACAGGTATAAAGGCACATACCATAAGAATTTGGGAGAAGCGCTACAATTTATTAAGTCCAGATCGGTCTGACACAAATATTAGAAATTATAGTTTAGCGAGCTTCCAAAAACTTTTAAATATTTCATATTTAAACAATAACGGTATTAAAATTTCTAAAATTGCTAGTTTTAAAGAAGAAGAAATACCTGTAAAGGTTAGAGAAATTGCGTCTAGATCTAAGGTAGAAGATCATGCTATAAATGCGCTAAAAATGGCTATGATCAATTTTGATCAAGTGCTATTTTACAGTACGTACAACAACCTTCTAGATAATAAAACATTTAGTGAAATATTTTATTCGGTTTTTTTACCACTCCTTAATGAAATTGGTTTATTATGGCAAACCAATACCATCACCCCTGCCCACGAGCATTTTTTATCGGTTCACATCAAACAAAAAATACTAATAAATACAGAAAGACTGCAACTCTTAGAGCCAAAACCCGTTTCTAGAACGTTTATACTCTTTTTACCAGATGCAGAAATTCATGATATAGGATTGCTTTTTGTTAATTATCAATTACGAAGTAAAGGATACCACACGATTTTTCTTGGTGAAAGTATGCCCATGGAAAGCTTAACTGATTTACTGGAGTTTTTTGATGAAATAACATTTTTATCTTACTTTACCGTGTATCCAGAAATTGAAAAAATACCAGATTACATTAAAGAATTTGATGCGCTTTTACTTCAAAAAGAAAAAACTAACTTCATTCTTTTAGGACCTAAACTTGCGAATTATGATGTGTCTAGTCTTCCTAAAAAAGTAACTATATACAATTCAATAGAAAAACTAGTAGAAAACTTATAAATTTTTACAACGCAATAGTTTTAAAAGCATTTAATACAACATATGAATTCAACAATAAACATAATTGGTTCTGGTTTTTCATCATTAGCAGCCTCTTGTTACCTGGCAAAAGCTGGTTATGATGTTACTGTTTTTGAGAAAAATAGTACTATTGGCGGTCGTGCCAGACAATTAATAAAGGATGGATTTACATTTGATATTGGTCCAACTTGGTATTGGATGCCAGATGTTTTTGAACGTTTTTTCTCAGATTTCAACAAAAAACCATCTGATTATTATACCCTAGAAAAGCTAAACCCTGCTTACAGTGTGTATTTTGGTGAAAATGATTTTATTACCATTGAAGATACTCTTGAAAAAATAAAAGCTGCCTTTGAAAAAGAAGAAGTTGGAAGTTCTAAAAAACTTAATAAATTTATAGAAAAGGCAAAGAATAATTATGATATCGCCATAAAGGATTTAGTTTATAATCCTGGGGTATCGCCACTTGAATTAATTACACCTGCCACCATAAAAAAAATCAACCAGTTTTTTAGCACCATAAAAAAAGATGTTAGAAAAGAGTTTAAAAATGAAAGGCTTGTAAAAATTCTTGAATTTCCTGTGCTTTTTCTTGGTGCTAAACCTAGTGATACGCCTTCTTTTTATAGTTTTATGAATTATGCTGATTTTGGTTTAGGTACCTTTCATCCTAAAAAAGGCATGTATCAAGTTATTTTGGCTATGGAAAGTTTAGCACAAGAACTTGGGGTTACTATAAAAACAAATGCAAATATCGACCAAATTATGGTTGAAAATGGCGTTGCAAAAGGTGTTATTTCTAATGGTGAAACTTTTAAATCGGATATCGTTGTAAGTGGTGCAGATTACCATCATACTGAAACACTTTTAGACAAACCCCATAGACAATATTCTGAATCGTACTGGAATAAAAAAACATTTGCGCCTTCTTCCCTACTATTTTATGTGGGGTTTGATAAAAAATTAATCAATGTCAATCATCATACTTTATTTTTTGATGTTGATTTTGATGTGCATGCAGAAGCTATTTATGACCACCCAAAGTGGCCAGACAACCCTTTATTTTACGCCAGCTTCCCTAGCATAACAGACTCAAATTCAGCACCTGAAGGCAAAGAAGCGGGTATATTTTTAATTCCTTTAGCGCCAGGTATAGAAGATACTGAGGAACTTAGAAATATTTATTTTGAAAAAATTATTTCACGTTTTGAGAAATTAACATCCCAAAATGTAAAAAATCATATTATATTTAGAGAAAGTTTTTGCATCAATGATTTTATAAAAGATTATAATTCATATAAGGGAAATGCCTATGGAATGGCAAACACTTTATTGCAGACCGCTTTTTTGAGACCAAAATTAAAAAGTAAACTTGTAGAAAATTTATTTTTTACTGGTCAATTAACCGTTCCAGGTCCTGGTGTGCCTCCATCATTAATTTCTGGAAAATTAGTAGCCGATTTAGTAACAAAACACCATCATATTTTAATATGAAATTATTATTCGATAACGTTTCCTTCCATTGTAGCAAAATAGTAACCAAAACTTACAGTACCTCGTTTTCATTGGCTACAAAAATGTTATATAAATCAATCAGAAATGATATTTATAATATTTATGGTTTTGTACGTTTTGCAGATGAGATTGTTGATACTTTTCATGATTATGATAAAAAAGCACTTTTTAGCAGGTTTAGTGAAGATTTAGAACTTGCACTTACTGATAAAATAAGCTTAAATCCCATATTAAATTCATTTCAATACACTTTCCATAAATATGGTTTAGATAAAAGTTTAGTAGATGCTTTTATGAAGAGTATGAGAACGGATTTACACAAAACCACTTATTTAACTGATGAGGAATATAAAGCCTACATTTATGGATCTGCAGATGTTGTGGGATTGATGTGTTTGAAAGTTTTTGTAAAAGGCGATCAATCTAAATATGATGAGCTCAAAGATACTGCCATGGCATTAGGTTCGGCATTTCAAAAGGTTAATTTTCTTAGAGATTTAAAAGCCGACTTTAATGATTTAAACAGAACTTACTTTCCTAATACGGATTTAAATAATCTGGATGAAGCATCAAAACAATATATTATTGATGATATTGAAAAGGATTTTGAAAAAGGGTTAAGCGGCATAAAAAAATTACCTATTGAAGCTAAATTTGGGGTTTTTATGGCTTACAGATATTACAGCCAACTATTAAAAAAACTTAAAAAAACGCCAGCTTTAAAAATAAAAGACTCAAGAATACGTGTTTCTAACCCAAAAAAAATAGAATTATTAGCACGTAGTTATGTGAAATATCAATTAAACTTAATGTAAATTTAAAACGATGCACACGTTATATTGGATATTAATTTTTTTAGGAACCTATAGTTTTATGGAGTTTATGGCATGGTTTACTCATAAATACATCATGCATGGATTTCTTTGGAGTTTACATAAAGACCATCACCATAAAGACCATGATAACTGGTTTGAGCGGAATGATGCATTTTTTATATTTTATGCTGTAGTAAGTATTGGATTTTTCTTGCTTTGGAAATACACCAGTTTCTGGGCTGGTTTGCCTATTGGCTTGGGTATTTTTGCATATGGACTGTCCTATTTTATAGTTCACGATATTTTTATTCATCAACGTTTTAAACTTTTTAGAAATGCCAATAACTGGTATGCAAAAGGCGTAAGACGGGCTCATAAAATTCACCACAAACATTTAGGTAAAGGTGATGGTGAATGTTTTGGAATGTTATTTGTTCCTTTTAAATACTTCAAAAAATAACAATTAAAGTTTTTAAATGTCTGATAGTTCCTATTTCGATTATATTATAATAGGAAGTGGTTTAGCTGGTTTTCAATTGGCTTTAAAAATGGCATCTGATTCCTTTTTTGATGACAAACAAATTGCTTTAATTGATACCTCAAAAAAAAACACCAATGATAAAACATGGAGTTTTTGGGAAACTGAACCTTCACAATGGAATGATGTAGTTCATAAAAGATGGTATAAAGCCTCCGTTTTTACCTCTAAAAAATGCATAGAGTTAAATCTAAAGCCATATGTCTACAAAACAATTAGGGCTATTGATTTCTATAAAGTCGCTAAAGAAAAACTAAGAAATCATCCTAATTTTCATTTTATAATAGATCATGTTGAAAGCGTTTCAGAAAAACCTGAAATTGTGGTTTCAACAAAAAAAAACACTTACAGAGCATCCCATATTTTTGATAGCAGAATTCCTCAAGAATTTTTTAAAAAAACAAAAAAATATACATCTATAATTCAACATTTTAAAGGCATCATCATTAAAACTGAAAACGCGTTTTTTGATGAAACCAAAATTATTATGATGGATTATAGATTGAAAGATGGCGCACAAACAACATTTACTTATGTGTTACCTTTTTCTAAAACAGAGGCTTTAGTTGAGTTTACTTATTTCACTGAAAACCTTGTAGATGAAGCTACTTATGATAGATTTATTAAAACCTATATTACAGATTATTTAAAAATTAAAGCGTTTAAAATTATTGAATCAGAAAAAGGTAACATACCTATGACTAATTTTCCTTTTGAAAAATATAACACAAACCATATAACCAAAATAGGAACAGGAGGTGGTTGGGTAAAAGGCTCTACAGGTTATTCGTTTAAACATACCGAAAAGAAAGTTTTAAAAATAATTGAGAATTTAAAAACAAACAAAACACCATCAAAAAATTTATTCAAAAGAAAATATAAGTTTTATGATACGATTTTTCTTAAAGTTTTAAAAGATGAAAATCATAAAGGTGAATGGATTTTCGAACAGTTTTATTGTAAAAATGAATCTAAAACAATGTTTAAATTTCTTGATGAAGAGTCGAATTTTTTAGAAGAATTGAAAATCATGCAATCCCTATTCTCTTGGAGCTTTATAAAAGCGTTTTTTAAAACACTTTAACTATTAAACATTAAAAATAATGAAGCGCATCATATTAAAATATGACACGCTTCAAATGAGTTAAGAAATTTTTCTTCTTCAATGATATAAATAAACCTTAACTTTTTTTTAAATTCGATTCACCGTAATTGGATTTGATAAATCAAAGCAACCTTGTAAATTATTAGTGTTTTCACCCATAGTAGCTCCAACTAAACCATTTTCAAAACGTAAATACCAAATTAAACATACACCGGTTCCTGCCTCATCAAAATTAACGCCCTCCACAGCTGATAAAGTAGGTGGTAATCCTAATATGTTTCCACTTGCATCTGTAATTACCCAAGTGCTATTTGTGCCTTTTGCAGTACCATCTAAAGTTATACCTGTTACAAAATCTGGAGTTCCATCGACATCAAAAGTAAAAGGTCCTCCTGTAATTGCGCCAGCATTAACCTCATTTCTTGTAACCATAATGGCGTTAGATAAACTAAAATATCCTTGTAAATTGTTTGCATTCATTCCTACTTCTGCTCCCATCAAACCATCTTCAAAACGCAAATACCAAATTAAACAAACACCAGCACCTGCACTATCGAAATTAACACCTTCTAAAGCCGATAAAGTTGGTGGCATCCCTAAAATATTACCTAAATCATCTGTAATTACAAATGTACTATTGGTTCCAACGGCATTAGAATCTGTACTTATACCAGTTAGATTATCAACTTGTCCATCAATACAAAATGTAAAGGGACCACCAGACAAAGTTCCTGCTTCTGGTTTAGCTTTTCTATTAACAGTTATCGAATTAGATAAATTGAAAGTTCCTTGTAAACCATCTGCATTCATTCCTACTTCTGCACCCATTAAACCATCTTCAAATCTTAAATACCAAATAAGGCAAACACCCGTACCTGCATCATCAAAATTTACACCTTCAAGTGCCGCTAATGTTGGTGGTAATCCAAGAATATTTCCTAAATCATCTGTTACCACGAATGTGCTATTGGTTCCAATAGCATTAGCATCTGTTGAAATGCCTGACACATTATCTGGCATACCATCTACAATAAACGTAAAAGGTCCACCGGATAATATCCCTGCATTTGGTTCTGGATTTCTAAAAACCGAAATTGAATTAGATAAATCAAAACTACCTTCTAAATTGTTTGCGTTCATTCCTACTTCAGCACCTGTTAAGCCATCCTCATATCTTAAATACCAAATAAAACAAACGCCTTCACCAGCATCATCAAAATTTACACCCTCAAGTGCTGCTAACGTTGGAGGTAACCCCAGAATATTTCCCAAATCATCAGTAACTACAAATGTACTATTGGATCCAACTGCATTGGCATCAGTTGATATTCCACTTACATTATCAGGTATTCCATCTACAAAAAAGGTAAATGGACCTCCTATTAAAATACCGGCATTTGGTATTATTAGCGAAGTTTCATCATCACTACAAGATGAGGCAAAAACGCCTAGTGATAATAAAGCTAAAATCATTTTTCTAATCATCATTTCGTTATTTAAAGTTTATACCTCAAATTTACAATCTGATAATTTTTTAAAATGTTAGCTAGCTAACACTAAGCAATATTTTTATGAATTCTAATTTCTTTTCTATTAAATTGAATGATTTTTTCGTCTTTCAATTCATTTAAAAGAATGTTCAATGTAGGTCTAGAAGTTCCTATTAAACTAGCTATATCTTTTTGAGTGTATGGATGATTAATTACTTTATCACCTGTTTTATTACAATCGTATCCATACTCAGAACATAACTCATCAAGGAATTCCAGCAGTCTTGTTTTAGTATCTTTAAACATTAAAAGTTGAAGTCGCCTTTCGAGTTTTTGAAGTTTAAAACCTATGAATTTATATACTCGAAAGCTAAATGTTTCATTTTTTCGCATTAACTCATGCATCATTTCTACGCTAATGGGACATATACTTGTAGTACTATCTATTGACTGGGCAAACTCCTCTCGTTTTTGTTCGCCTAAAATAGCTTTTTCTCCAAATAATTGACCGCGTGACAAAATGGCTTTTGTAACTTCAGTTCCATCTTCGTTGTAATAACCTATTTTAACTTTCCCTTTCTCTATTAGAAAAACTTTATTAGAGGAGTCTTCTTCAAAATAAATATAATCTTGTTTTTTATAAGCATCAAAATTATGATCTTTTTTATACTCCTTAAATTTGTGTGGGCATAAAATCTTGAATAGATTTACGTCTTCAAAAAACCAAATTGGATTCATATTAAATTTATTTTGTTAGCATTTTAATAGGTCGAAAATAAAATCAACACCTTTCAAAAATTGGCATAAAAAAAACCCCCAATAGGAGGTTTTTTTTTACAGATTATAATATTTATTCTTCTTCGTCTACAACTTTAGCTTCTTCAACATTTTCGGTAAGACCATCTAGCATATTATATTGATGTAATAAATTGTACCATTGTATTACTTTTTTAATATCGCTAACATACACTCGTTCCTCGTCATAGTCTGGTAAAACATCAAAAAAATAGGCTTCTAATGTATCTTTGCTATCTTTAGGTAAAACGCTTGTTTGCTTACCGTTTTCTTTATTTTTTATGTTTTCAAAAACTTGTTTAAGTGGTACTTCTTCTGTTAATGTGTAAATGGCTATTTCGCTTAAAACACTTACATTATTCTGCACACTTACAGATATGCGTTTGTTATCGGTTAAAGATTCAGCTACAAAACCACCTCTGGTTTGTGTTATTAACTTATATAATCCCGGTTTGCCGGATATTGATAATACTTTATCTAAACTCATAAATTATTTTTTGAAAGGGGCAAATATCAACTGTTTATTAATGTCTTGCAAATATTATCGTTTCTTTTTTAGTTCAGGAAATCGCATTCTATAATCTACACTTATCTTTCCTTTAGATATGTTGGATAATCTGCCTTTTAATAAACGTTTTTTAAAACTAGAAAGCTTATCTGTGAACAAAACACCTTCTATATGATCGTACTCATGTTGAATGACGCGTGCAATTAAACCATCAAATGTTTCTGTATGTGATTTAAAATTTTTATCTAAATATTGAACTGTAATTATAGATTTTCTTGAAACATCTTCCCTAACATCTGGGATGCTTAAACAACCCTCATTGAAAACCCAATCTTCACCTTCTTCACTAATTATAACAGCATTAATAAAGGTACGTTTAAAACCTTTTAATTGCTTCATTTCTTCGTCTGTTAAATCTTCATCTTCAGAAAAAGGACTTGTATCTACAATAAACATTCTTATGGGCAAACCAATTTGTGGTGCTGCTAAACCTACACCACAAGCATTATACATGGTATCGAACATATTTACCAAAAGCTCATCAAAGTCCGGATAATCTTTAGTTATATCTGTTGCTTTCTTTTTTAAAACAGGATCGCCGTAGGCTACAATTGGTAAAATCATTATTTGTTTTTTGATGCTACAAAAATACTAACTTATAATTTATAGTAAGTATTTATGGTAAATTTATTCTTTTAAGATTTTTATTTTGAATAAAGGTAGCTTTGTAAAATAAGTGTTGCACTTATTTCATCAACCAATGCTTTATTTTTTCGTTGATTCTTTTTCAAACCACTATCTATCATGGTTTGAAAAGCCATTTTTGAAGTAAATCGTTCATCAACTCTTTTTATTGGAATGTTAGGAATTTCTTTCTCTAACTTAGTAATGAAAGCAGCGATGTAAACTTCACTCTGTGATGCCGAATTATCCATTTGTTTAGGCTCTCCAACTAAAAAAAGTTCAACTGATTCTTGCTTAATATAGTTTTTTAGAAATTGCAATAACTCTTTAGTTTCAACAGTTGTAAGACCCGATGCAATTATTTGAAGCGCATCAGTAACTGCAATACCAGTTCTTTTAGTTCCAAAATCTATTGCTAAAATTCTTGCCATTGCTTTTTTTTACAAAATTAATTAATAAAAAATAAAGGCCGTCTTTTTAGACAGCCTTTATTAAATTATTAACCTTAGTTAATTAATATTTGAAAATTATATTTTAAGCCTTTACAGCTTTATTTATACTTTGAAAAACTAAACTAATATTACCTTCATTTCTTTTACGAATTAAGTAAATTCTGATATCGCTATTGCCACGTGCAATAGTTTCTCTTAAATCGTTAGGAGTAATTAATAAAGTTTCGGTTTCTATTACTTTATTAACCTCAACATGATTAGCGTTGATAGTTTTTGTATCAACATTGGAAACAGAAATAGTATTAGTTACTTCAACTTCTACAGTTTTTATAGTGCTTTGTGCATTTCCTAGAGAGAAAAAAAGTAATAAAAGTAATAGTATGTAAAAATTTATTTTCATTCTGTTTTTTGTTGTTTGATGTGACAAATATATATTCAGACGAAGGCTTACTAACAATAAATTAGTTGTATACCGTGTATTTTCGATTATTAGAGAAGCGACTTATTTCTATCGACAAACAGTTAAAAAGCATATTTTTTACGGTGAAATACAACAAAAATGTATTTCATCGATTTTAACAATGCGCTCAAAGGAATAAATAGAATAACATTAGACACTTTTAGTTAGAAATTATTGCATTTTAAAGATCTATTTAAATGATATAATAAAGTTTATATACTTTAATTTTTTAAATGATAGCTTTATATTTGCTCAAAATTTTAATATCAATGACAGAATTACAGAAAACCATAGAAAATGCTTGGGAAAATAGAGACCTTTTAACTGAAGACACTACAACTGCTTCTATAAGAGAAGTAATAGATTTATTAGATAAAGGCGAATTAAGAGTTGCTCAGCCTATTGAAGGTGGGTGGCAAGTAAACGAATGGGTTAAAAAAGCCGTTGTTTTATATTTTCCTATTCAAAAAATGGAAACTATCGAGTGTGGTCCTTTAGAGTTTCATGATAAAATCCCATTAAAGAGGGGTTATGCCGAAAAAGGAATACGTGTTGTGCCTCATGCAGTAGCTAGACACGGTGCCTATATTTCTGCTGGTACTATTTTAATGCCAAGTTATGTAAATATTGGTGCTTATGTTGATGAAGGCACTATGGTTGATACTTGGGCAACTGTTGGGAGTTGTGCGCAAATTGGTAAAAATGTACATTTATCTGGTGGTGTTGGTATTGGTGGTGTTTTAGAGCCATTACAAGCTGCTCCTGTTATTATTGAAGATGATGCTTTTATTGGAAGTAGATGCATTGTTGTTGAAGGTGTTAGGGTAGAAAAAGAAGCTGTTCTAGGCGCTGGTGTTACTTTAACTATGAGTACCAAAATTATTGATGTTACTGGAGATACACCTGTTGAGTATAAAGGTCTAGTTCCCGCTCGCTCGGTTGTAATTCCTGGAAGTTATGCTAAAGAATTCCCTTCTGGAACTTACAATGTACCATGTGCGTTAATTATTGGTAAACGTAAAGATAGCACCAATAAAAAAACATCACTTAACGATGCCCTTCGTGAGCATAGTGTAGCTGTTTAAATAAGAAACACTTTTTAGTTTTTTTAAAACATAATAACTCTTAGAGTTTGAAAATTCTTGTTATACAACAAAAAATGATTGGCGATGTGCTTACTAGCAGTATTCTGTTTGAAGTACTTCGCCATCAATATATAAATGCTCAACTAGATTTTTTAATAAATGAGCACACCTACCCTGTTGTAGAAAACAATCCATTTATAGATAACTATTTATTTTTTACTGAAAAAGAATCAATCAGTAAAAAAGCGCTTTTGAAATTTGCAAAAAAAATAAAAAGCAACCAATACGATGTTGTTATTGATGTTTATTCAAAATTCTCAAGCAATCTTATAACAGCATTATCAAGATCTAAAATTAAAATCTCTAAGTATAAATGGTATACATCTTTTTTATATACGCATACTTTCAGAGAACAAAAAAAAACCAAAACTGTAGCTGGTTTAGCCATTGAAAACCGATTACAATTATTACAACCTATATTAAAAAAACAAGCTCAAATTATTCAACCTAAAATATATTTAACAGAAAAAGAAATTGAAGATTCAAAGCAATTTTTGTTATCTCATAAAATAAATTTGAATTTACCTTTATTCATGATTAGTGTTCTTGGAAGTAGTGCAAATAAAACCTACCCTTTAAATTATATGGCTAAAATTATTGATGTCATAGTAAAAGAGACTCAAGCACAAATATTATTTAATTACATTCCAAATCAAGAAACAGAAGCCAAAGAAATTTTTGATTTATGTGAAGATGAAACCAAAAAGCACATTTATTTTGAGGTGTTTGGAAAGAATTTAAGAGCGTTTCTAGCCATTACAAAACATTGTGATACTTTAATTGGTAATGAAGGTGGCGCCGTAAATATGGCAAAAGCCTTAAATATTTCAACATTTACCATTTTCTCTCCATGGATTTTAAAAGAAGCTTGGAATATGTTTGAAGATGGAAAAATGCACGTTTCTATTCATTTAAAAGATGTTAATCCAGATATTTACATGAATAAATCGTTAAAGGATATGAAAAAAGATGGAAACCAACTTTATAAGTTATTCAAACCAGAATTGATTATTCCAAAATTAAACATCTTTTTAAAAAATAAATAATTCAATTTTTATCAATCCCAAAAGGAGTTCTCGTTATTTTTTCTTTTTTTGTTTTTGCCCTAATTTTTTTATTTTTTTCAATCATTTCTGGTATTACATAACCTCTCTCATGATCTAGGTGTAAACAAATAGCACTGTAACGTATTTGTTTGGCTTTGATACCAGAATTAAATAAACGCTCTCCTAGTTCTCTATCTTCACCACCATACTGCATACGCTCATCATAACCATTTGCTTTTATAATATCTGCCTTCCAACCAGATGCATTATGTCCATTCCAAGTAGCTGTTGTTGGCGTCAAATTGTTTAAAAGTTTTTGCTTCAAACCTTTAGAAGTTATTTTATTGTTTTTAAAAGAATCTTTCAATCCATGTTGTTTTAACCAATTTATATCAAAACAAAATTGATTCCTTATATCATCAATAGAAATGAGTTCACTAATATGCATGGGCAGTTTAAAATACCCACCTGACAAAAAGTAACCTTTAGTTCTACAATCCATATGAGTTTGTAGAAAATCATTTCGTGCTATACAATCTCCATCAGTATAAACTAAATAATCACATTTACTTGCTACTGTAGCCTTGTTAAGTATGATGGTTTTTTGGAATCCATTATCTTCATGCCAAATGTGTTGGATTGGGTAAGATAAGTTTTTCTTTAAATTTTCAATAAGATTTATGGTGTTTTCATCAGAGCCATCATCAGCAATCACCACTTCAAAACTTTTAAAACTTTGATACTCATAACTCCAAAGCACCTTTTCTAACCATTCTGGATGATTATAGGTACTTATAATTACTGATATATCTAATGTTTGCATTGCCACAAAAATAACTATTTTTACGCAACCTTAATATAGAATATGATTAAACTATCAGGTGTTATTATTACTTTTAATGAAGAGCTAAATATTGAAAAGTGTTTACGCTCTCTCATAAATGTTGTTGACGAAATTGTGGTAGTCGATTCATTTTCTTCAGATAACACGAAAGCTATTTGTTCTAAATATCATGTGAAATTTATCGAACAAACCTTTTTAGGGTACGTAGAACAAAAAAACTTTGCATTAAAACAAGCATCAAACGATTATATTGTATCTCTTGATGGTGATGAAGCACTTTCTGAAGAATTACAAAAATCTATTTTAAATTTAAAGCACAATTGGGTTTTTAATGGTTATTACTGTAACCGTTTTAATAATTTTTGTGGGCAATGGATTAAACATTCAGATTGGTATCCCAACAGAAAATTACGTGTTTTTGATAAACGAAAAGCTGAGTGGAAAGGCATAAATCCTCATGATCACATAGAATTAAAAGATTCAAAAAATAACATAGGAAAATTAAAAGGTGATATTTTACATTGGACTTACCAAACCTATTCTGAATTTAATTTAAAAACTGACTATTTTTCAACTATTGCTGCAAATGCCTATTTCGATCTAGGAAAAAGAGCACCTTTTTGGAAAATTATTTTAAACCCAACTTGGGCCTTTTTTAAAGCTTACTTTTTAAGATTAGGATTTCTTGATGGTTTAAATGGCTTTGTAATTTGTGTACAAACAGCCAATATCACATTTTTAAAGTACACAAAACTAAAGGAATTAATAAATAAAAACAGATAATCATATAAAAACCATGTTTAAACACTACTTAATAACACGCTTTAATTTAAGAAAAACAGATTGGACTCTTAGTAAACAAAATGAATCTGTTTTAACAGATTCATGGCTTGAAAATAGATTTAAACTTTTTTTAGATTATTGTTTTCCAAGTGTTGCCTCACAAAATAATTTAAATTTTGAATGGCTAGTGTATTTTGATATAACAACTCCAGATTATTACAAAGAAAAAATTAAAAATTTAGAAAATGAATTAACCTTATTTAAACCAATTTTTGTTAATGGGATTGAAGAATTTTTACCAAACTTACAAAATTATATAACTATAAATTCCGGTGGATATGTAATAACTAGTGGGTTAGACAACGATGATTGTTTAAGTACTAATTATATAAATGAAGTACAAAAGCAGTTTAATAAACAAGATTATTTAGCCCTTGATTTTATTGACGGTTACACATTACAGGTTAATGATAAAATTAGAATTGGCAAAAAAAAGCATCAATTTAATCCATTTTTATCGCTCATAGAAAAAAATGATAATCCAAAAAGCATGTATCACAGAGAACATATGCATTGGAAATATGAAAAAAAATTAAAAACAATAAAAAATAAGGTAATTTGGGCCTCAATAATCCATCAAGAAAACATGGTAAACGAATTTACAGGTTTTGATAATATTGATATCCAACTATTTTTTGAAAATTTTAAAATTTCTGAACAGAAAAAAGCATTTATACTAAAACACATCGTTAATTATAAAAAATGGCGATTTGAAAGTTACTTAAACAAATTAGATTCTTACCGAAATGTGTATTATAAAAATATAAAGCGAAAATTAGGTTTGTATAAAGAATAACTAATTAAACTTTCTCCAAAAAAAATAAGTTTTCTTGAATCGTTCCCATTTTTTAAATTTCTCAGAAAATTGTTGTGAAAAGAAAAACATACGCTTTTCTACTTCTTCTTTAGTTTTACCTTTAATCAAATTTGAATATTCATCAGACAGGACTTTTAACATTTTATCTTTTGGAGATAAACGTGCAAAATTTTTCATACGCGCATCAAAATTCATGGTTTCAAAAGTCATTCTATTCAAATCCACTAAATAAAAATCATAACCTTTACCATTTTTTTTTATTAAAGTATTCCCTGGAGAATGATCAAGAAAATTAATATTTTTTTCATGAAGTGAAAATGTAAACCTTGTAAAAGCTCTCAATATGTCATTAAAATTATTAAAATTATCGTCATCTACCAGACTTCTAATCGTAAAATCGTAATTTAAAAGCTCACTTACATAGTAACTTTTTTTAAATAAAAAAAGAGAACTAAACTCAAAATAAGCAATAGGTTGTGGCGTTTTTATCCCCAAGCTAAGAAGCTTGCTTGCATACTCAAAGGAGCGTTGGGCTTTACTTTTTCTAAAAAATTTATAGACAATTTTATTTATTAAATTAGGCGATTTAAAAGATTTCACTACAATAGTTTTATCATTTATATCAAATAATTTTAACTGATTTCTATCTTGATTTGCAAAGGCTTTTCCTTTAAAATCGAAATTTTGAATTACAGAATCTAATAAATCTGAATAATCGTTATAATCGTTATGAATTTTTCTATTATTCATCAATTTTCTTTGCAACGGTTGCATATTGAACGAAACGCATATCTAATTGAGTGAAAAGTGTCAACAAATAAAACAAATAGGGTTTTATTGATTTACTTTTATTAATACCTTTATGTGTAATTACTTCAAAACCTAACTCCTCATACATGCGTTTAATGCTTTTTTTTGTAAAAAACCTTAAATGCGTTCTATCCATATTTCCAAAATCTTCATATTTCCAGTCTTTATGCAAAACCACTTTCATAAAACTTTTATAAAAGCGCACGTTTGGCAAAGAACTAACTACTATACCTTTTTTCGATAATTTGTTTTTAATAATATTTAAAACCCAATATGGATCTACAAGATGTTCTAAAACATCATTAAAATAAATAACGTCAAAATAGTTGTCTGGTAGATTTTCAATAAAGTCTTCACATTTACCAATAAAAACTGTATCTAACTTTTTTTTGGCTTCCTTACCATGCGTATCCATTAATTCAATGCCCCAAACTTCAGCTTTATTTCGCTCTTTAATAATTTCAGCAAAAGCACCGTTTCCACATCCTACATCCAATACAAATTTAGCATCATTTGGTAAAAATTCTAGCATTTCTTTACGAACATTATCGTAATAGCCTTTTGGTTTATTTTCGTAATCCATTTTTCAAAAGTATAAAATTTCATACATCCTTTTTAAACTAATCCTTAATTAATAAAAAAATACATTAATTTGCGTTTCAAAATTATGCAAATGCAATCCTTTCCAAAATGCTCTTTAGTAACCCCAACTTATAATTGGCCGCAGGCTTTAGAACTTTTGTTATTAAGTGTAAAAAACCAATCTGTTTTTCCTGATGAAATTATTGTTGCTGATGATGGTTCACAAAAAGAAACTGAAGAATTAGTTAAAGAATTTCAGAAAGATTTCCCTATTCCATTACATCATGTTTGGCATGAAGACAATAAAAATCAGAAACCAGCCATTATGAATAAAGCTATTGCAAAAGCTAAATATGACTATATTATTGAAATTGATGGTGATATCATTATGCATAAAGATTTTGTAAGAGATCATTTGGCCATGGCAAAAAAAAATACCTTCTTGTATGGCAGTAGGGTTAATATTAAAGAAAGTTATTTAAAAGATTTATTTGAAAAAAAACAAATTTCATTTAATTTTTTAAGTAAAGGCATTAAAAAACGAGGCAGAACTTTACGAATACCTTTATTATCAAATTTTTATAAAGAAGAAGAAAAAAGGTCTTCAAAATTAAGGGGTTGTAATATGTCTTTTTGGAAAGAAGACTTTATAAAAGTGAATGGTTTTAATGAAAACCTTATAGGCTGGGGAATTGATGATAGTGAAATGATTCAGCGTTTATTAAATATAGGCATCAAAGGGAAACGATTAAAATTTAGAGGTTTAGCTTTTCATATTTATCATAAAGAGCAAGATAAAAGCCATATAAATATTAACGTAACTATTGAAAACGAAACCACGATTAATAAAATAACCTTTGTAGAAAAAGGAGTTAACCAATATCTTAAATAATGGCAGTCGATGTTTCCATAATAATAATAAACTACAATACCGCAGATTACACAATTAATTGTATTGAGTCTATCATAAAACACACTTCAAAAAATATAACTTGTCAATACCTAATTGTTGATAATGGATCAGAAGCTGAAAATTATTTTAACCTAAAAGAATATATAGATTCTTTGTCTAAAACTATTACAATAAAACTTATTAGAAGTAACATTAATACAGGTTTTGGAGGTGGAAATATGATTGGCGCTAAATATGCAAAAGGTAAATATCTTGCCTTTATTAATAATGATGTACTTCTTAAAAATGATTGTTTAAGTATCCTTAAAATATTTATGGATACTAATAAAAATGTTGGTGTTTGTGGTCCACAAGCATTTAAAGAAAATAAAGAAATACTCCCAACTTTAGATCATTTTGCATCTTTAGGTAGAGAATTATTTGGAAGGAAGGTTTTAGAATCTGTTAACCCAAAAAAATACCCCAAACGAAAACAATTTTATAGTTCGCCTAAAAAAGGGCAATTTGTGGCAGGCAGTTTTATGTTTTTTTCTTCAGCTGATTTTAACAAAATTGGTGGTTTTGATACTAATATTTTTCTTTACTATGAGGAAACAGACATTTGCAAACGATTAGAGAAAATAAACAAAGAGGCCTTTTTAGTTCCTGAGGGACACTTTATTCATTTTCATGGAGCAAGTACCCCAAAACAAGTAGCATTAAAAATTGAATTAAAAATATCGTTGTTATATGTCATTAGAAAACATTATGGTTTAGTTTCTTTTTACATTTTACTTAGATATTTACAGTTAAAATATTTTATAAGTAGTTTAATTAAGCCAAAAAACTGGCCTGTATTTATAGCACTTTTAAAACAAGCACCTCTTTCAATTTCATTAAAACACAAACAATCCATCAATCCTTTACCGGATGCAATTTGAAATTAACAACGTAGTAAAAGTCTTAAAAAAAGGAGGACTTATAATATATCCTACAGATACGGTTTGGAGTATAGGATGTGATGCAACTAATGGGGATGCTGTTAACAAAATTTATAAATTACTTCAAATTGAAAATTGTTCTGCACTAACTTGTTTGATAGCAGACGATAGAATGCTAAAAAAATACATAACTCAAGTACCAACGGTTGCTTTAAACATTATTGAGGTTACCGATAAACCCACAACCATCATTTATGATGAAGCTAAGAATTTAGCACAAAATTTAATTGCTAAAGATGGCACCATAGCCATTAGAATTCCTGATGATGAATTTTGCTATCAAATATCAAGAAAACTAAATGGTGCCATCATATCTGTTTCTGCAAACATTAGGGGTTATGTTATACCAAAATCATTCAAAGAAATCTCTCAAGAGGTTTTAAAAGGTGTAGACTATGTTGTAAATTTGCACCACGAAAAAATCTTAGACAAACCATCGTTAATTATTAAATTAAGTAACAATGGTATTGTTAAAGTTATAAGGGGATAAATTCTCAAATAGCATTAATGAATTACAAACAAGCACTTCAACATAATATCTTCAAAATAATCTCTAAGTCAGCTTCAGAATTAGGAGTAGAAAGTTATGCTATTGGTGGTTTTGTTCGTGATTTTATACTAAAACGTGGTTCAGCTAAAGATATTGATATTGTTGCCGTAGGTGATGGCATTCAATTAGCAAAACAAGTCGCTAAAAATTTACCTAACAAACCTAAAGTACAAGTATTCAAAACTTATGGTACGGCGATGCTCCAATTTGAAACTATTGAAATTGAATTTGTAGGCGCTAGAAAAGAATCTTATGATGAAAATAGCAGAAACCCATCGGTTCAAAAAGGCTCTTTAGAAGAAGATCAAAACCGTCGAGATTTTACTATAAATGCTTTAGCATTAAACCTAAACGAAGCCCATTTTGGCGATTTACTTGACCCTTTTAATGGTATTCAAGATTTAGAAAATAAAATCATCAGAACCCCATTAAACCCTGATATTACTTATAGTGATGATCCACTTAGGATGATGCGAGCTATAAGATTTGCTTCACAATTAGATTTTAAAATTGAAGAAACATCACTAAAAGCCATCACAAAAAACAGTCATAGAATTAAAATTATTACTGAAGAACGTATTATATCAGAACTCCATAAAATAATTGAAAGTAAAACACCTTCTATTGGATTTTTACATCTAGAAAAAACAGGATTATTAAAGTATATTTTACCAGAATTAATAGCTTTAAAAGGCATTGATGAAGTTGAAGGCCAGAGACATAAAGATAATTTTTTCCATACTTTAGAGGTTGTTGATAATATTTCGAAAAACACAGATAATCTCTGGTTACGATGGGCAGCATTATTGCATGATATTGGAAAAGCCCCAACCAAAAAGTTTAGTAAAAAAGTAGGTTGGACGTTTCATGGCCATGAGTTTGAAGGCTCAAAAATGGTTTATCATTTATTTAAAAGACTGAAAATGCCATTAAATGACAAAATGAAATTTGTACAAAAAATGGTTTTTATGAGTTCTCGCCCTATTGTTTTGGCTAATGATGAAGTAACCGACTCTGCCGTTCGTCGTTTAGTTTTTGATGCTGGAGATTTTGTAGATGACTTAATGACACTTTGCGAAGCAGATATCACGACTAAAAACCCTAAAAAATTTAGCAAGTATCATAATAATTTTAAAATTGTTCGTGAAAAAATTGTTGAAGTTGAAGAACGTGATCATATCAGAAATTTTCAACCACCAGTTTCCGGAGAAGAGATTATGAAAACCTTCAATTTAAAACCTTCACGAGAAATTGGCATCATCAAAGAAACCATAAAAGAAGCTATTTTAGAAGGGGAGATTCCCAATGAATACAACGCTGCTTATCAACTTATGTTAAATGAAGGTAAGCGATTAGGCCTAAAAGTAAGTTTAGAATTATGATGAAAACTGTGTTTAAATAAAACACTACAACAAATGAAAAAAAATTTCAGAAACATAGCAAAAGTAACGCTAGTTTTAACATATCTGGTAATAATTGCAGGCGCATTTGTTAGGATGACTGGAAGTGGCATGGGCTGTCCTGATTGGCCAAAATGTTTTGGTTATTATATTCCACCAACAGAATACCAACAATTAGAATGGAAACCTAATTATGTTTACAAAAAAGGTCAAGTTATTATTTTAGAAGAATCATTACAAGTTGCCAAAACAGATTTTACAACTGCTGATGTTTTTACAAAATCTAATTGGGAAACCTATACTAAACATGATTATACTGTTTTTAATCCCTGGCATACTTGGGTAGAATATATCAATCGTTTATTAGGTGCCTTAGCAGGCTTAGCAACTTTACTTTTAGCCTTTGCATCTATTAAATATTGGAAAGAAAACAAAACCATTACGTTACTCTCAATTTTTATAGTGTTAGGTATGGGTTTTCAAGCTTGGTTAGGCAAAACAGTTGTAGATTCTAATTTAGCGCCCTTAAAAATAACCATACATATGGTTATGGCTCTTGTTCTGGTGGCTGCCATGTTATTTATTATTAATAAAACTAATACAAAAAATAAAAACCACCATTATCATTCTACTTTTAAAAATGTTTTGATATTAGCTTCAATCTTAACTTTGATACAAATAATCTTAGGTACACAGGTTAGACAATTTATAGATGAACAGGCTAAGATTTTTGGAGACCAAAAGAGTAATCTTTGGTTAAACAACCCCACATTAATCTTTTACTTTCATAGATCTTTCTCAATAATTGTCTTATTAATAAATGGTTATTTGTTTTATTTGCTAAAAAAAGTAAAACTAAATTTTAAAAAACTAAATTGGGTAATGGTAATTTTAATTATGGAGATATTATCTGGTATTGCCATGGTTTATTTTCACTTTCCGTTTGGTACACAAACCATACATCTTGTTTTCGCTAGTATTTTATTTGGTATTCAATTTTATATCATTTTAGAAACATTTAATACTAAAAACATCCCTCAAACTTTGTAAATTAGCATAATAATTTTCGCCATGATATATAGATTTAGAGTTATTTTAGACAACGATACAGAAGAAGATATTTTTCGTGATTTAGAAATCAGAGAAACAGACACACTAGAAGATTTGCATAATATTATAACCCAATCTTTTGGATTTGATGGTAGTGAAATGGCTTCATTTTATTTAAGTGATGACCAATGGAATCAAGGGGAAGAAATATCTTTATTTGATTTAACTGATGATGCTTCTGCTCGATTAATGAATGAAACTACCATTAACGATGTAGTTCATGAAATGCAACCGAAACTTATTTACATTTACGACTTTTTAAGTATGTGGACTTTTTATGTAGAACTTGCAGAAATTGTTGATGAAATGGAAGGCAATGATTATCCAAACCTCATGTTTGTTCAAGGTCAGGTTCCTGATAATGCTCCCGAAAAACAATTTGAAGCTGATGAAGATGATTACTTTAATGAGTTTGAAGACGACTTAGATTTAGATGATTATGAGAGTTTAGATTTTAACGAAAACTGGAATTAATACCTCGTTTTTGTCTTAAATTTTCCAGATTCACATTCTCGTAATTACGGGTTAAAAATTCCAGAGAGTGTTTTAATATTTGCCCCATATTTTTACATGATTTGAAGTTTGAATCTTGGGTATATTCATAAATTGTCATCTTCAAAGTATCTATGTTTTCTTCCTTAGATATACTATCATGAAGCATACAAGCTAAAAGTTGATCGATCCTATCATGAAAACTTTTTAGGCGTTTTACTAAAATAGAGCGCTCCTCAGTTTTGTACTGATTTATTGAAAGCTTTTGCATACTCTCCGAAACCAATTCAACCATTTTTAAATTTTCTTTAAAAAACTGCGGCCTGTAAATATTAAACTTCCCTTCGTAAGATTGTTGATCAAAATCAATAGGTCGTATTTTATAAACCACATGATCAAAATCATGTGTGGGAACAATAACATAATTATAAGAACGCATATCTCCTAAAAGCCTAATCATACAACGCTCATTAAATTTCACAAACTCTTTTGCTATTTGAGATTTTTCAGATTTATCACATTTAGGCAATATATTTTTTATAAACTCATCACCAGGAATTCCAGCAATATGCTCTTCAATAAGAGTGTTTTTATAAACCAAAAAGTTAAGATTATATGGGGATAACATATGCTCTAACTCTAAGCCATAAATTCGAGAAGCATCGGCGGTTTTTACATAAAAATAAGTGTAATTATCATTTAAAATATTTCTAATTTTTATTCTAAAAGGTTTTGAATTTCCAAACGTACAATAATCAATCGCATCCACATTTAAAAAAGGAATGGTATCTTCATTACCATCCGAATGAAAAATAGTATATACTTTTTTTAATGATAAATCGATCTCCTCTCTTTCGTATTCGTTGTAATAAACACGCACCCAAAGTGTATCATTATCATCTTTATCATAGACCACGATAGATCCTTGAAAACGGAGCAAATCATCATAAAAAATTGGAATTTTAATATTCCTATTATACTCAGATAAATAATCGTGTAATCTTGGTATTATTGGAAATGAAGGCTTTTTTTTTGAAATTTTCAAATCTTTCATGCGCTTTAAACTTACTCAAATTTAATCCTTTTTTTACACTATTGTAACAAAATTTAAAGACTATCGTCTTACTTTTAAAACTAACCCTTACTAATTTTACAATTGGTATTAAAACTATTAGAGTTTGGAAACAATACTTACAATCAACAATCTAACTAAAAAATTTGGTTACTTAACAGCTGTTAAAGACCTATCATTTACAATAAACAAAGGGAATGTTTATGGTATTTTAGGACCCAATGGAAGTGGCAAATCTACAACACTAGGTATTGTTTTAAATGTTGTTAATAAAACCAAAGGTAGTTTTCATTGGTTTGATGGCAACACCTCTACACATAATGCCTTAAAAAAAGTAGGAGCCATTATAGAGCGTCCAAATTTTTACCCCTACATGACCGCCT
This sequence comes from Flaviramulus sp., assembly GCF_982512915.1. Taxonomy (NCBI): domain Bacteria; kingdom Pseudomonadati; phylum Bacteroidota; class Flavobacteriia; order Flavobacteriales; family Flavobacteriaceae; genus Flaviramulus; species Flaviramulus sp. Next base: position 30,631 of record NZ_CEWOCJ010000014.1, on the reverse strand, counting down.
CTCAAAATTTAAAATTAGTATGCAAAATTAAAGGAGTTGATTATAGTAAAATAGAAGAAAAATTAGAAGTTGTTGGCCTTTTAGAAAGAAAGGATAGTAAGTTTAGAACATACTCTTTAGGGATGAAACAACGTTTAGCCATAGCATCTGCCCTATTAAACGACCCTGAAATTTTAATTTTAGATGAACCCACAAACGGATTAGACCCACAAGGCATTCATCAAATTAGAGAAATAATAAAACAAATAGCGTCACAAGGCACTACTATTTTACTGGCTTCGCACTTATTAGATGAAGTTGAAAAAGTGTGCTCACATGTCGTAGTACTCCGTAAAGGAGTAAAATTATATTCTGGAAGGGTTGATGAAATGATCTCTAGCCATGGATTTTTTGAACTCAAATGCCACAATCAAAATGAGTTAATTCAACTACTTGAAAATCATGATTCTTTTGGGAAAATAAAAGTTCAGGACAACCTAGTAACTGCCTTTCTTAATGAGCCTATGAAATCTGATGAGTTTAACAAACTATTATTTGAAGAAGGTATCATTCTTACTCATTTAGTGCAACGAAAAGAAAGTTTAGAAGAGCAATTTTTAAAATTAACCAACAATCAAAATAACTAAAAACAACCAGATGTTACGACTTTTAAATTTAGAATTACAAAAACTTTTACTAAACAGAACTAGTAAAATACTTATTTTTGTATCCTTCATATTACCTTTTTTTGTTATTCTTTTATCATCATTAAAAATTAATGTATTTGGTTTTTTTACACTGGAACTTGGTGAATTAGGCATTTTTAATTTCCCAATTATTTGGCATTTAACTACTTTTTTCGCATCTCAATTTAAGTTCTTTTTTGCCATTGTTGTAGTGAGTATGATTGGTAATGAATACAGCAATAAAACCATCAAACAAAACCTAATAGATGGATTAAGTAAAAAGGAATTTATATTATCAAAATTTTACACTATTGTTTTCTTTTCAATAGTTTCTACCATTCTTATTGGGTTAATTTCATTTTTTATTGGTCTTTACTATTCAAGTTATAACGAAGCCTCCATAATTTTTAGAGAGGTTGAATTTTTGCTGGCCTATTTCGTTAAATTAATTGGTTTTTTTAGTTTATGTTTACTTTTCGGTATGCTAGTTAAACGCTCTGCATTTGCATTAGCATTCTTATTTATATTATATATTATTGAATGGTTAGTGTTTTGGGGTTCTTACGAAATATTTGGAAATGCAAATTCTGCATTCAAAGTAAAAAACTTTATGCCTTTAGAATCTATGTATAAATTAATAGACCAACCTTTTCAACGTATAGCAATGACAAAGTTTCCAGATAAAGCAGAATTAACTTATGACTATGCAGTACATTGGCATGAAATTGCCGTTGTTTTAGGTTGGACTGCTCTATTTATCTTTTTATCGTATAGATTATTAAAAAAGCGAGATTTATAATATCTTTGATAGCTATGCTATTTAAAAGATGAAAAAAATATTTATTGGTTTATTTTTCTTGATTTGTAACTTTTCTATAAGTCAAGAAGAAGCTTCAAACTGGTATTTTGGTTCTAATGCTGGAATTAAATTTAATTCAGACGGCACTGTAACAAATTTAACAGATGGGATGCTAGATACTGTTGAAGGCTGTACAACAATCTCTGATAACAATGGAGATTTATTGTTTTACACTGATGGAATTACTGTTTTTAACAGACTACACCAACCAATGCCCAATAATGGTCTTTTTGGAGATCCATCAAGTACACAATCTGCAATAGTTGTTCCCAAACCCGATGATTTAAATATTTATTACATTTTCACAGTTGATACCTCAATAGGAACTGATGCTGATTTAGGTTTTAACTATTCTACAGTCGATTTAACTTTAAATGGTGGTTTAGGAGATATAACTAGCAAAAACATCAACCTATTACAGGACAGCTCTGAAAAAATTAGTGCTGTTTTAAAAGACTGTGAATCCAAATCTATCTGGGTAATTACTTTTGCAAATTCTACGGGTTTAGATTTGGGTTTTTTTGATACTTTTTTTGCTTACGAGGTTTCAAACACGGGTGTAAATACAATGCCAGTTACTTCTAGTTTTAATTTTTTTATTGGTGATCCAAGGGGTTATTTAAAACTATCACCAGATGGCACAAAATTAGCCTGTGCTAATTCAAGGGATGGTTTATATTTATTTGATTTTGATAAAGCAACTGGAATTGTTAGTAACCCAAATTTCCTAAACATAAATTTTACTCCACCTCCTGGTAAAACTCAAGCGCCTTATGGTGTTGAATTTTCACAAAATAATGAACTACTTTATGTTACAACGTCTTACAACCCTATTCAGTCAGAATTTGATAATCCAAATAGTCAATATGGCGCCCTGTTACAATATGATTTAACTGCTCCAGACATTAATGCTTCTGAAATTGTTATTGACGAAAGACAAACCTATAGAGGTGCCTTACAATTAGGTCCTAATGGAAAAATTTACAGATCAATGAGCAGTACATACAATAATGGCTTACCTTTTCTTTCTGTTATTAATAATCCAAATCAAATTGGCACTGCTTGTAATTACAACCATAATACTTTTACGCTTAGCAGTTCAGCAAGACAAGGTTTACCTCCATTCATTTCTTCATTTTTTGCTGAAAAAATAGATATTGTTAGAAATGGTTTTGAAACCACTTACCTACCGTTATGTATTGGCGAAAGTTATACGTTAATTGCTGAAGATATACCCGGAGCAACATACACTTGGAGTAGAGATGGTATTATATTAACTGAAAATGATTTTGATTTAGAAATATTTCAACCCGGTTTATACGATGTTTTAATAGAACCCAATACAGGAGACTGTGATATATTAGAAGGTGAAGCCTTAGTAGAATATTTTGATGTACCAATAACAAACCCAATAAATGACATTTTAATTTGTGATACCGATAACGATGGTAACTTTTTATTTGATTTTTCTTTACAAACTCAACAAGCCTTTGGTGCTCAAGACCCATTAACTTACAATATAAAATATTATGTATCTCAAGAAGACGCAGATTTAAATCAAAATGAAATTAACCTTCCTTTTATTAATACACAAAATCCTCAAATAATTTACACAAGATTAGGTATTACTGGTAATAATAACTGCTTTGATTCTTCTCAATCTTTTACAATTCAGGTTTTTAATACACCTATTGCGAATACTGTAAATCCTATAGAAATTTGTGACACGGCCGTAATGAATGATTCTGATGTAACCAATGGCCAAACAGATATAAATCTTAACCAATTTGATATTGATATTTTAGGCTCTCAAGATGCGTCATTATATTCTATGTCTTATTATAAATCATTACTTGATGCAGAAAACAAAACAAACCCCTTAAGTTTTATATACTTCAATCAAACACCATTTAATGAAAGTATTTTTGGAAGAATTGAAAATGTTTTAAATAACAATTGCTTTGCAATTACTCCTCCAATAGAAATAACAATAAACCCATTGCCATTATATACTAATACAAGCCTTATTCAATGTGATGAAGATGGTATAAAAGACAATTTAACTTCTTATAATTTACTTGAAGCTGAAAGAATATTAACCAATGATTTAACAGATCGAGAATTAAAATTTTTTACTTCACAAATAGATGCTGAAAATAGTTTGAATGAAATAATTATTGCAACAAACTTTCAAAACACTGCAAATCCACAAACAATTTATGTTCAAATAATAAACACTAACACAAGTTGTTTTAGTATTGGAGAGCTAATTTTAGAAACCTCGTCTACTCAAATTAATGACTATTTTGCACCTGCTATTTGTGATGAATTGAATTCTGAAGATGGTTTAGGAACTTTTAATTTGAATGATTTTACCACAGACATACAAACTTTAAATGGGATTTCATTACCTATTTCGTATTATGAAACTTATGAAGATGCTCTTTCAGAAGAAAATGAGCTAATTTCACCATATAATAACACAACGCCTTATTCGCAAACTTTGTATGCAAGAGCAGAAAATGATAATGCTTGTTATGGAATTAGTGAAGTTATTCTAACCATAAATGAATTGCCCAATATAATTACTGAAAATTTAGAATATTATTGTTTAAATACGTTTCCTGAAACTATTATCATTAATGCGGCAGTTTTAAATGATTCTCCTAATAATTATACCTATGAGTGGTCTACCGATGAAAACACTTATGAAATTCAAATAAATGAAGTTGGCACTTTTAATGTAACAGTTACTAACGCTAATGGTTGTTCTAAACAAAGAACGGTTACTATTGAACCTTCAAACATAGCTACATTTCAAACTATTAATGTTATTGATATGACTGAAAATAATACGGTTACAGTTATTACTTCTGGAGAAGGTGTTTATGAGTATAGCTTAGTGAATAGTGATAACCAAATTATATTTTCATATCAAGAAAGTAATGTATTTGAAAACGTATCTCCTGGAATTTACAAAGTTTTTGTAAGAGATATAAAAAATGATTGTGGTATTGTAAATGATGGAGTATCTGTAATCGGTTTTCCTAAATTTTTTACGCCTAATAATGATGGTTTTAACGATACTTGGCAAGTATATGGTGTTTCAAACCAATTTCAACCAAACACTAAAATTCTTATTTTTAATAGATTTGGTAAATTAATAAAAGAGTTAGACCCTTCAGGAATTGGATGGGATGGCACTTTTCGTGGCAACATTTTACCAAGTGACGATTATTGGTTTTCTGTAAAATTAGAAGATGGTAGAATATTTAAAAACCATTTTACACTTAAACGCTAAGTTTTGATTCAATTAAAAAAGTATATTTTATTATTCAGTATAATTTTAGGTTTTAATCATGGCTTTTCTCAACAACCAACTGATTGTATTGATGCAGTTGTAGTTTGCGGAAATTCTAATATAAACCTAGATGTAAATGGTATAGGAAATCAAGAGCTTGGTTTTGGACAAAATTGTTCAAGTCAAGAAAATAATAGTATTTGGCTAAAAGTAACTTTAATAAGTGATGGTACATTAGGTTTTACCCTAACTCCAAATAGTACAGCAATTTCTGAGGATTATGACTTTTTTGTATTTGGTCCAAATGCTACTTGTGGAAATTTAGGCCAATCAATTCGATGTTCTACAACAAACCCCCAAGCGGCAAATCAAGGTAATAATTTAACTGGTATGAATGCTACCTCAACTGATACCACAGAAGGCCCTGGAGCTAATGGAAATAGTTTTGTAAGGTGGCTAGATGTTCTAGCTGGAGAAACTTATTTTATTGTTATTGACAGACCAATAGGTAATAGTCCTTTTAGTTTAGAATGGACTGGTACAGCACAATTTTCAGACCCGCCAAACAACGAATCCTCTAATACAGGAACTACAATAAACATAGAAAACTGTGATGTTAATTTACCTTTTAACGATGGTTTTACAAGCTTTAATTTAGAAGATAACACACCACTAATTTTAGGAAATCAAACTGACATTTCAGTAACCTATCACGTATCGATAAGTGATGCTAATATTGGAATAAATGAGTTATTGTCTCCATTTACTAATTCAACAAACCCACAAACAATTTACACTAGAATCACTAATAACATAACTGGTTGTTTTGAATTAACCGACTTTAATTTGAGTGTAAATCTTGGTCCAGATTTTGGTGTTCCAACAGATTTTATTCTTTGTGATAACTTAGATGATGGCAGTGATAATAATGGACTTGTAATTTTTGATCTAACATCAAAAAACAATGAAATTTTAGATGGACAAAACCCTACAGATTTCAATATATCATATTATATGAGTGAAGCAGATGCTGAAATTAAAAACGCTGCATTACCAAACTTATATTATAATAATAACCCTTTTAACGAACAAATTTTTGTAAGAATTGAAGATGTTTTCAATACAGATTGTAAAAGCATTACTAATTTAAATTTAATTGTAAACCCAGTACCTGAAGCATTTAACCATAACATTTTGCAATGTGACGAAGATGGTAATGTTGATGGATTTACTTTATTTAACCTTAATGAAGCTAATGATAATCTAACAGGTGGCATTTTGGATAAATCCACTAAATTTTACACGGATATAGCTAGAACAAATGAGATAAATGGTAGTTCTTTTTATAACACTATAAACCCTCAAACTATTTATGTTGAAGTTTTTAATATAATCACCGGGTGTTCCAATTATTCTGAATTAATTTTAGATGTGAGTTTAACTGACGCTAATGACGCCATTTTACCGGCAGTTTGTGATGATGATGGAATTGAAGACGGTTTTTATGAATTTGATTTAAGTGAAGCTGATAGTATTATTCTGAATGGACTTCCTACAATAGGACTCGATATTGCATATTATGAGACTTATGAAGATGCCCTATTAGAACAAAATAATTTAGGAATGTCTTTTACTAATACCATTCCATATTTACAAACAATTTATGCACGTGTTGAAAACGCTAATAATTGTTATGGAATTAGTGATTTATTACTTACTGTTAATGAATTACCTAATATAATTACCGAAGATTTAGAATATTATTGTTTAAATACTTTCCCTGAAACTATTACAATAGATGCTGGCGTTTTAAATGATTCGCCTAATAATTATACTTACGAGTGGTCTACTGGAGAAAACACATTTAACATTCAAATAAATCAAATTGGAACTTTTAATGTAACAGTTACAAACGCTAATGGCTGTTCTAAACAAAGAACAATTACTATTGAACCTTCAAACATAGCTACATTTCAAACTATTAATGTTGTTGATATGACTGAAAATAATACGGTTACAGTTATTACTTCTGGAGAAGGTGTTTATGAGTATAGTTTGGTAAATAGTGATAACCAAATTGTAATTTCATATCAAGAAGGCAACGTATTTGAAAATGTTTCTCCCGGTATCTACACGGTTCTTGTTAGAGATTCAAAAAATGATTGTGGAATTGTAGATGCTGGAGTTTCAGTAATTGGTTTTCCTAAATTTTTCACACCTAATAATGATGGTTTTAACGATACTTGGCAAGTATTTGGTGTTTCAGAACAGTTTCAACCAAATACAAAAATTCTTATTTTTAACAGATTTGGTAAATTGATTAAAGAGTTGACTCCTTCAGGTATTGGTTGGGATGGGACTTTAAATGGTAGTAACCTACCTAATGATGATTATTGGTTTTCTGTAGAACTTCAAGACGGAAGGGTCTTTAAAAACCATTTCACCCTTAAAAATTAAGCATCATAGCTAATTTAAGCACTTTTACTGCTCTTTTTTTTGGGTTTGAACTAAAAAAAAATTACTTTTCAGTCGAAAACAAACTTATTTAAATAAGTTTGTTTTTTACCCAAACAAAACCCAAAAAGAAAAACCTACAATCTATGAGAATTACTTACTATATCATAGTAATACTTTTTTGCTGTAGTAATTTTGTTTATTCACAACAAATTACTGTTGATGATACTGTTGGTTTACAATCTCTTATTCAAGATAATTTAGTAAATGGCTGTGTAGATATTTCAAACATCAGCTCATCAGTTAACGGAAATTCAAGTGGACTACCAAGTTATGCTTATTTTGAAAGAGGGAGTTCTAATTTCCCATTTGAAAGAGGTATCATGCTATCAACCGGAGCAGCAGCATCTGGTGGTAATAGTTTAAGAACACCAACTCTGAGTGAAGGTTCTTCTGCTTGGGGTACAGATACAGATCTAGAAACCGCGTTAGGAATAACTAATACAGTCAATGCCACTTCTATAGAATTCGATTTTGTTTCAATTTCAAATCAATTTCAATTTAATTATTTATTAGCTTCAGAAGAATATTTTGGAATAAATCCCTGTCAGTTTTCAGATGGTTTCGTGTTTTTAATAAGAGAAGCTGGAACAACAAATCCTTATCAAAACATAGCCTTAGTACCAGGCACAACAACCCCTGTTAACACCAATACCATACACGATGAGATTTTTGGTGTATGTCCCGCCCAAAACGATCAGTATTTTGATGGTTATAATATTGGAGACACCAACTACAATGGAAGAACTACCGTATTAACAGCTTCAGGCAGTATTTTACCAAATGTAATTTATCATATTAAATTAATTATTGCAGATCAAACAGATGGCACTTTTGACTCTGCTGTGTTTATAGAAGGAGATAGTTTTAGAATTTTAGATTTAGGTGAAGATATACAAACCTGTGCCGCATCAGTAGTTTTAGATGCCGATTTACAGAATCCATTAGCCTCATATGCTTGGTATTTAAATGGTAATTTAATAACTGTTGCTACAAATGCTACATATATTGCCACTCAAGATGGAACTTATACCGTTGAAGTTTCAGTACCCGTAAATGGCACAAATTGTATTGAAGAAGATGGAATAGTAATTGTTTTAAACACTGAGGAACCTATAAACCCAATTTCTGATTATTTATTATGTGATGATCCTAGTGCCGATGGTATAGAAATTTTTAATCTCAATACAAAAGATTCAGAATTAATAAATAATATTCCATTTACTAATTATGCTTTTACTTATCATTTATCTGATACTGATGCTAGAAATAATTTAAATGCGATAACAAACCCAACAGCCAATACAACGAATCCACAAACTATTTTTGTTAGAATAGATGACTTAGATAGCAATTGTTTTTCGTACACAACATTTAACTTAATTGTAAACCAAGTTCCCAATATTACCCCACCAAGTGATTTAGACTTTTGTGATGGCGATGATAATCCAGATGGATTTGCTGTTATAGATTTATCTCAAAAAAATAATGAAATTACAGGAGGAAACAATAATTTATTAGTTACTTATCATTATAATATTTTAGATTCTACAACAGGTAATAACCCCATACCAACACCTTATATAAATACAAATACACCAATAGATTTAGTTTATGTAAGGGTGATTAATACCTTAACTGGTTGTGTAAATACTACAACTTTAAATGTAAATGTTACAGTTAGCCCCATAGTAAATAGGGATACACAATATTTAGATGCTTGTGATACTGATTTGGATGGTAATGCTTCTTTTGATTTAACTGAGGTAATTGCAAGTATCCTAAATGGATTAATGGGAGTAACTACAACTTTTCATATCAGTTTTAATGATGCACAAACAGGAGATAATCCAATTGCTGATGAAACAAATTACCAATATACAAATGCCGTTATAGAACCAGGTTCTAGTACTCTTTATTTAAGGGTTGTAGATGATGTAACAGGCTGTTCCACAGTAGTACCTTTTGAAATACACACAAATTTATTATTAACTGGGACTGATACTGGAGATTTTGCACTGTGTGATAATAATGATGATAGTAGTGATACATTAGAATTTAACCTGTTTACTGTAGAAAACTACATTGCAAATGACTTGCCATTCCCTATTAACGTGACATTTTTTGAAACAGCTGAGGATAGAGATAATAATGTAAACCCAATAGACAAGACTCTTCTATACTTAGCAGTTAGTCCACAAGTTTTATACATTCGAATTGAAGGTGGAAATTGTATTGAAAATACTGAAATAACATTATTAGTAAATCCCATATTATTATTTAGTCCTTTAGCACCAATACCTTATTGTGATGATGATGATGATGGTATAACTAGTATTGATTTGGCTTCTATAGACGATACAGTTACAGGTGGAAATATTAACTTTATAGTTACTTATTTTCTAAATCAAACAGATGCTGAAAATAATAACACAAGTAATCAATTACCTCCATTTTATACCAATACAAACCCTATTGAAACGCTTTATGCTCGAGTAGAAAGTATAAATTCTGGTTGTGCAACGGTAAATTCTTTTCAAATCGAAATATTAACAGCGCCCTCAACAAATGAGCCAAGTGATGTTATTATCTGTGATAATGATCAAGATGGATTTTCCATCATAAATTTAAACAATAAAATTCCTGAAGTAGTTTCGAGTACTACAGGTTTACAAATTGATTTTTTCACATCTTTGGATGATGCTAATACAAATACAAATGCAATTCCTGATTCTGAGAGAAATGTATACAACACAAATACACAAACCATATTTGTTAGAGTTGAAGATATTGCTAGTGGTACCGGGTGTTTCGCTTTAGAATCATTTGAAGCTTTTGTAAATACACTCCCTGTATTTCCAGATATCAGTAATTTTCAAATTTGTGAAAATGATGGAGATGCTATAGCAGACTTTTTATTAGTTGACAAAGATGCGGAAATATTAAACGGGCAAACTGGTAAAGAAGTGTTTTATTTTGAAGATGCTGCCTTTACAATTCCAATTGATAAGTTTAATATCTATCAAAATACAACTAGCCCACAAACTATCTATGTTCGTGTTCAAAATATAACAGACCCTTCTTGTTTTGGAACCGATTCTTTCATATTACAAGTTTCACCAGATCCTGTATATAATCCAATAATAGATTATCTAATCTGTGACGATGATAGTAATGACGGTATAAACATCTTTGATTTAAGCGAAAAAATAACTGAAGTATCTCAAGGCTCGCCAGATATACTTAATATATCTTTTCACTTAAATCCAAATGATGCAGATAATAATTTAAACCCACTACCATTAAGCTATACTAACGTTTCAAATCCCCAAAGTTTATTTGTAAGAATAGAAAGTGAAGATTCGTTATGCCATGTTGTTGAAGAATTGGGTATAAATATTATTGCTACTCCAGATGTAACTAATGCTAGCCCATTGGTAAATTGTGACGCAGATTATGATGGTATTACCGCTTTTGATTTGACAACGGCAGATTTCGAAATTTTAGATAGAGTTCAAAGTAATCTCATTGTAAATTATTTTGAAAATCTCACAGATATAAATGTAAATGATGGTTTAGATAATACTAACGAAATATTAAATCCAACTAGTTTTAATTCTAATTCTCAAACGGTTTACATAAAAGTAGCTAATATATTAACCAGTTGTTTTACCATAATTCCTTTAGATCTTATAGTTGATTTACCTCCGCCAACAAATGCTACAGGAATTATTGAAATATGTGATAATGATACAGATACTTTTGATTTATCCACAATTAATTCGATACTAGTAAATAATACTTCAACAGTAAATATATCATATCATGAAACACAAAGTGATGCTGATGATAATGTATCACCATTAAACAACATTTTTAATTATACTTTAAACAGTCATATTATTTTTGCTAGAGTTTCATTTATAGATACAGGATGTCTAGTTACAACTTCATTTAATTTACAAATAAACCCAAATCCCATAGCAAATATACCATTAGATTTAATTGACTGTGATGATGATTTTGATGGATTTTTAGAATTTAATTTAGCTTCTCAAGATGCTTCAGTAATGGGTTCATTAAATCCATTAAACTTTACAGTAACTTATTATAACAATATCGATAATGCTGAAAATGCATTGGACGCATTATCAAGCACTCATTCTGCTTTTGATGGTGAAATCATTTTTGCAAGATTAGAAAACAATACTACTGGTTGTTACGGCATTTCTCAATTTAACACTTTTGTAACGCCATTACCTGTAATTCCTATTGAAGATTTTGTACCACTTTGTATAAATAGATTACCACTAATAATTGATGCATACACAGGAAACCCTAATGACACTTACCTATGGTCTACAGGAGAGACTTCATCTCAAATTGAGTTAAATGATATCAGCCAAATTGGAGAATATTTTGTTACTGCTACAACACCAAATATAAATTCAAACGATTGTTCTTTTACTAAAAACTTTACAGTTATTGATTCTGAAGATGCTAATTTAAATTTCACTACTACTGTTGATTTTGCTGATCCGAATAGTATCACTGTTGATGTAAGTGGTATTGGAGATTATGTTTTTATTTTAGATGATGGTGAACCGCAAACTTCAAACGTTTTTGAGAATGTTACTTTTGGTCTTCATTTAGTAACTATAAGAGATTTAAATGGCTGTAGAGATGTTATAACTGAAGTTGTTGTTATTGACGTTCCAAAGTTTTTTACTCCAAATAACGATAGCTTTTTTGACACCTGGCATATTGTAGGTATTAGTGAAATACCTGGAACTGTGGTTTATATTTATAATCGATACGGAAAACTAATAAAAACTTTACCCCACACTTCAATTGGTTGGGATGGCACTTTTAACGGCCAAAATATGCCTGCTGATGATTATTGGTTTTTAGCAAAAGTTGTGCAAAATGGAACCACGTTTGATTTTAGAGGCCATTTTGCTTTAAAACGGTAAGTTTACAAAAATTAATTCTTTATAAAAACGGTCAAAGAGCTACCTTTTTATACTTATTAGTGGCCTTTTTGTTCTTTTCATCTAAAAAGGCTAAACCTTGTAACATTCTTTTAGTCTAAGTATAGTTAAATACTATATTTTAGTATTTGTTTCTATTTTTAATACTAATAATTAATACAAATTTTTATTAAATAAATGAATTTATCCAGATTATTTAAAGGACTTTTCTTTTTATTTACACTTTTTTCAAGTCTTCAAGGATTCTCTCAGTTAAGTAGAACCCATTATATTCCACCATTAACGGAATCTGGCTCAGGCTCATCAAATCCACAAGATCATTATATCTATATTTCTACTCCTAAAGCAGCGTCATTTAGCTTTACAATAAAACCTGTTGGTCAAGGAGTTGCTGCTGAAATTACTGGAACAGTTTCAAATGCTACGCCATTTATTTATAATATTGGAAATGGCAGAGACACCCAGTTGTTTGTTAATGCAAACGAAACTAGTACTGTTAAAAATAATAAAGGTTTTATAATAGAATCTCAAGATGTCATTTACGTTTCTGTAAGAGCAAATGCAGGAGCTCAAGCAGGAGCCCTAGTTAGTAAAGGCTTAGCAGCATTAGGAACAACATTTCGAGTAGGTAGCTTTACCAACGAAAACCCGCAAGATAACTACTTAAATTTTGTTTCAGTTATGGCTACTGAAGACAATACACAAGTATCTTTTAATGATTTACCTGCGGGATTAGTTATAGAAAACTATACAGGAATAACACCAGTCACCACAACACTAAACAAAGGCGAAAGCTATACCCTAGCTACTAATAGTAACAATGCCATAATTAATAGAGATGGCTTAATAGGGTGTTTAGTTAGTTCAGATAAACCTATAGTGGTTAACTGTGGTTCTGCTAACGGTAGTTTTCATAATGGTGGGGCTAGAGATTACGGAATAGATCAAATTGTTGATTTATCCAAAGTAGGAACAGAATACATTTTTGTTAAAGGTGATGGTGAAAATGGATGGGAAAATGTTTTAATTGTTGCACATACAAATAATACAACAATAAGTATAAATGGTAATACCCCTGTTGCTACTATTAATGCAGGTGATTATTATCTCATAGAAGGTAATGAATATACAGCTAGTGGCAATATGTACGTACAAACATCGCAACCCGTATTTGCTTATCAAGGGGTTGGTGCTACAACAAGTGAAGCCAACCAAGGCATGTTTTTTGTGCCACCTTTAAGTTGCGAAACAAGAGGGAACTTAGATAATATTGCCAACATTGAATCTATTGGAGGTACAACTTATACAGGCGGTATATCGATAGTAACCAAAGTTGGAGCTACGGTAACTATTAATAATACTCCAATTAGTAATTTTTCATCTATTGGACCAAATAATGTTACTGGAAAACCCGATTATGTTACTTATAAAGTAACAGGTTTAACTGGGAATATTTCGGTTCAAAGTTCTGATGAGTTATACTGTGCTTATTTCAATTTTAATGGTGCAGCAACATCAGGTAGTTTTTATTCAGGATTTCCAAGTCCTCCCGAAATAAATTTTGATGCCATCTTTACTACTCTGGGTGTTTGTATTCCCAACGTTACTTTAGAAGTAGCTAATGCTGGTAGTTTTGATAGTTTTGAATGGTTTTTTGATGATGGAAATGGTGCAGGTTTCATTACAACAGGTAATACGTCTTTACAATTTACACCCGCCCTATCTGGTACATATAAATTAATAGGCACATTAAATTGTACAAACACCACATTAGAATCTCTTGAAGTACCAGTAAGTATTTGTCCAGATGATACTGATAACGATGGTATTCCAGATAATACGGATATTGATAATGATAATGATGGTATTTTAAATTGCACAGAATCTAACGGAAATCAAGATATTAATCTTTCAAATCCTACTTCTGGAAGTATTCTTGTTGGAGGGTATACCTATACAGGAACTATCAATACTTTTGGAACTGCTGCAACCACGCCTTTTGTTGGTTTAGCTGATGGTACTTTTATGAGCGAAACCCCAAGCCGAAATAACGCTGCGGAAGAAAGTGTAACTTATGATTTAGTTTTCAATAATAATCTAAATTTATTGTTTGAATATGCAACCTCTACAGGCCTAGGTAATGGTTTACTTACTGATGACGAAGAATTTATAATTCGTGTCCCGAATACAAGAACAATCACGCTTTTAAATCCTGATAACCAATTATTAGTTGACACTAATTTTGATGGTATTTACGAAACTGGAGTAACTCAAATTTCAGCTTTTGAGATACGATTTAAACTCAACGGAACGTCCTTAGCGCTGGGAGCTGGTACATTTAGTTTTTCTGCCAATTCAGTAAATGCCATAACTTATATCCATAAAAACACATCGGATACAAGTAGTAATCAAGCCACTTTCAAACTAACTACAACATGCGTTGCAAATGATAATGATTTTGACGGCATTGAAGATGCATTAGATTTAGATAGTGATAACGATGGAATTCCTGACTTTGTTGAAAATATAGGAATCCTTCAACCGCTTTCTGGTATTGATGCAGACTTAAACGGATTGGATGATGTTTACGATATCAATACCCTTCCAATAGATACAGATGGAGATACCGTATCAGATTTTTATGATTTAGATAGTGATAATGACGGTATTACAGATTTAATTGAATCAGGGCTACTAGGAATTTTATCTGACACCGATTTAAATGGAATTGAAGATGGTGGTTCATTTGGAACCAATGGTTGGGCAGATGCTGCGGAAACAACACCAGATAGTAATCTTATTGGATACACTATAAATGATTTGGATAATGACACTATTTTTAGCTACATAGATGCTGATAGCGATGGTGACGGATGTAGTGATGTTATTGAAGCAGGATTCTCTGACGCAAACAATGATGATTATTTAGGGGATGGTGCAGTTGTTGTAGATTTAATGCCAGATTCTACCACAGGACAAGGTTTAGTTACAAATGCAAGTGATGGTTACACATTACCAAATAGTGATTATTTAGATTCAGCACCAATTATTATCACAACGCAACCTATCGATATTGAGGTATGTCATTTATTGAATACAACATTATCAGTTACACTTTCAACACCTTTTGATTCTATACAATGGGAATTAAGTGCAGACGGTATCACATGGAATCCGCTAACAGATGATGCCACGTATTCAGGCTCACAGACAACTGATTTAACTATTATTAGTACACCTTTATCATTAAATAACTATCAATATAGAGTTAGGTTAGAAAGAAACGGAAACAGCTGTGGTTTATATTCTGATGAAGTCAATTTAATAGTAAATCCTTTACCTGTTGCTAACCCTGTTTTAGATTTAGAACTTTGCGATAATTTAGATGATGGAGATGATTTTAACGGTATTGTTCAAACTTTTGATTTAGAAAGTCAAACTGCCACGATTTTAGGAACACAACCTAATACTGATTTTACTGTAACTTACCACTTATCTCTGGCTGATGCTACATCTGGCAATCAAGCACTTACAAGTCCTCATGAAAATAATGCAAGTCCAAACTCTGAAACCATTTATGTTCGAGTTGAAAATAATTCAACAGGATGCATTAATACAAACTTAAGTTTCAATGTAATTGTTAACCCCCTGCCAGTTGCAAATCCAGTTGCTAATTTAGAACTTTGTGATGATGACTCTGATGGCGATAATAGAAATGGTATTGTTCAAACTTTTAATTTAGAAAGCCAAACCGCAACTATTTTAGGCACTCTACCTGCTACAAATCTCACAGTTACTTATCATTTATCAGTAACCGATGCCATTACGGGTTCTGGTTCACTAACAAGTCCGTACTCCAATACACTAAGTCCTAATTTACAAACCATTTATGTAAGAATTACAAATATAATAACAGGTTGTGTAAATCCATATTTAACTTTTGATTTGATTGTAAACACATTACCGTTTGCTAATACAGTACCAGATTTAGAGGCTTGTGATAACACAGATGATGGTAATGATACCAACGGTATTATTCAAACTTGGGATTTAGAAAGTCAAACCACAACTATTTTGGGTACACAAGCAGCAACTGATTATTCTGTTACCTATCATTTGTCATTAAACGACGCTGAACTACGAAATAATCCTTTAGCGAGTCCGCATACAAATACGGCTAACCCAAATAACCAAACTATTTATGTAAGAGTCGAAAATAATGTAACTAATTGCGTAAACACATTCAATACATTTGATTTAATAGTACATCCCCTTCCAATTATTAATTCCCCAGTTGTTTTAGTTCAGTGTGATGATGACGATCCATCAACACTTGGTTTCAGTCCTTTTAATCTAACTGAGGCTAACAGTGAAATTTCAGCAAATGCAATAAACGAAACGTTTACTTTTTTCTTAACTCAAGCTGCGGCAATATCTGGAGATATTACCAGTCCTAATTTTATTAATAACCCAACAACTTTTGAAAATAGAACAATTAGCTCTGATATTATTTGGGCAAGAATCGAAAATTCATTTGGTTGTATTAGAGTTTCAGAAATTCAACTTAATGTTTCCACTACAGTAATTCCTTCAAACTTTTTAGTCACCTTTAATCAATGTGATGATTTTCTTGATATTAATGGTGTTGATAACACAAATAACGATGATAGAGATGGTGTTGCTACATTTGATTTTAGTAGTGTTGACGCAACTATTTTAAGTTTTATTCCTGTAGGACAAAATCCATTACCTCCCAGATACTTTAGAAATGAAGCTGATGCCCTAGCTGAAATAAATGAAATAACCGAAATTTCGAATTACAGAAATATTGGTTACCCAGGTTCTCAACTTATCTATGTGAGAGTTGACAGTAATATTGCTAACGATTGTTTAGGTTTAGGAGCTCATATATTATTAAATGTGGAACCTCTACCGTTGGCAAACCCTGTTACAATTATTAGACAATGTGATGATGATAATGATGGTGAATTCCCTTTTAACACTTCTCAAGTTGAAAATGATTTATTAGGTGCTCAAAACCCAGCAGATGTTATTGTTGAATATTTTGATGAATTAGGAAATCCGCTACCTAGTCCGCTGCCTAATCCGTTTATAACAGCAAGTCAAACGATAACGATTAGAGTTACTAATAATACAAGTTCGGCTCCTGATGGCCCTTGCTTTGATGAAACTAGTTTAGAATTTATTGTTGATGTCAGTCCCGTTGCAAATTCTGTCAGTCCTTTTGTTGTTTGTGATGGAGATTCTGGTGATATTGATGATGATGATGGCTTATACCCTTTCAATACTACAAACATTGAAAGTACTGTATTAGGCACTCAAACTGATATGGATATGTTTTACACCTATTTTGATGAAAATGGCAATTTAATTAGTAATGCAACGTCATTGCCAAATACTTTAATTTCTGATACACAAACTATAACGGTTGACGTTGTTAATCCATCAAATTTAGTATGCACCGCTTCAACAACTATTGATTTTATTGTGAATACTTTACCTGAATTTTCAATTGAAACGCCTCAAATAGTATGTTCTTCTGATCCAAATTTCACAGTAGTTTTAGATCCTCTTGAAGATAATCCATCTGAAATCTACACCTATGATTGGACTAATGAAACAGGAACTTCGCTTTCTAATAATTCAACTTTAACAGTATCTACTCCCGGTACCTATTTTATAACATTAACTAAAACAGATGGAACTGGTTGTTCTAGAACCAGAGATGTTTTTGTTAATGCATCAGAATTAGCAACCATAACACAAGATGATATTACTATTGTTGACATATCAGACAATAATACAATTACTATAAATGAAGCTAATCTTGGTTTAGGTGATTATGAATTTGCTTTAGATGATGAATTTGCTTCTTATAAAGATGAACCATTTTTCGACCGTGTTAAAGGAGGTGTTCATACACTTTTTGTTAGAGATAAAAATGGATGCGGTACAACTTCTATTGATATTTCAGTTATAGATTTCCCTAATTTCTTTACACCTAATGGTGACGGTTTTAACGATTCGTGGCAAATACTCGGTATTAATGCTCAATTTCAACCACAAAGTGACATTTATATTTTTGATCGGTATGGTAAACTTTTAAAACAGATTAACCCGCTTTCCAGTGGTTGGGATGGTACTTTTAAAGGTAATTTGATGCAATCGGATGATTACTGGTTCAAAGTTTTACTTCAAGATGGCAGAGAATTCAAAGGACATTTCACTTTAAAACGATAACCGTGTTATTTTGCTTAATTTTGCAAAATGAAGTTTAAAATAGAATCAGAATTTAACCCTACAGGCGATCAACCACAAGCCATAAAACAACTTGTAAATGGCTTAAATACCAGCGAAAAATACCAAACGTTGCTTGGTGTAACGGGCTCTGGTAAAACATTTACAGTTGCAAATGTTATTAAAGAAGTACAAAAACCAACGCTAGTTTTAGCACATAACAAAACTTTAGCAGCCCAACTTTATTCTGAGTTTAAACAGTTTTTTCCTGAAAACGCCATAGAATATTTTGTTTCGTATTATGATTATTATCAACCAGAAGCCTATATTCCTGTTACTGGAGTTTACATTGAAAAGGATTTATCGATTAATGAGGAAATAGAAAAAATGAGATTAAGCACAACATCTTCTCTACTTTCTGGTAGAAGAGATGTTTTAGTAGTAGCTTCGGTTTCTTGTTTATATGGTATTGGAAATCCGGTAGAATTTCAAAAAAACGTTATCACTTTAGAACGTGACCAAGTTATTTCAAGAACAAAACTTTTGCATCAATTAGTTCAAAGTTTATATGCACGTACAGAAGGTGAATTTAATCATGGGAATTTCAGAATAAAAGGTGATACGGTAGATATTTTTCCAAGTTATGCAGATGATGCTTTTCGTATTCATTTTTTTGGAGATGAAATAGAAGATATAGAAGCTTTCAATATTCAAACGAATCAGGTTATTGAAAAATACGACCGTGTTAATATTTATCCTGCTAACATGTTTGTTACATCGCCGGATATATTACAAAATGCCATAAAAGACATTCAAGATGATTTAGTAAAGCAACATGATTACTTTAAAGAAATTGGTAAACACCTAGAAGCAAAACGTTTAAAAGAACGTACCGAATTTGATTTAGAAATGATTCGAGAATTAGGGTATTGTTCTGGTATTGAAAACTATTCGAGATATCTTGATGGAAGGGCACCTGGCACACGCCCTTTCTGTTTATTAGATTACTTTCCAGATGATTATTTAATGGTTATAGATGAAAGTCATGTAACCATTTCTCAAGTACACGCTATGTATGGTGGCGATAGAAGTAGGAAAGAAAATCTCGTAGAATATGGTTTTCGTTTACCAGCTGCTATGGATAATCGTCCTTTAAAATTTGAAGAATTTGAATCTTTACAAAATCAAGTTATATATGTAAGCGCCACACCTGCAGATTATGAATTGCAAAAAACAGATGGTATTTATGTAGAACAGGTAATTCGTCCTACTGGCTTGCTAGATCCTGTTATTGAAGTGAGACCTAGTTTAAATCAAATTGATGATTTAATTGAGGAAATACAACTTCGAGTTGAAAAAGATGAGCGTACTTTAGTTACCACACTTACCAAAAGAATGGCAGAAGAGTTGACTAAATACTTAGATAGAATTCAAATACGATGCCGATATATACATAGTGATGTCGATACTTTAGAACGTGTGGAAATCATGCAAGATTTACGCAAAGGTTTATTTGATGTATTAGTTGGTGTAAATTTACTCAGGGAAGGATTAGATTTACCAGAAGTATCTCTAGTTGCCATTTTAGATGCTGATAAAGAAGGTTTCTTACGTTCAGCACGCTCTTTAACTCAAACAGTAGGTAGAGCAGCACGAAACTTAAATGGAAAAGCTATTATGTATGCTGATAAAATAACAAATAGCATGCAAAAAACGATTGATGAAACAAATTATAGACGTGAAAAACAGATTGCTCATAACATTAAATTTAACTTAAAACCTAAAGCTTTAAATAAAAGTTTAGATAACGCTTTATCCAAAAACTCAGTAAGTACTTATAGTTATGAATTAGAGGCTGCAAAAGCTGCTGAGCCCGAAAGCGAATACTTAAGTATAGGGGAATTAGAAAAGAAAATAAAAGATAAAAGAAAACTTATGGAAGAAGCTGCTAAATCTTTAGACTTTATTGTGGCTGCTAAATTGAGAGACGAAATTAAAAGCTACCAAAATAAACTAGAAAAGCTAAAGGTATAACCTTTAGCTTTTCTTATAATCCGCAGAACTTAAACTTAAATTTAAATCAACACTTAAAAATTTGCATTTTAGTAATGCTGAGAGACATTTATGGGATTAGTTATATTGTGTTTTGAAGATGTCTATTAATACATCTGGTGGTACTATTTTGTTAGGAAAACTTTCCATTAAATATAATACTTTAGTTATAGACTCATGGCTTAAACCCATTCTTAAACCAAAATTATATAATTTTATAGCACCTACAGAGTTATTACTTTCCTGTCCATATTCTTGTTCAATATTCATTAATAATACTAATCTATGAAATTGAACAATTCGCTCACTGTGTGATTTTAAATGTGTATAAGAAACTGGATTTTCCAATAAATATTCAAAATCTTCTCTTGAGATGTCTAATTGTTTAGCAACTCCAAGTAAAAAATTATATTCTATGTTTCTTATGTCTTTATCATATTTTGCAAACGCTATCATTTCTGATAAAAGACTTAATTTTTCAACTCTATTAACCATTTCTTAGGGGATTAATTTATAA
The DNA here is from genome assembly GCF_982512915.1 of Flaviramulus sp. NCBI lineage: Bacteria > Pseudomonadati > Bacteroidota > Flavobacteriia > Flavobacteriales > Flavobacteriaceae > Flaviramulus > Flaviramulus sp. Next base: position 9,474 of record NZ_CEWOCJ010000014.1, on the reverse strand, counting down.
TAATGTAAAGTTACACAGAACATCTACTTTTATAATCGTGGATAAATGTAACTTATCGAAAAGTAGATAGTAGTTGGTCGGCATTTTTATTAATTTCATCAATAAGCACTTTTTTTACATCCAAAAAAATAGCACTTTGTCTTCTTAACTATTTAAATAGTCAACATTAAAATTTAATTTAAAAAACTGATTTACAAATACTTAAAATTAAAATTCTTTAAAAAAATGATATATATGAAAAAGCATTTTTTAAAGTATATTTACAAAACTAAAAAAAAGCGAGAAAAGAGGTTTGCTTTGATGAGTATCGATAAAATGCATAATGGATTAATAGCTAAATTACAGATATGACAAACAATGATATTTTAAAAAAATTAAGGGTCGCATTAAAGCTTAGGGACGACGATATTGTAAAAATTTTAGAGCTTGTAGATTTTAGAATTTCTAAAAGTGAATTAGGAGCTTTTTTTAGAAAAGAAGACCACCCTAAATATATGGACTGTGGCGACCAGATTTTACGTAACTTTTTAAATGGCTTGGTAATACATCTTCGTGGGCCGATGCTTAAAAAAGAAGATAAACCAAAAGAACATGATTCAATAAAATCTGAACCAAAGAAAATTGATAAGTATAAGGTTTTCAATAAAAATAAAAAGAGCAACTAAATTAGTTGCTCTTTTTAATTATATATAACTAAATATTTATGCTAATACTTGCTGTACTTTATCAGCAGCTTCTTGAAACTCTGTAGCGCTTAAAACAGCTAAGCCTGAATTATCAATTAACTCCTTAGCAATATCAGCATTGGTACCTTGTAAACGAACAATAATTGGGACATTAATAGTACCCATGTTTTTATAAGCATCTATAACACCTTGAGCTACACGATCGCAACGAACAATACCTCCAAAAATATTAATTAAGATAGCTTTTACAGCGGGATCTTTTAATATAATTTTGAAAGCTGCTTCAACTCTTGCCGCATCAGCAGTACCACCAACATCTAAAAAGTTTGCTGGCTCTCCTCCTGCTTGTTTAATTAAGTCCATAGTAGCCATTGCTAAACCAGCACCATTTACCATACAACCAACATTACCATCTAAATCAACATAGTTTAAACCAACTTCTTTAGCTTCTACTTCAATTGGATTTTCTTCACGTAAATCTCTTAAATCTGTATAATCTTTGTGTCTGTATAATGCATTTTCATCGATAGTAACTTTAGCATCAACAGCCATTATTTTATTATCACTAGTTTTTAAAACCGGATTAATTTCAAATAAAGAAGAATCAGACTTTACATAAGCTGTATAAAGATTGATAACAAACTTTGTCATTTCTTTAAATGCATTTCCAGATAACCCTAAATTAAAAGCTATGCGTCTTGCTTGAAATGGCATAATACCCACAGTAGGATCTATTTCTTCAGTAAAAATTAAATGGGGAGTTTCCTCAGCAACGGTTTCAATATCCATACCTCCTTCTGTAGAATACATAATCATATTTCTACCAGAACCTCTATTTAACAAAACAGACATGTAAAACTCTTCTGTTTCACTTTCACCAGGATAATAAACATCTTCAGCAACTAAAACTTGGTGTACACGCTTACCTTGGGCAGAAGTTTGAGGTGTTACTAAATCCATACCGATTATTTTACCAGCTATTTCTTCAACTTCTTGAAGGTTTTTAGCAAGTTTTACACCACCACCTTTTCCTCGGCCACCAGCATGAACTTGTGCTTTAATAACATGCCAACTAGTACCAGTCTCACTTGTTAATTGTTTTGCAGCTGCAACCGCTTCTTGAGCATTTTGGGCTACTATACCACGTTGGATACGAACTCCAAAACTACTTAATATTTGTTTACCTTGATATTCGTGTAAATTCATAATTTGCTTAATATATTAACAAGACAAAAGTAAATAATCATGTTAACTTACACTAATAATTAATTACTAAAACTCATAAATAAAGCTATTAAATATAAATTGTTATTTATTTAACATTATGTTTAATTTTAATAAATTTTAATTGATTTAATTTTTAATTCATTTTAAAAAAATATCTTTGAAAAAAAATAAAAATTATGGTAGCTAATCAATTGCTTAAAACTGCTGAAGAATTTGGAAGTCCTATTTATGTTTATGATGCAGAAAAAATTGAATCTCAATATAAAAGACTCACAAACGCATTTAAAACTGTTAAGAATTTAAAAATCAACTATGCTGTTAAAGCCTTATCTAATATATCTATCTTAAAGCTATTTAATTCTTTTGGCTCTGGTATTGACACAGTTTCTATTCAAGAAGTTCAATTAGGTTTAGCAGCAGGTTTTAAAGCTGATCAAATCATTTTTACACCTAATGGTGTTTCATTAAATGAAATTGAAGAAGCAGCTAAATTAGGTGTTAAGATTAATATTGATAACCTTTCAATATTAGAGCAATTTGGTACTAAACATCCTAAGGTACCTGTTTGCATCCGTATAAATCCCCATGTTATGGCTGGCGGAAATGCCAACATATCTGTTGGTCATATTGATTCTAAATTTGGAATATCCATTCATCAAATACCCCATATACTTCGTATTGTAGAAAATACTAAAATGACAATAAATGGCATACACATGCATACAGGTAGTGATATTTTAGATATTGAAGTATTTTTATATGCTAGTGAAATTTTATTTGAAACCGCTAAGCAATTTAAAAATTTAGATTTTATTGATTTTGGATCAGGTTTTAAAGTACCTTATAAATTAGGTGATATTGAAACTAATATTGAAGAGTTAGGTGAAAAACTATCTGCCAAATTCAATGCTTTCTGTAAAGAATATGGTAAAGACTTAACGTTAGCTTTTGAACCTGGGAAATTTTTAGTAAGTGAATCTGGTTACTTTTTAACCAAAGTAAATGCTATAAAACAAACAACATCTACGGTTTTTGCTCAAGTAGATTCTGGATTCAATCATTTAATTCGTCCTATGTTTTATGGTTCGCATCATGAAATTACTAATATATCAAATCCAAATGGTCGTGAGCGTTTTTATACCGTAGTAGGTTACATATGCGAAACAGATACTTTTGGAAACAACAGACGTATTAATGAAATTAACGAAGGTGATGTTTTATGTTTTAAAAATGCAGGTGCTTATTGTTTCTCTATGGCTAGTAACTATAACTCACGTTTTCGTCCTGCAGAAGTGTTATGGTATAACAACAAAGCCCATTTAATTAGAAAAAGAGAAACTTTTGAAGACATAATAAATAATCAAATTGAAGTGGATTTTTGTAAAAAAAAGGAAAAGGTAACAGCATAATAAATTAAATAAAAAAGGGTTTCAAAATTGAAACCCTTTTTTATTTATATAAAGTTATTATCTATTTCTTTATGAATTTTTTGGTTACAAGACCTCTATTTGTAGAAACTGAAACCATAAATAATCCGGATGGTAATTGGCTAACATTTAGTGAAGAAATATTATCATCTACTTTTAAAACAATTCTTCCAGAAATGTCAGAGATAGTTGTAGATTCTATTTCAATAAAATCACTAACAACAAAACTAAGAAGATCTTTAACAGGGTTACTTAATAATTTTAAATCAATATTATTTGTAACAAAATTATTAGTTTTTAGTGTATAGGTTGATAAACTTTCCTGTGTTGTTTCATCTATACTAGCAAGAGGTACTTGTAATCTAGTAAATCTAAAAATCAAATCATCATTATTAGCGTCATAATAAAAATAAGAAGTTTGAGTAGCCGTTCCAGTAACAAAACCGCCAACTAATAAATTTAGATTTTGCACAATTTTTAACCTAGTTACTTCACCATCAAAAGTACCAACTTTTAAATTGCCCCATCCATCTACTTCAACAGTAATAGAACTTGTATTCAAAACTGTTCCAGAAACTGTACCACTAAAGGTGCCATCTACAGAATCTGTATTGGAATAACCATAACTTAATGGAAAAGTTCCTATTACTGCTGTATTGGAATAATTTAATTGAATTCCTGATGACAAAGCAGACGTTACAGCTATTTCACCACCAGTATTAACAAGTCCAATACTACTTACTAAAGTAGCACCATCGTTAGTTTGGATAGTAGCATTTAATCCTGAAACAGCATAAGTATCTGTTAATAAAATTGTTGTGTTTGACAAACTGGTAAAATCCCATGACACATTAGCACCAGTAGTCGATTGATCTACAGTACCGTTTAAAAGGGTATATTGAGATCCTGTTGCACTTTGCAATTGTTCAATATCAGTTTGTGAAAAACTTAAAAAAGTTGAGAAAAATAATAACGAGAGTAGTTTTGTTTTCATTTGAGAATTTTTAGAAATATATTTAAGTTTCAAAATTACAAAAAAACAATCGCCAAATATCGTTGATATACAGCATCATAAAGAAAAATTAACAAACAAATAATTTCCTGTTTTTTTTAATCAAAATTAATAAACTTAAATAATTTTAATTTCTACCAATAAAAAAATGATATCATAGTAATTTTAATTAAAATCATTATACTTTTGAAAATCAACTTTTTTATTTAATGAATTTTACAAACCCTCTAATTTATGGTGTTCCTTGTTTTCTTGGTTTAATCTTACTGGAACTTACATATAGTAAACACAAAAAAACAAATAATGATTTATATAAATGGAAAGACTTGGCTGCTAGTCTTACTATGGGAATAGGGTCTACCATTTTAGCTCCTTTAACTAAAACGATAGCTGCTATTGTCCTTTTTAATTTTGTTTATGAGTTTTTTAACCCTATTATTGATGGTGTTAGAACCAATATTATGGGTTGGAAATCTTTTGGATTCGCTTGGTATATTTGGATAATCTGCCAAATTTTAGATGATTTTAGTTATTATTGGTTTCATAGGCAAAACCATAATGTTCGAATTCTTTGGGCAGCACACATTGTACATCATTCTTCAGAAAATTTTAATTTAGGAACAGCAGTAAGAAACGGTTGGTTCACCATTTTTTACAAACCTTTTTTTTACATGTGGATTCCTGCATTAGGATTCCCACCAGAAATGCTAGTGGTTTGCTTAGGAATTGAAGCTTTATGGCAATTTCAGTTGCATTCTGTATATGTACCCAAAATGGGTATTATTGAAAAAATATTTAATACACATACTATGCACCAAGTGCATCATGCCCAAAACATTGAGTATATGGATAAAAACCATGGTGGCTTTTTAAACATTTTTGATAAAATTTTTGGAACTTGGAAAGAGTTAGACGAAAACATAAACATAAAATATGGTGTTACCAAAGCTCCCAACTCATATAATCCATTAATTATACTAACACATGAATACAAAGATATTTGGATAGACATGAAAAAATCTAAAAACTGGTACCATAAATTTATGTATGTTTTTGGCGCACCAGGTTGGAGTCATGATGGAAGCACTTTAACAATTAAGCAACTACAAAAGCTAAATAAACATTGAAATAAATTTAAATAAAATTAACATTTGTTAATAAATTATCTGTAACAAAGCTAAATATGTAAATATTCAATAAAATATTTGACAGTATTCAATATTTTTAGTAATATTAACTTGTATTCCCTAAGTCTTTTTTATTAGTGCTATTATAATAAAAAGACACTATGAAAATTACGTATTATCATACCTTTAAACAATTACCAAAATCTTTTGGTGCATTGCAAATCCTCCTTTTCTTAATTTTTATTAAATCATTTTATAATGATTATTGAATATTAAACTGAAAAAACAAATTCACTACACTAATAAAATTAAAAATAGAAAAATTACTCTAAAACAAGACTTTATGTATAATTTAATCTTTGTGGAAGAACTTGATCTAGCTCAATATTTAAATCCAAATAATAAAAAAATAGTTAAAAATCTCTACAATGCCTATACAACTGGAGATATCCAAAAAAAATCCCCACTAAAGGTATTACAGATGCCATAAATGAATAGTTAAAAAACAAAATCAAACAATGAGCAAAATGATTAAATTTTTTCGAAAAATCCGTCAAAACTTAGTAATAAAAAACCAAACAGGAAAGTATTTTAAATACGCCATTGGTGAAATTGTATTAGTGGTTATTGGTATTTTAATTGCACTACAAATTAATACTTGGAATGAAAAACAAAAAGAGGAAGAAAAAGAACAACAAATACTCTTTAGTCTTAGAGAAGAATTTAAACAAAATATTAAGGAGCTAAATTTTGACCACAACGTCAACTTAAATTGCTTAAATGCTATTATAACGCTATTAAATTTTGATGAAACTAAAAGTTTTGAAACCAAAACTATAGATAGTTTAATTGGGAAGGTTTTCAATTTTGCAACTTTTGATGCTAGACTAGGAGTCATGAATGATATTATTTCTTCTGGTAATCTAGAATTAATTAAAGATTCTAAATTACGATATGCCTTAAACCAATGGACAGGAGAACTCGATGATTACGAAGACGATGCTGTTATTAGACGCTCATATTGGATAAACAATGTACCACCTATACTTCATAAATTTTTACCGCTACGAAATGGAGATGCTACAATGGATAGAGAAGATTATAAAAGGGACATTCTCATTCCTCCAATTAAAGTACCAAAATCTAATTACGACGAATTTTTAAACAGTCTTCAAGTAGACAATATGTTGTTTGATTATTACATGAATCAATCTTTCGTCACAACAAATGAGGAGCTTATTATGACGTTTTTAAAAGAAACTCTTAAGTTAATTGAAAACAATATCAAACCATGACAAAATTCTTTAGAAAAATCCGTCAAAAACTTATGCAAGAAAACAGAGTTTCTATATACCTAATTTATGCTTCTGGTGAAATTGTACTTGTAGTAATTGGGATTTTAATTGCGCTTCAAATTAATAATTGGAATGATCAACAAAAAAGTAAAAAATATGAAGCAGAAATCCTGTTTTTGATAGACCAAAATTTGCAAAGCGATTCTGTAACTTTATCCATAGAATTACAAAAAGCAAAAGAGGCAATTTTAACAACAGGTTTACTTCTTGAGCAAGTTGCTACTGAAAATTACAACGACAGTTTAAAAATTTGGCTTGGTAACATTATCTGTTTTGAAAGATTTAGAGCAAAATCGAGTGCTTTTGAAGTTTTAAAAGCAAAAGGCATAGAAGTTATATCAAATAAAACTATTCAACAAGAATTGATTTCTTATTATGATGAGAATGTAAATGATGTTTATCAAGCACTAAATGATGTTGAAAGCTCCTTTAATGTTGATTGGGTTCCTGTAATAAAAACAGATTTCAAAGATTTTCAATGGCGGGTATCATGTGAACCAATTAATCATCAAACATTCTTTACCAAACCTTCCTCTATTACACTAATTAAGTTATTCAATGATAATAGAAAAGGAAATGTTCGCTCTATTGAAGCTGCTCTATTTAAAATTACTCAAATTAGAAACTTAATTAAAGCTATGAATAAATGATAAAATTCTTTCGAAAAATTCGTCATTATCGAAACATAATTTTGCTTTTGCAAAATCAAAGGTCTAGTAGACCTTTGGTTGAGATAGCCGCTTGCGGACAATTATTATTACAATTCAAATTATGATAAAGTTCTTTAAACATATTAGAAAATCATATCTTATGGAAAATAAAACCTCAAAGTATTTTAAATATGCCATTGGAGAAATAGTTTTAGTTGTTATTGGTATTTTGATAGCACTACAGATTAATAATTGGAATGAACAACGTAAAGATAAAGCTAAGGAAGCCGTTTTTTTAAACCAAATTCATACAGAGTTTTTAGAAAATAAGGTGCAATTTGAAATGATTAAAAATTTTCATTTAAAATCGCTTAAAAGTTGTGAATGGATGTTAAAAAATCAACCTTTTAAAACGGTTAATTTAGATTCATTGCGTTATCACTCTCTTTGGGCTAGAGTTTCTTATACTTTTGATCCTTCACAAAGTAGTATAAAATCATTAATTAGTTCTGGGTCTATCAACCTTATTCAAGATTTTGAATTGAGAGAACTTTTAATTCGATGGCAAGATTTAATTAACGATTATTTAGAAGAAGAAATAGAAATGCGAAAATTCACAATAGATCTTTTTATTCCCTTCACTTTAGATAATTTTAAATTGTATACAGAGGATGAACGTTTTGATGAAGTGCTCAATTTTGAACAAAAACAGCTTGAAAAATACTTAAATCTTATTGCCCGAAAAAAACGAATTTTGAATGAAATATTATTTGTTGCAAGTGATAGAGAAAATAAAAAAGCGCAAACAGAAATTGAGAAAGTATCTACAACAATGGAATTAATTATTGAAAAAACAAAATTGTAATAAAATTAACAATGATTAAATTCTTTCAAAAAATCCGAAAAAGACTTCTCATGGAAAACAAAACAACTAAGCCTGCCTTTGCCGCAGGCAGGTATTTAAAATATGCAATTGGTGAAATTGTTTTAGTCGTTATCGGAATTTTACTTGCATTGCAAATTAATAATTGGAATGAAAACCGCAAAAATTTAGCTAAAGAAAAAGCCATTTTAAAAGCTATTCACAATGAATTTATCCAAAACAGAATTCAATTAGACTCAGCTTTGCATTATCATAAAAGATCATTAAAATACACAAGTAAATTAGTTTCAATGCTTCCTATAGATGTTAAAAAAATAAATTTAGATTCGGTTTCAAAATATGCTTTTTCAACGCTAACTCAGTTTACTTATAACCCATCTCAAGGATCAATTAATGCCATTATTAACACCTCAACTTTTGACCTTATTCAAAACGACTCTTTAAGAACCTTGCTTATTTCTTGGCCTGATTTGGTGAGCGATTTTCAAGAAGACGAAATACACGCATCAAAAACCATTGATGAAATTATTGATCCTTTTTTAGCAAAACATTTTGATTTTGAGGGCAATTTTAAAGATAAAAGGAATCATCTTAACGTTTTAGAATCTCTGGAGTTTGAATATGTTTATAGACTTCGCCAGGCTAATTTACAAGCAATTTTAGGAGAATTAGGTGAACTTCAAAAACTAACAAGTAGTTTAAATAATATCATCAAACTATCAAAAGTTGATTAAATAAAATATCATGATTAAATTCTTTCGAAAAATTCGTCATTATCGAAACATAATTTTGCTTTTGCAAAATCAAAGGTCTAGTAGACCTTTGGTTGAGATAGCCGCTTGCGGACAATTATTATTACAATTCAAATTATGATAAAGTTCTTTAAACATATTAGAAAATCATATCTTATGGAAAACAAAACCTCAAAGTACGTTAAATATGCCATTGGCGAAATAGTTTTGGTAGTTATTGGAATTTTAATTGCCTTACAAATCAATAATTGGAATGATCATAGAATTGCCAAAACAAATGCTTTAGCAGTCTCTAAAAGACTTTTAACAGAAACAAAAAATAATAAAAAAGAATTGACATCCTATATTTTAATGG
>NZ_CEWOCJ010000013.1:0-70555 GCF_982512915.1 Flaviramulus sp. | reverse complement strand
AAATCAGCAGAATTATCGCCATCACATTCTACAGTTAAATCACTTGATGGTGTATCAATAATTGGAGGTGTATTATCAGTAATGGTAATAGTTTGTACTTGGTCAGCAGCAGAGTTTCCACATGCATCAGTTAAAGACCAAGTTCTAGAAATAACAAATGAACCTTGACAAGAACCAGTAACAGGGGCAGAATCAATAAATGTAGCTTGAATACCAGATGAACATCCGTCATTTTCATTAATAACATCACCAGTAAAGGCAACATCAACATCATAATTACAAGAAGCATCTGTAAATATTTCAATATCAGCAGGTGCTGTAAAAGTAGGAGGTGTATTATCAACAACCGTAAAAGTAGCAGAAGTAGAAACTGAATTACCACATTCATCAGTAGCTGTAAAAGCAACAAGCCCACTACCAGTTGCACCACAAGTTAAATTTAAGTTTGAAAAGTCATTAGACCAAGTAATGGAAGAACAAGCATCTGTAGCAGTAGCACCACCATTAGAATTTAACCACGCAATTAAATCAGCAGAATTATCGCCATCACATTCTACAGTTAAATCACTTGATGGTGTATTAATAATTGGAGGTGTATTATCAGTAATGGTAATAGTTTGTACTTGATCAGCTGCAGAGTTTCCGCTTGTATCAAGTAGAGACCATGTTCTTGATAAAATATATGAGCCATTGCATGGACCTGAAACTAAATTATCAGAATAAGTAGCATCCAATATTGTATCACAATTATCTGTTTCATCAATAACATCACCAGTAATGGCAACATCAACATTATAATTACAAGTAGCATCTGTAAATATTTCAATATCAACTGGCGCTGTAAAGGTCGGAGGTATATTATCTACGTCTACTACTACATCAAAATCATTTGTAATAGTACAGCCATTATTGTCAGTTACAGTAACCGAGTAATTACCAGAGCTTAATCCTGTTATATCTTCAGTTGTAGCTCCATTACTCCATAAGAATGAATATGGCGAAAATCCACCAGAAACTGAAATATCAATTGAACCGTCATTACCCGACGAACAAATAGCATTAGAAACATTACCTGAAAGTTCTAAAGCATCTAAAACAATAGAATTGCCGCTATAACTTGTAGCACAATTACCAGAATCATTTTTAACCAATAAATTATATAATCCTTCTGCTAAATTTAGAAAATCTGGACTGTATTGGTAAGTTAATCCATTATCTATTGAGTATTGGAAATTATTTCCTAAAGGACTAGTTACTTTAATATTAAATGAGTTACTAGTTGTACCACATTCAATATCTATCACTGGATCTGTTGTTAAGTCCACTACAGTTAAGGTTACCGTAGCTTGGTCACAAACTGAAGTATTTGGTGCAGGCAAGCAAACTTCGTAATCAAACGTAACATCACCAACAAATCCATTCGCTGGTGTAAAATTAAAAGTACCGTCAGAATTAAGATTAAAAGCTTGGACACCTGAAGATGGTGTTGGACCTGAGACTAAACTATATGTTGAATTTATTGGTACATTATTATTTATTGATAAATCACCATTATGGGCTTCATCAACACAATTAAAATCTTGTTGATCAACAGCGTATTTTTGAAGTAAAAAAAACTTTCCATCTCCATGATCTCTAGAAGCGCCTACAAACTCAATTTTAGTAATATTAGATCCTGTTGGTGCAAGTTCATTTAAATAAAATAAAGCTACAGCTATGGTTTGACCATTTTCATTTACTCTACCAGATCTCCAGTAATCAGAACCTGCTACTGGAACCCCCGGTATTGAACCTGTATAATTACCACTATTTCTAACAAAAGTTTCACCCAATTTTTGTTCTACACCGCCACCAACTGGTATGCCCCATACTTCAATATAAAAACAGTTATTTCCACCTCTTTCAGTAACAGCTAAAACACCGTCTTGATTAGAAGGAATAGCTGGGTTGTAAAAAATAGTTTGTTTTTGAGCATTTGTTGTTGCAATTGCGTTAAAATTATTACAAATATTTTGACCATTTGGATTAGCTGTAAAATAATGATTAAGATTCTTATCTTGAAAAGCAGATAAAGCCAAAGCATCCCAATTAGGTACATTACTTGCAGTAGCTATTAAAACACCATTTTCTCTAATCTCATTTGGTTCATGTCCATCAGGACCTAATCTGGTAAGTTCATAATCATTTGGGATAACGAATGTGTTATATATGGTTCCATCAATTGTAATAGACTCAATTACCGCTGGTCCAGCATTTCCTGCTTGAGGATTTGGTGACCATTGAAATGTTACTCCAGTCTGAATTGAAGGCGCCTGAGTTTGAGCTAACAATGAATTAGTTAAAATAACAAAAAACAATACCAAAAGAGTTTTTGTAGTTATAACTGATGAAATACAATTGTATTTTTTTCTCATGATTGAAAAGATTAAATGTATCTTATATTTATAATTTATGACACTTTGTGAAATTATTAGTCACAAAAATTAGTTTAAATGGTAAAAAAATAAAAGACTAGAAGGAAAACGTAGAGGAAATGATACTCAAAATATAAAGCCTGTTTATATTTAGGTGTTAGATTTGGGTTCATAATTTTTAATTTTTAATTTAAGCAGGTAAAACAAAAGAACATATATCTAATACTAAGTTCAAAACATTTATGATAAATTACTTATAATTCCGATTAAAAGCATATAAAAAACACTTAATCGTTTTAAAAAGTTATTAAACGTTAATATACTGATATTCTGATGTTTAACTCTGGGATTGTTTTTCAATCTATTATTTTTTAATTTTATTTTAACTTTATAATGGACAAATAACATGAATTTTATCGATAAAAACAACTTTTAATCGATAAAATTTACATTTAATCGAATTTATGAAAAAAATTATACTTGTTAGACATGCAAAATCTTCTTGGGAATTCAATCTTGAAGATTATGAACGACCTCTTAGCGAAAGAGGATTTAATGATGCTTCATTGGTTTCTAAAGAACTTTGTAATTATAAATTTCAACTTGATTTACTTATTTCAAGTGGTGCATTAAGGGCTAAAACTACAGCAGACATCTTTATTTCTAATTTAGAAATTGATAAAAATATTTGTAATGTAAATCATAGTTTATATGATTTTTCTGGTCAAGATTTACTACAGACTATTAAAAGCACTAATATTTTAGTAAATAATTTGATGCTTTTTGGCCATAATCATGCTATTACAGCATTTGTAAATACTTATGGAAATATATTTATTGAAAATGTACCTACTTGTGGCGTTGTTATTTTAGAATTTGATATAATAAATTGGAATGAAATAAAAAAAGGCAATACTTTAAAAACCATATTCCCTAGAGATTTAAAATAAATTTAAAAATTACTTATCATTTTCAAACCTATAATTTAGCCTAAATAGAATATATTTGTTTAGTAATTAAAATTCATAATATTTAATGATTAAAACAGAAACTACAGGCAATAGTTATGTGAATAGAGAAATTAGTTGGCTTCAATTTAACGCAAGGGTTTTGCAAGAAGCATCTGATGAAACAGTACCTTTAATTGAAAGACTAAGATTTTTAGGTATTTTCTCTAATAATTTAGATGAATTTTTTAAAGTAAGATACGCAACAGTTAAGCGAATTGTAGAGGCAGGAAAGACTGGTAAAAGTGAATTAGGTGGTATAAGAGCTCAAGAGCTTCTAGAAATAATTACTCAAATTGTTATAAAACAACAAAGTGAAAGTTTGGATATTTTACAATCAATTCATAAAAGTTTGGAACATGAAGCCATATATATTATAGACGAGACTCAAATTGACGACATTCAGCATGACTTTATAAAAAATTATTTTTTAAGAATAGTAAGTCCAGCACTAGTTACTATCATTTTAAATGATTTGATTGAATTGCCAAATCTAAAAGATAGTGCAGCATATTTAGCTGTAAAAATGGTTATGACTGATGATAAAAAACAATTTGCTTTAATAGAAATCCCTAAATCTGTTGATAGGTTTATTGAATTACCAAAGCAAGAAAACAAGAGTTATATCATTATGATAGATGATTTACTTCGTCATTGTTTAAGCGATATTTTTAATATTTTCGATTATAAAAGTATTTCAGCCCACATGATAAAAATCACCAGAGATGGTGAGTTAGATTTTGAGAGTGATTTAAGTAAAAGTTTTATTGAAAAAATTTCTGATAGTGTAAAGCATAGACAAGTTAGTGAGCCTGTAAGATTCGTTTATGATAAAACCATACATAAAGAAACACTTGAGTATTTAATGTCTAAAATGAACATTAATAATACAGATAGCATAATACCAGGAGGAAGATATCATAACAGAAGAGATTATATGGGTTTTCCGAGTTTAGAAAGAACAGATTTATTATACGATAAAATTGAAGCTTTACCTATAAAAGGATTGAGTTTACAAAACAGTATTTTTCAGGCGATAGCTAAAAAAGATTATTTATTACATGCGCCTTATCAAACATTTTCATACATCGTTAAGTTTTTAAGAGAAGCAGCCTTAGATCCAAATGTAAAAACGATTAAAATAACGATTTATAGATTAGCTGAAATCTCTCATATTGCTAGTTCATTGATAAATGCTGCAATTAATGGAAAATCTGTAACGGTTTCAATTGAGTTAAGAGCTAGGTTTGATGAAGAGGCAAATATTAATTACGCACAACAAATGGAAAAAGAGGGTATTAACCTCATTTTTGGTGTAGCTGGTTTAAAAGTTCACAGTAAAATGTGTGTAATAGAACGTGAAGAAGGAAAAAAAATAAAACGTTATGGTTTTATTAGTACAGGTAATTTCAATGAATCTACGGCTAAAATTTATACAGATTACACGCTATTTACAAGTAATCAAAAAATACTAAAAGATGTCACTAAAATTTTCAGTTTTTTCGAAACTAACTATAGAATTTTCAGTTACAAGCATTTAATAGTTTCACCTCATTATACGCAAAAAACCATTTTCAAACTTATTGATAATGAAATTGAAAAAGTAAGAAATGGTAAAGAAGGACTTATTAGATTAAAAATGAATAGTATTTCTAGTTACTTAATGATTGATAAACTTTATGAAGCAAGTAACGCGGGAGTTAAAATTCAAATGATCGTTAGGGGTATTTGTTGTTTAATACCAAGCGTAAAGGGTATGAGTGAAAATATTGAGGTAATTAGTATTATAGATAAATTTCTAGAGCATTCGAGAATTTACATTTTTGGAAGTAATGAAGACACTAAGTTATACATATCTTCTGCCGATTGGATGACAAGAAATATTGAAAATAGAGTAGAAGTGAGTTGTCCAATTTACGATAAGGCTATTAAAGAAGAAATTATAGATACTTTTAACATAAGCTGGAATGATAATGTAAAAGCTAGATTATTAAACGATTCACAAGAAAATCAGTATAGAGTTAATAATAAAGAAAAAATAAGGTCTCAGTTTGCTATGTACAATTATTATCTTAAAAAACTAGAAAACTAAGATGCTCTCAATAAAAAAATATGCAGCTATCGATATTGGTTCCAATGCAGTAAGATTATTGATATCGAACATAATTGAACAAAAAGGTAAACCTCCACAGTTTAAAAAAAACTCCTTAGTGCGTGTTCCTATTCGTTTAGGTGCTGATGTTTTTATAAAAAATAAAATATCAAAAGAAAACACACAGCGTATTATTGATACGATGCTTGCTTTTAAATTGCTTATGAAATCTCATAAAGTAGTAAAATATAAAGCTTGTGCAACTTCTGCGATGCGAGAATCAGAAAACGGAAAACAAGTAGTAGATTTAGTTCTAAAACAAGCTGGTATTAGTATTGATGTTATTGAGGGTGAAGAGGAAGCAGCTATTATTGCTGCCACAGATTTAGATAAATATATAGATAATTCAAAAACATATTTGTATGTTGATGTTGGTGGTGGTAGTACAGAATTTACAATCATAAACCAAGGCAATCAAGTCATATCTAAATCTTTCAAAATAGGGACTGTTAGACTCTTAAACGATATGGTTTTAAAAGAAACATGGTTAGAATTAGAAAAATGGATAGGCGAACACGCCAAAGGGTTCCATAAAATTGATGTTTTAGGATCTGGAGGTAATATCAATAAAATTTTCAAAATATCTGGAAAAGCTATGGGTAAGCCACTTTCTTATTTCTACATGACATCATATTTCAACATGCTCCAAACGTATTCTTACGAAGAGCGTATTACCGAACTTGATTTAAATCAAGATAGAGCAGATGTTATTATTCCTGCCATGCGTATATACCTTTCTGCGATGAAATGGAGCGGTGCTAAGAACATTTATGTTCCTAAAATAGGTCTTGCAGATGGAATTATTAAAAGTATATACTACGATACTGTTTCAAGCAATACACAGTAAAATTCTGCACTTTACCTCTTATAATTGTATAATTTTAATTTTATAATATATATTCGTTGGATATAATTATTATAAATTATATCCCAAACCTATTAATTATGAAAAAAATATTACTACTAGTTTTACTAATTGGCACTTCATTTTACGGATTTTCTCAAGATCAAGTTATTAAAGATTCTATTTATTCTGAAACTCCAGAAGTTAATAATTCCAAAAAATCAACATTTCAAGGTGTTAAGTATGGTGTAAGAGGTGGATTCAATATCTCAAACTTAGCTATTGACGGTAATGTGAATATTGAAAATGAGCACAGAAACAGTTTGTATTTTGGTGCTTTTGCAAATATTGGATTATCAAAACTATTATCAGTTGTTCCAGAATTGCAATTTTCAGCTGAAGGTGCTAATGAAGAAGTTTTACACTTAGACTATATTCAAATGCCCATTTTATTGAGATTTAGAATCAGTGAAAAATTCCATGCTGGTTTTGGTCCTCAAGTTGGTTTAAAGGTTCATAAATACGAAGACAGAGTAAACAATATAGCCTATTCAGCATTAGCTGGTGTAGAATATAAAATTAACCACGCTATTTTTGTAGATGCTAGATATACTTATGGCATCAGAAATATTTTTGATGATAAGTTATTGGCTACAGCTACAAACACTAATATTCAATTAGGTGTAGGTTATAAGTTTTAACCATGAATGGTTTCTTTAGTGCCTAAATTACTTATAATATCACTTTCGTATACAAGAAGTTGTTGCCATTTGGTGTCAACTTCTTTTTTTTCGCCATATTTTCTAGCAAATCCTAAAAACATGGTATAATGGTTAGCTTCACTAATCATTAGTTTTCTGTAAAAGCCAGCTAATTCTTTATCTTGTAATTCCTCTGATAATAGTCTAAAACGCTCACAACTTCTGGCTTCAATTAAAGCAGCATAAAGCAATCTATGAACCAATTGCGTAGTTCTACTTCCTCCTTTAGGAAAAAATTTAACCAATTCTATAACGTAATCGTCACGTCTGTCTCTTCCTAAAGTCCAACCACGTTCTATTATTTTATCATGTACCATTTTAAAATGGCTAATTTCTTCTTTAACTAAAGCCGTCATTTCTTGTACAAGCTCATTGTATTCGGGAAAACTAACTATTAATGAAATTGCTGTACTCGTTGCTTTCTGTTCGCAAAAGGCATGGTCTGTAAGTATTTCTTCTATGTTTTTTTCAACAATATTTACCCATCGTGGGTCTGTTGGTAATTTAAGTCCTAGCATATTTTATACAATTTCTAATTCTTCAAAACTATAGCGGCCTTTATCATCTATTTTAAGGGTGAAAATTATATTATTTACTTCTTTAGGATATACTATACCGGTATATAAATATATATAGTCTTGATTAAAACTTTTGTCTTGTTCCAAGCTAGTCCCCAGATTTATAGCATCTATAAGCGCTTCATTATTAACAATATTGTTTTTTAATAAAAAGGCATTATTAATGGTTTCATTAAAAATTAGCTTTCCATTTTTTGTAATAGTCACTTCAGAAATCCAATTTTTAAAAATATCCATATGATTAGTGAGCGTGTCTGTTTTATATTCATGTGTTACAGAATATTCATCAACCGAATATGTTTTAATACAAACCGTAAAACCATTACTTAAAATGGTGTCTTTTTTCACTTCAGAATATACTTCTGGAATATATTCAACAAGTGTTATATGTTTTTTAGACTCTTTAAATTTTGCAACAGATTCCTTTAAAAGGTCTCTTTTATTTTGGTTTCCATTACAACTAATTAAAGCTAATGTAGATAGAAAAAAAATAATTGCTAATACGCTGTTATATAATAATTTAAACATCTAAATCAAAAGTTTTTTTTAAAATATCTAAATTAGGATTTTTCTCCTTTAATTTTTCAAATTTCTCTTTTGCAGAGTAAACATATTGTTTATCTAATTCCTCATTAACAATGATATTTAAATTGATATCAAAGTTGTTTAGTTTTTTTCTTAAGTATGAAAGAATCTCGTATAAGTTTTTTTCTAACTCCAATTTATTGGTTTCGTTCGGAAACTCTAAATAAGCAGTAACACCTTTTACTTTTGGAGTATCAATAGAAAGGATAGAGGCTAGGTTATGTTTACCTTCATTTCGTAATATTTCGGTATAGGCTTTCCAAGATTCTACAAAATCTATTTCAGAAAATGGTTCTTTTGGTAAATTTTCTTCATCAATAACCACATCCATTTGCTTAATAAGATGTTCTTTTTTTGCTTTGATACTGCTTAAAGATAGTCCGGATGCTCTTTTAGTATTTTGTTTTAAAACAATTTTTGGTGGTTCTTGTACTTGAAAAGATGCAACTACAGTGTTTTGCGAATTTGATTTATAAGAATCTTCGGGTGTAACTGATTTTTCCTTAGTTGGTTTTGCTTCTTTTTTAGGAATAATTAAAGGAACAGGCGTGATACCTTTATTTTTAAAATAAGAAGCAGGAATTATGTAATGTTTGCTATTTTTTTTTTCTCCATCAAAAGTGATAGAGGCAAGTTGCATTAAACAAAGTTCTACTAATAAGCGCTGATTTTTACTGGTTTTATACTTGAGGTCGCAATCGTTTGCTAACTGAATACCTTGCATCAAAAACGCTTGAGAGGCTTTTGTAGATTGCTTTAAGTATTTCTTTTTAGTATCATCGCCAATTTCAAGCAATTCAATAGTTTCTGGTGTTTTACTTACTAATAAATCTCTAAAATGAGATGCTAAACCAGCAATAAAATGGTGGCCATCAAAGCCTTTTGAAAGCGTATTATTAAACTGCAGCAAAAGGTTTGGGATTTTGTTTTCTAAAATTAAATCGGTGCTTGTAAAATAGGTTTCGTAATCAAGTACATTTAAATTCTCAGTAACGGCTTGTCTGGTTAAATTTTTACCAGAAAAGCTTACAACACGATCAAAAATAGAAAGCGCATCACGCATGGCGCCATCTGCTTTTTGAGCAATGATATGTAGCGCATCATCTTCAGCGTCTATACCTTGCTCGGAAGCTATGTATTTTAAATAATCTTTAGCATCTTTAACCGTAATACGTTTAAAATCAAAAATTTGACAACGCGATAAAATAGTTGGGATTATCTTATGCTTCTCAGTAGTTGCTAAAATAAAAATACAATGTTTTGGTGGTTCTTCTAATGTTTTAAGAAAAGCATTAAAAGCCGCTTGAGAAAGCATATGCACCTCATCAATAATATATACTTTGTACTTGCCTACTTGTGGTGGAATTCTAACCTGGTCGGTTAAGCTTCTAATATCATCTACAGAGTTGTTAGATGCGGCATCCAGCTCAAAAATATTGAAAGCAAAATCTTCATCTCCTGTTTCGGTGCCATCGCTGTTTATCATCTTAGCCAAAATGCGTGCACAGGTAGTTTTACCAACACCTCTAGGACCTGTAAATAGTAAGGCTTGTGCTAAATGATTGTTATCAATGGCATTAAGTAAGGTATTTGTAATAGCTTGTTGTCCCACAACATCTTTAAATGTTTGGGGCCTGTATTTTCTTGCCGATACTACAAAGTGTTCCATTAAAAATCTTAAAGTAACAAAGTTAAAAATTCAGTTTAAAATTAAGAATTCTAAACTTTGAATTTATGTTTAGTTATTAACAAAATAACGCTTTAATGCTTGTAAGTTTTTATTGACTTTATGAAAAAAAATACTAACTTCGTTTAACGACTTATATAAAACATTAAAACGATTTCATATCTTGAAGTTATGTGAAAGCTGAAAAAAGTTCAGTATTACCATCAAACTTCTTCTCTTAAACATTAAAATTTAGAGCCGATTTATACACTATTAAAAAATTTCTTCAAAAAAGTGTGATTTTTGTAACCATTGTGCGAATAATTAAGAAAAGACGAATACTTCTTAATAAAATCGAACTAAAATGGAAAATAAAAACATCAGATTAATTATTGTTGTTGTTACAGCATTTACAATATTCACATCAGGATGTAGCATTTCGATAACCAGAAATTATTATAGTGCAAAACCAAAAACACCAATAAAGACAGACAGTACAACCTATGTATTAAAATTAGGTTCTCAAACTCACAAACCGAATGATGGACAAAAATAGAACAGCCAATTTTCTTGTTATTGTCGAGAACAACAAAGGTATTCTATTTAAAGTCGCAAACTCATATTGTCAGAATATTGAAGATAGAAAAGACCTCGTTCAAGAAATTATTTTGCAATTGTGGAAATCATTTGACAGCTACAACGAAAAATTTAAATATTCAACTTGGATATACCGAATTTCCTTGAATGTAGCTATTTCGTTCTACAGGAAAGAGAGCACTAGAAAACGGATTTCAAACCCGATTACAACAGATATTTTCGATTTTTCCAACAAAGAAATATCTGATGAAAAAGAAACCAACTTGCGACTATTGAATCATATAATTTCAGAATTAAATGATTTGAACAAAGCTCTAATGTTACTATACCTCGAAGAAAAAAGTTACAAGGAAATTTCAGAAATCATCGGAATTACAGAAACCAATATTGCAACAAAAATTGCCAGAATTAAAAGCATACTAAAAAAGGAATTCAATCAACTTAAAATTCAATAAAATGGAAAATATAGAACTTATAAATATTTGGAAAGAGCAAAATGTCAAAATAGAAAAAACATTGACAATTAATAAATTACTTTTAAAAGAGACTATTGGCAGAAAGGCAGAATCTACTTTAAACGGCTTGGTTAAATTAAAAACGGCAGGAATAGTAGCTTTTGTATTTTATCTTCTCATCTTAGGCTATGCCTTGTTTTATGCTATTTCAAATTATTCTTCGGCAAGTAATTATTTTATTGTTTCAGTTTCAGCAATCGCTTTGATAAATATAAAAGGGTTTGCAGACTATATTAAACAACTTGCTTGGACAAAAAATATAAATTACGATGGTAGCATAATGGAAATTCAGAAACAATTATCAAGACTTCAACTTTCCATAATTGACCACGCCAAAATTATGTGTTTACAATTTCCCTTTTTTACAACATTTTATTTGAGTAACAATTGGTTTCCACAAAACGTGGGATTACCTTATATTATCTTTCAGACAATCCTAACAAGTGGGTTTATTTATTTTTCCTTTTGGTTGTATAAAAATCACCAACCCGAAAACTTAAATAAAAAATGGTTTAGAAATTTAATAGCAGGTTCGGGCGGAAAATCCGTTGAAAAAGCCATTGAATTCTACAGAGAAATAGAAGAATTTGAAAAGGAAAATGGTTTAATAAAAAAAGCCAGCACATAACAATGTATCTAAAAGATAGGCGAAATACTAATAAATTCAAGGTTTTTGGCTCGTATCAAACTTTGTTCTTATCCGAAAGATTTGTGCTTCGAAATCGCCTACTTTTCATATACTAACCGTTGTGCGTCAGCTAAAAAAACGACACATTAATAATTAAAATCAAGGATATGAAAAACAAATTGACACATTTTGCCATTCACATTGACGACATTGAAAGAGCAAAGAGTTTTTATGATGGAGTTTTTGATTGGGGTTTCAATTCTTATGGTCAAAACGACTTTTTGCAAATCAAAGCCGATAAGACCGAAAACGGAGAATTAATTGGAGCTTTGCAATCAAGAAAATATTCACCAGTTCCCGAAAAAATAATTGGCTTGGAATGCTCTATTGGAGTTGAAAATATTGACGATATAATCGAAAAGGTAAAAAACAATGGCGGAAAAATATTAATGCCAAAAACACTTATTCCATATGTTGGTTGGATTGCCAAGTTTTTAGATACCGAAGGGAACTTGATTTGTGGAATGCAATACGACAATTCAGCAAGATGAAAAATTCACGCCCAATTCATCCAGACTTCCAATTCTTTTTGGACTTAAAAGACCAAGAAGTAATAGAGTTGTTTATCGATTTGCGACAATATATTTTGGAGTTATATCCTGTCTGTAACGAACTTCTCTATCATACGCACGCATTGACAGCAGTTTTTTCAATCTCTGAAAAGCTATCGGACGCATTTTGTATGTTGCCAATTTACACGAATCACTTCAATTTGGGATTTAACAAAGGAACACTTCTAAAAGACCCTAACCAATTGTTGACCGGAACAGGAAAATTAATAAGACACATTGATGTGAAAAAACCAAATGACTACAGAAACCCCAAAGTGACTGCATTAATTCAAGAAGCGATTGACTTTGCAATAAAAGACATGGACAAACCGACAAAATCTATCGGAAAGACTATATCGAAAATCAAGAAAAAATAAAGCCGAATGCACAACAAAAATGTATATAAAAAATAGCGCAAGTCATTGCTAACAGGAAGGTTCGAGCATTTTTTTGGAAATCGCCAAATTCTGATTATGAATTAGACCAAAGAGAACATTTTGAATTCTTGGGAGCAAAATACAATCCAACCGATGAAAACACTAAAGAAGAAGTTTGGATACCATTAAAAATCGTGAAAACGACTGCACATAACACCGTATATGATTTATTGCTAGTTCTAGCCTACTTACGAAAATCCTCTCGAATTTTTTTTTATTTCGTTTGTATTTGCTAAATTAGGTGCTTAAACAAGCAACAAACCATATACAACAAGGCAGCCAATTATAGGACAAAATACCGACAAGCAAAAATGACCATACATTTCAAAGGAGATAACCGAAAATCTTAGTGAGTAGGTGTAGAAATAAATTTAAATAAAAATCACAGCATAATGAAGATTTACATTTTAACTATACTTTTTTTATTCTCTTTAAAATGCTATTCTCAATCAGAAAAAGTAAAATTCTCAGCATTTGATGGATACATAATTGCAGGATATGTTGATAATGGTGCTTTCATCAACTTTACAGGGCCAAACATAAATTATTCATTCAAGGAGTCAAAATTTGCTATTGGAATGCTGCCTTCACTTCGTATTAGAGAAGATAATGGTCTTACAAAAAACAGCTTAATTACACCAAATCTTGGATTAGGTTTCACTTATAGTTACAAAATTTGGTCATTTCAATTACCCTTGTATTACAATACAAAAACAAATACAGACAACGGAAAATGGCACATAGGCGTAGGTTTAGGATTGAGATTTTATAAAATCAAAAAAAATGAAAATGATTAGAATAACCATTGGCTAAAACAGCACCTACCCCAAAAGCGAGGTTTCGTACTCCGAAAACCGTTAAACGAACCATTCTAAAACCAAATAACCATTCTATTTAAATAACAGTATATCAATCACTTGCGTTAAGGATTGAACCGTTTGTTTGAGCTCGCCGACGCAAGGAGGTAGCAAGTAGTGAAAGCCTGACCCAAAGGGTAACGCCCAAATATTAAAATAAACTATGTTTTTAGTTTTTGTTTGTTGTAACTTTGCGGTAAGTAAAACGCCTTATCGCTCGAAGTTTAGCTTCGGGAGGAAAGTCCGAACACCGTAGTGCAACATAGTGGCTAATAACCACCAGCCGTGAGGTTAGGAAAAGTGCAACAGAAAGTATGTACAGGTCATGCTGTAGTGAAACCAGGTAAACTCTATGTGGTGCAATGCCATGTATACCAACGTTTGAGGGCTGCACGCTCGATTGTTGGAGGGTAGGCAGCTAAAGTGTATTGGTAACAATGTACTGAGATAAATGATAAGGGCTTTTTCTTTTTTAAGAAAGAGTACAGAATTCGGCTTATAGATTTACTTATTTAAACAGGCTCTTTGTTAAAGCAAAGAGCTTTGTTTTTAAGGCATATTTTTAAAGAAACTAAACATATTACCGCCATAACTTTTTGAATAGTCGTAATAGGGTAGTGCGGATAAATTGGTGTGCTTTGAGTGCTCTATGATTAAAAGACCATCTGGCAACAGCAGATT
Source organism: Flaviramulus sp. (assembly GCF_982512915.1). Lineage (NCBI taxonomy): Bacteria > Pseudomonadati > Bacteroidota > Flavobacteriia > Flavobacteriales > Flavobacteriaceae > Flaviramulus > Flaviramulus sp. The sequence goes on along the minus strand of NZ_CEWOCJ010000013.1, from coordinate 56,222 downwards.
GTTTTGAAATACTAATTCTGGAATTTTAGCAAAAAGCGTGTCAGAGAAATCGTAAGGCGGATCGGCAAAAATAATATTGGCTTGTTGGGTTGCTTTTTCTAGATACTTAAATACATCGCTTTTTATGATATCTATAGGCATCTCGAAAGCTTCTGAAGTTTGGTTTATAAATTTTACACATCCAAAATCTTGATCTACACATGTAATTTTTTCAGTGCCTCTTGATGCAAATTCGTAACTTATATTGCCTGTACCTGCAAATAAATCTAATACCGAAATATCATCAAAATAATATGTGTTATTGATGATGTTGAAAAGAGATTCTTTAGCCATATCAGTAGTTGGCCTAACGGGTAAGTTTTTAGGGGCTACAATTTTTCTACTTTTGTATAATCCTGATATTATGCGCATTAAAAGCTATTTATTAAAGTAAAGTTTGAATATGCTGTTTTGGGTATATTGATGTATTTGTAAGTATCGTGCCTATTACCAAAACTGATATTTCGTATGTATTTATAAGCTATATTATAGATTTGATCATCCTTATTTACATCTCCTATAAAAACTAAATTAAGTGTTTCTGGGTTTAAGTTTAATTGCTCAAGAGTGAATAAAAGGAAATATATAAAATCTTCTTTAGTGTTATGCTTAAAGGTATTATACAGTACTAATTTAGCTTTCTCTGTAATGATAAGTTCAAATTGATGTTTACTTATATTTACGTGAGCTTTAACAGTTTCTGAATGTTTTTCTATTTGTAAGATATTTGATATTAAAACACTTGATAGGTGTTTGTATGTAAAGTCACCAAAGATGTCATAAATAAAGTTGTTTATGTTTATATAGGGCACATAAACATTAACGCTATCATTTATTAAAAGTTCATCATATGCTATAAAATCTGATTTAAGGATTTTAGAACTAAATTTTAAATAATCAGCTAAGCAATCTTCGTTAAATAGTGGTTTTGGTACTAATGCAGATAATTGGTTATCATGAATAATGATAACTTCCTCAAAATTATTGTTAAGGTCAGAATCAGTTTCAAAATGCTTTTTTAAAACATCTAATAACTCTAAGTGATTTAATTTTTTTTCAAAATTAATATCTTTTAAATATGTAATAGTATTTGTTTCTGAATTTAGAATACAAAAAGAAAGTCCACTCAAACTTGTTTGAATGGACAATTTTAGTTTAGTTAATTTATTAGAATATTTATTCTGCAGAGCCATATGTTTTAGGCCAGTTTCCGTTAGTGTTAACTTCATCCATAGAGCCTACTTTTAATTTATCACCGTTTACACCGTCAACTGATACTACTTGATTTTCTTGTGTCAAAAGATCCTTATTTTGATCAGCTAAAATTACATTTTTTAAAACCGATGCTTCAAAAACGGGTATCTTAATATTATTTTGTTCTAAAAATCCAGCTTGCATTTTAAATTTCTCACCTGATGTATTAGGAACGTTCATCATTGTTTTATAACGACTTGAGTTTTTGAATAAAGAATCTTTTATAGATACAAACCCTAATGTGTCAATCACAGTAATTTCTTTTACCATATCTACTCCAAAACGCTTAGTAGCTTCTACATCGGGAATCGTAGAATCACGTCTTTGCGTAATAGTAAATTCTGCAGTATCAAGAAACTTCACTAAATTATCAAAGTTGTCTGTGAACTTACCAGTTACTTGTTTATGGGCTAATTGCGCATCTCTAATATCAATTAAACTCTTAATAACCTCTGCGTAGCGCTTGTTTTTTACTTTATTAAATTGAATTGGCTCATAAATAGACAAATAAGTCTGGTAACCTAAGAAAGCAATTAATAACCAAAGGACTATGTTTAAAATGGGTTTAAACTTAGAAGGTATAAATTTGTCAACCAGCTTTACTAGGCCAATTGTAACTAATATCACTGCAACTGCAATAAGAATAAATGTTAACATAGTATGTTTTTGAATTAAAAAGTTATTAAAGGTATTTAGCAAATCTACAATTTTTTTTTAATCGTAAAAACCTATGAGAGTAAAAATCATTTCTATCTTTGAATAATTTTTAAAAAGGTACTTTATTTAATGACCGCATCCGAATTCTATTCACTTATAAAACAACAGTTTCCGTTTCAACCAACCGTAAAACAAAATATTGTTTTACATCAACTTTCTGAATTTATTTTTAGTAAAGAAAATAATGCGCTCTACTTACTTAAAGGATATGCAGGAACAGGAAAAACTACTATTGTTGGTACAATAGTGACTAATTTGTGGAAAGCTAAAAAAAGTGCCGTACTTATGGCACCAACTGGTAGAGCAGCAAAAGTAATATCAAATTACTCAGGAAAAGAAGCCTTTACCATACATAAAAAAATTTACTTCCCTAAAAAAGAAAAAAATGGTGGTGTAAAATTTGTTCTACAACCTAATAAACATAAAAACACCATTTTTATAGTAGATGAAGCCTCTATGATACCTGATACGCCTGGAGAGTCAAAATTATTTGAAAATGGATCGTTGTTAGATGATTTGATGCAATATGTTTACTCTGGTCATCAGTGTAAATTACTTTTAATTGGTGATACCGCTCAATTGCCACCCGTAAAATTAGATTTAAGTCCTGCTTTAAATGAAGATACACTTAGTTTAAATTATAACAAACAAGTTACTAAAATGGAGCTTGATGAAGTAGTTAGGCAAGAGCAAAACTCAGGTATTCTTGTTAATGCAACTGTTTTACGAGAAGCTTTAAACCATTCAATTCATAATTCATTTAAATTTGATTTAAATAATTTTAAAGATATAATTAGGCTAATTGATGGTCTAGAAATTATGGACGCCATTAATGATGCTTATAGCGATTTGGGTAAAGAGGAAACTGCCATAATTGTAAGAAGTAATAAACGAGCCAATTTATACAATCAGCAAATTCGAAACCGAATACTTTTTAACGAAAATGAGCTTACTACCGGTGATTTTTTAATGGTAGTAAAGAATAATTATTTCTGGATTAAGCCTACTACGGAGGCTGGTTTTATTGCTAATGGCGATATTATTGAAGTTTTAGAAATTTTTAATATTATAGAACTTTATGATTTTCGTTTTGCCGAAGTAAAAGTGAGAATGGTTGATTACCCCAAAATGCAACCTTTTGAAACGGTATTACTTTTGGATACGATTGATGCCGAGTCTCCATCTTTATCTTATGAAGACTCTAATAAGTTGTATCAAGAAGTTATGAAAGACTTCGAAAACGAGACAAGTAACTACAAAAAATTTTTGAAAGTAAAGAGTAGTAAGCATTTTAACGCTTTACAAGTTAAGTTTTCTTACGCAATAACCTGTCATAAATCACAAGGAGGCCAATGGCAAACTGTTTTTGTAGAACAACCATACTTACCAAATGGTATTGATAAAGAATATTTGCGTTGGTTATACACAGCAATTACAAGAGCAAAAGATAAACTTTACCTCATAGGATTTAATGATGACTTTTTTGAGGAATAGTTTTTGATTATATTTAAACATGACTTTTGAAACTATAATAAGTATTTGTCTAGGTATTGGTTTAGCAGCTTCTGTTGGTTTTCGAGTATTTTTGCCTCTCTTTGCGTTAAGTTTGGCATCGTATTTTGATCTATGGGCTCTTAATGAGTCTTGGCAATGGATTGGTAACACTTCAGCATTAACTACTTTAGGAATCGCAACAATTATTGAGATATTTGCTTATTTTATTCCTTATATTGATAATTTATTAGATAGTATAACGTTACCATTAGCCGCCTTAGCAGGAACAGTTGTAATGTTATCAACAGTATCAGATTTAAGCCCAATAATTACTTGGACGTTAGCCATTATAGCTGGAGGGGGTTCGGCATCAGCAATTGCAGGAACATCAAGTACTACTAGATTAGCATCAACAGCAACAACTGCAGGTTTAGCAAACCCACTTTTTTCAGCTTTAGAAACTGGCGTATCTATTGTAATGTCTATTATTTCAATTTTCATTCCTATTCTTGCTATAATTTTAGTTGTCGTTATTTTATTAATTATCTTTAGACTTTATAAAAAGTTAAAAAAAAATAAACATAAATAATTATATTTTTACAAACTAAATTATAATCTTAAAATGAAAAAAAATATCTTCTCTTATTTGATTTTTATTATTTCATTTTCAACTTTTTCACAAACTAACGCTGTAACTGATTATGGAGATCGTGTTGTTTTGTATGATGATGGGACTTGGAAATATATAGATGGTAAGGATATTGAAATTAAAGAAATTCCAATAAACCCTAACCCATTTAAAAAAGATGAAACCTCTACTTTTCTATTAAAAAGCTCAATATTTAATGTTGGTATATGGTTGGATACTAAAGAGTGGAAATTTAACAAAGCTAATAATAATGATGATGCAGAGTATGAATTACAACTTAAAAATCAAGATTTATATGGCACTGTCATTACCGAAAGACTAGAGATTCCATTAGAATCATTAAGAAATATTGCACTCTCAAACGCTCAAGATGTTGCACCAGACAGTAAAATTGATCATGAAGAATATCGAACCGTAAATGGTATAAAAGTTTTGATGCTAGAAATGAACGGAACTATTTCAGGTATCAAATTTGGCTATAAAGGTTATTATTATTCTAATCCAACTGGTACTATTCAAATCATTATTTATACATCCCAAGGTTTGATGGCTACTTATGATAAAAACATAGAAAAATTATTAAATGGGTTTGTTGAAATGAATTAAAGATTACTCACCTAAATATGAAGATAATATCAATGATACCTGCACGCTATAGTGCTAGTCGCTTTCCTGGAAAACTGATGCAAGACCTTGGAGGTAAGACCGTTATAATAAGAACTTACGAAGCAACTGTTGCAACAAATTTATTTGATGATGTTTTTGTTGTTACTGATAGTCAAATTATTTTTGATGAAGTAGTTAATAAAGGTGGTAAAGCAATCATGAGTAAAAAAGAGCATGATTGTGGAAGTGATAGAATAGCAGAAGCTGTTGAAGATTTAGATATTGATATTGTTATTAACGTTCAAGGTGATGAGCCTTTTACGGATAGTGAATCATTAAGAAAATTAATTGAGGCTTTTAAAAATGACACAAATAAAGAAGTAGATTTAGCATCTTTAATGGTGCATATTACCGACCAAGAAGAAATTAACAATCCTAATACTGTAAAAGTTGTAATTGATCAATCTAACTTTGCATTATATTTCTCCCGTAGTCCAATTCCATATCCGAGAGATCAAAATATTAATATAAAATATTACAAACACAAAGGCGTTTATGCTTTTAGAAAACAAGCTATTTTAGACTTTTATAAACTGCCAATGTCTCCTTTAGAATCTTGCGAAAAATTAGAGCAGTTAAGGTATTTAGAATATGGCAAACGTATAAAAATGGTTGAAACAGATGTTCAAGGTGTAGAAATTGATACTCCTGAAGATTTGGAACGTGCAAAAAAATTATGGAAATAGATTATAAGCATATAAAAGTTATTGGTTTTGATGCCGATGATACGCTTTGGGTAAACGAAACTTACTTTCGAGATGCTGAAATTGAGTTTGGTAAATTATTATCAGATTATGAAACAATTAATAAAATAGATCAAGAGCTTTACAAGAAAGAGATTGATAATCTTGATTTATATGGATATGGTGTAAAAGCGTTTACTTTATCAATGGTTGAAGCCGCTTTAGAAATATCAAACTATAACGTGTCGTCTAAAATTATTGAAGGTGTTTTACATATTGGTAAAAATATGCTAGATAAACCTGTAGAATTACTCGATGGTGTTGAATGTGTTTTAAAAAGTTTATCACAAAATTACCGACTTATATTAGCAACCAAAGGTGATTTATTAGACCAAGAACGAAAATTAGAAAAATCAGGATTAACTAAGTATTTTCATCACATTGAAGTGTTGAGTGATAAAAAGGAAGCCAATTACTCAAAATTATTAAACCATCTGGATATTAAGCCTTCAGAGTTTTTGATGATAGGAAATTCATTAAAATCTGATGTTTTACCTTTAGTGAATATAAAAGCAAATGCCATTCATATACCTTTTCATACAACTTGGGCTCATGAGCAAGTAACTGAAAAAGAAACTAATGGAAAAAATTATAGGACCATAAATAGATTAACAGATATTTTAAATCTATTACCTTAAAATAATAGTATTTTTAACTTTTTTAAAATAGTAAATATTAAATGAAATTCAAGAACTTTCCAATGGTACCAAGAGTTATTTTTGGTCGAGGTAGTTTTAATCAATTAAATGAAGTTTTAGCACCAAAACGCTTAAGTGTTAGTGCGCCTTTTATTTTTTTAATTGATGATGTATTTAAAAATAATGTATGGTTAACTTCTAGAATCCAACTTTCATATAACGATAGAATTATTTTTATATCTTCCAAAGAAGAACCAAAAACACAACAAGTTGATGCGCTAGTTGAAGATATCATATTAACTTCCAAAGAAAATCCTTCTGGGATAATTGGCATAGGAGGTGGGACGCTTTTAGATTTGGCCAAGGCAGTATCTATAATGCTAACAAATACTGGTAGCGCTAAAGATTACCAAGGTTGGGATTTAGTGAAAAACCCGTCCATTTATCATGTTGGCATTCCTACCATATCTGGTACGGGTTCAGAAGTTTCTAGAACCACAGTACTAACTGGTCCAGAAAAAAAGCTTGGTATAAATTCAGATTACACACCTTTTGATCAGGTTATTTTAGACTCAGAACTCACTAAAGACGTCCCAATAGATCAATGGTTTTATACTGGTATGGATTGTTATATTCATTGTGTAGAGTCATTATCAGGAACTTATTTAAACGCTTTTAGCGAAAGTTATGGAAACATGGCTTTGGGTTTATGCAAAGAAATCTTCTTAGATAACACACTATCTGATAAAGAATCTCAGGAAAAACTCATGATGGCTTCGTGGCATGGAGGTATGAGTATAGTTTATTCGCAAGTAGGTGTGGCTCATGCTATGAGTTATGGTTTGTCCTATTTACTTGGAACAAAACATGGCATAGGAAACTGTATTGTTTTTGATCACTTAGAAGAATTTTATCCTGAAGGTGTTAAATTTTTCAAACAAATGAAAGCAAAACATCATATAGAATTACCTAAAAATATTTGCTCAGATTTAAGTGATTCAGAACTAGATATTATGATTAAAATTGCTTTAAGTTTAGAGCCACTTTGGGAAAATGCTTTAGGTAAAAACTGGAAAAAAATAATAACTCCTGCCAAGTTAAAGCATTTATACCAAAAAATGTAGCATGCAAAAAATATCTAGATTTATATACTTTAAACTTTTAGGCTGGAAAATAGTAGGGAATAAAGATTTTTCTAAAACCGCTATAAAAAAAGCAGTAATAATAGCTGCGCCTCATACCAGTTGGCACGATTTCTATATTGGTGTTCTTCTTAGATCTGTAATTGGTTTAAAATCCAATTTTATTGGGAAAAAAGAGTTATTTGTATTTCCTATGGGATGGTTTTTTAGAAAACTAGGAGGTTTGCCAATAGATAGATCATCTAACAAAAATACTGTTATAGAAATTTCCAAGTTGTTTGATGGAAAAGATGAATTAAGAATTACTTTATCACCAGAAGGAACTAGAAAAAAAGTTGATAAATGGCGAACCGGTTTCTACTATATTGCTAAGCGAGCAAATGTTCCTATCATTATGATAACTTTTGACTTTAAGAATAAACAAAATAGGATATCAGAACCTTTTTTTACTACTGATAATATGGAAGATGATTTTAAAATTTTACATAAATTTTTTAAAGGCGTTGAAGGTAAAATTCCAGAATATTCTTAATTTTATTTATTTAGGAGTGAAAATTAAAAGAGAGATAACAAAAAAGCTACTTTTTTATAAAGCAGCTTTTTTGTAAGATGAAATTACTTACTATTTAATCTCTTTTAAAGCATTGTCAATTAACGTTCTTAAATGTTGCTTATGCGCTTTAGAGGAAATATTACCAGAGGTAGCAGCCATATTTCTTATAGTATTTAAATTATATAAAGCCATAGACTTAGCGTTATGTGTAAACCTATCACTTTGCTTTCCTGTAAGCATCTCAATAAGCGTATTTGTGTACTCCAATTGTAAATTTTGTCTAAATGAATTCACATTGCCATAAATATCAGCTTTAAAAATAGCATTATTCAAATCGTTCATAAAAGTAGATAAATCATACTGATTGCCATATAATTCAGAGTCTGTAATTCTTTGTAAGGTATTATAATGTAATAGATGACTCAATACATTTGTCTGATATGCTAGTATTTGACTATGAATTTTAGGATCTTCGGGTGTTCTAAAATTATACCCTCTACGTTGCATAGCTAAGTAATTATATAAATCGTTTGGAGCATTAAAGGCATCAGGAGAGAAAACATACTTACCTAGTGCAAACATCGCTCTTTTTTGATCAGCTAAACTTACTGGAGTGTAAGGTTGTGTTCCGCCTTCTTGTCCAGCCATTGAACGATCTACATAAACACCACCAATATATCTTGAAATCACATTAGCAGCTCCTGCTTTTTGAGAACTTAGTAAATAATAAACACGACGTAATTCTTGATACGATTCGTTATCCTTAACAAATTTCTGTTTTGCCGTTTTCATTAAATCATTTGATAACTCAATACGATCAATAGAATAAGTAATAGCATCACTAGATTGATCATTAGTCATCACTCTTGGGTCAATTGCCTTTCCAGGAGAACGCATATCATCAGCATCATTTCCAAAAATATGTTCAGGCTTTGTTGATTCGCTTAATAAAGTATTACGCTCATCTTCATTTTTAAAAGGAGTATAACCAAACTGGATTGCCCAAATATCATAAGGACCAACTGCAACATCGTCATACTGACCTTGTTTACTTCTGTCTCTAGTGATATTTAAAGTAGCATAATCCATTACAGATGCTGTTAAACATTTTCCTTGAATAAAATCAGCATCAGCTAATTGCTCTGGCGAATATAATTGGCTTGCTTTCATGTTATGATTTAAACCTAATGTATGTCCAACTTCATGCATTATTAAAGCAGTCATAGATTCTTTTTTTACACGTTCCATTTCTAAATCTGAAACACCAGTTGCAGATGCTACAGCACTAGCAAACATAAGATCTTGGTGTAACTCATGACCTAAAGAACAATAAGCAACATCATTTTTGTTATATGTTGAAGCTTCAAATGGTTTTTGTAGAGTTGCCAAATCATATACTTTATCATACAATACTCTATTTGTAAAATGCACATATTCAAGCATTATATCTGCACCTAATATTTGTCCTGTTCTGGGGTTAACAAAACTTGGTCCGTAACCACCAAAAGGAGGTTGAGGAGATGAAGTCCATCTTAAAACATTGTATCTAATATCACCCGCATCCCAATCGGCATCATCAGGCTGTACTTTCACAACCATGGCGTTTTTAAAACCAGCTTTTTCAAAAGCAACATTCCATTGTAAAACAGCATTTTTAATAGTTTCTCTCCATTCTAATGGTGTAGAATTCTCTATCCACCAAGTAATTGGTTCTAAAGGTTCAGAAATAGCAGCTGCTGGATTTTTTTTCTTCAAATGCCATCTATGAACTAAATCACGATAAGGTGTTGAACTTGTGGAAGTTTGGTCGTTAACTTGTTCTAAAAAATATCCAACTCTAGGGTCATCTAATCTAATTTCATAATCATTTTCTGGCATGGCAATAAGACTATGATAAACTTTTAAACTAACGTTACGTCCATCAGATACTGCTTCAGAACCACCATTTAAAACGGAAGGTGTAGAATATACATATTCTACAGCAATATCAGTATTAGCTTCATAATTATTTATTGAATTTACTTTAGTTTTATCTTTACTTAAACCACCCAATTTAAATGACATTGGTGATTCTCCAGGGAACCCCGGACTTTTGATTTGTGTAAATGTTTCTTGTAAAAATAAATTATCAACTTTTAATAAATACAATCCATTTTTTTTATCGTGAGCTTCAATTTTTAAACTTGCCATATTTCCATCCGTAACATTGGCAGATTTAGATTTTGATAACGGGCTTTCAGGATCAAAATAAAAAGAAGCGTTTTGTGTTATAAACTCAATTTTATCAAAATATTTTCCAATTTTAAAAACTTTTGATCCACCATAAGCACCTCTAAAAGCACCAGCATCCATAACACCGTCAGCTATTTGACTAAAATGAATAAATTCTTTCCCTAATTGATCTTCTTTAATAATCATTTGTAAAGAACCGTTTACAGTATCTTGATAAATTTTAAATAATCCATCAATTTCTTTGCTAGATTTTATGAGTTCTTCAATAGTTTTTTCTTTATCCTTTTTTGGCGGAGGTGGAGTAACTTCAGTTTGATCTTTTTTTCTTTTCTTTTTAGTGGTTTGAGCTTCTAAATTATTGGCTCCCAATAAAAAAAACGTTGCCAATATAAAACTAGCAAATCTAATTGTGTTTTTTTTAAACGTCATAATTTCTTTTTGATTTTTAAGGAATTACCCTAGTTAATTGAATAGTCTTTTGTAAAAATAAAAATAAACTAGTGATGATTTATCACAAGAAAAAGTTAAAATTATTACTTCTAAACCATAGAATCGAAGCGTTATATTTATATTCTGTACCTTTATAAATTATGATAAAAGACACTAAAATAGCCGTATTAATAGACGGCGATAATATTCCATCAAAGTATATTTCTGAAATGATGGAAGAAATAACAAAATACGGAACACCAACTATTAAAAGAATATATGGTGATTGGACAAAACCTCACTTATCCAAATGGAAACATATTTTACTCGAAAATGCCATAACACCAATACAACAATATGGTTACACTACTGGTAAAAATGCTACTGATTCTGCTATGATTATTGATGCAATGGATATTCTATATTCTGAGAAAGTAAATGGTTTTTGTTTAGTATCCTCTGATAGCGACTTTACTAAATTAGCAACGCGTTTACGTGAGGCTGGTATGGTTGTTTACGGAATGGGAGAGAAGAAAACACCTAATCCTTTTATAGTAGCTTGTGATAAATTTATTTATTTAGAAATTCTTGCAAATGATGATGATTTAGAAAAAGATGAAAAAGGAAAAAAACCTAAAAAGGAAAATCTCTATAATATTACTCCTAAAGTAATTAAACTGCTTCAAAATTCTGTTGATGATGCTGCCGATGATGATGGCTGGGCTTTTTTAGGTGATGTTGGTTCTTTAATAATAAAGAAACAACCAAATTTTGATTCTCGTAATTTTGGTTTTCAAAAATTAACACCTCTTTTTAAATCGCTTCCTCAATTTTTAATGGAACAACGCGATCAACCTAATGCTAGGTTCAAGTTAATCTATGTAAAGAATAAAGATTAATTATATCATAAAAAAAGAGCTTTATAGCTCTTTTTTTATTCTTCCGATTCTTCCATTGTATGATAAACGTTTTGCACATCGTCATCGTCGTCAAGTTTTTCTAAAAGCTTTTCAACATCTAAAATTTGTTCAGTTGTTAGTTTTTTAGTTACTTGAGGTATACGCTCAAAACCTGATGATAAAATCTCTATATGTCTAGCTTCTAATTCTGATTGAATGGCTCCAAAACTTTCAAAAGGAGCGTAAATCAATATGCCATCTTCATCAGCAAAAACTTCTTCAGCACCGTAATCAATAAATTCTAGCTCTAATTCTTCTGGGTCTAAACCTTCAGCATTTATTCTAAAATTACAAGTATGATCAAACATAAAAACAACAGATCCTGAGGTTCCTAAACTACCATCACATTTATTAAAATAGCTTCGTACATTGGCCACTGTTCTGGTATTATTATCTGTTGCAGTTTCTACTAAAACAGCTATTCCGTGAGAAGCATATCCTTCAAAAATAACTTCTTTATAATCGCCTTGCCCTTTTTCACTTGCTTTTTTTATGGCGCGCTCTACGTTATCTTTTGGCATATTTACAGCCTTAGCATTCTGTATTACAGCTCTTAAGCGTGAGTTACTATCAGGATCTGGACCACCTTCTTTAACGGCCATTACAATGTCCTTGCCAATTCGAGTAAAAGCTTTACTCATGGCAGACCATCGTTTCATTTTTCTTGCTTTTCTAAATTCAAAAGCTCTTCCCATAATTCTATTATTTAATATGTTTTTTTAAGAAAATTCTATGATTTTAAAAAAAACAAAGTTAACAACCTATCTTAAAATTACAAATTATTCTTCATCTGGTTCAACTATGTTTTCTATAGCTTCAGCAAGTTTAAAATCTTTATCTGTAACACCATTAGTATCATGAGTTGATAGCGATATAGTTAATACATTATATACATTAGACCAATTTGGATGATGATTTAAAGCTTCACACTCAAAAGCTATTCTACTCATTGCGCTAAAACAATCTTTAAAGTTGTCAAACTCAAATTCAGCATGAAGCGCATTGTCATAATATTCCCAATCTGGAAAATTTAAAAGTTTTTTTTCTATGTCTTGTTCAGATAATTTGCTCATATTTTACATGTTAATTTTTTACAATTTAGGTAATTTAAAGTTTTAAAATCAATTATATTTTTAGTTCAGTTAAAATCTCTTGACTTAATAAATTTAGATTTTTAGGTAACAGATTGTATTTTGGCAAAACGGCTAAATATCTATCATCATTTGTGGTATAAACTTGTTTGTATAAAGCCTTGGATTCTAAGTTCAATGTTTTAATAATATCCTTAATAAAATCATCATGATGCACTAAATCACTACTTCCTAAATGATAAATACCCGATTTGTTTCTATTTATAATGTAATGAATTTGTTGTGTAATTTTACTATCAGTAGTAGCATTCATTATTAAATTAGGAAAAATTTCTATTGGTATGTTTTCTTTTATATTTTGAATAATTTCTGATATTCTTGGTGATTGAGAACCAAAAACCATTGGTAATCTTAAAATTACAACTTGTTTTTTAGGTAAGCGCAATAATATATTTTCAATTTTTATTTTAAAATGCCCGTAAACACTATTGCTATAAGTTTTATCTTGCTCGTAACTTGGATATTTACTGTAAGCGTCAAACACATTTGCAGATGACAAATAAAGAAGTTTGGTGTTGTTTATAAGAATATATTCAGATAAATGTTGATGTAATAAGACTTGCTTAGAAAAATCGCCTCGAAGTGCAGAAATTATAATTGAAGGTTTTACTATGTTTAGTATTTCAAAAATATCATCTTCTTCAAAATTATACTGAAAAAAATGTTTGTTCTTTTCTAATTGTCTGTTGTTAATATTATAAGTTCCAAAAGTTTTAAAATAGGAGCATAGCTCTTTATAAATGTTACCTCCTAAAAAGCCACTGGCACCTAAAATTAAAATACTATGCTTAATTTCCTTATTCATTATTAAAAAAATAGCATCAATATTTAAAAATAGAGCACATTAATGATAAACGTTAATTCATTAAATAAAATTATCACTATTAATATTTGTTAATAAAGAAATTAAACTTAATGCCCCCAATATCTTTAGACTTTATGACTTCGTTATAAATGGATTCTATAATTACTTTAAAATCAGGCATATATGTTTTTGTAAAAAGGTAGTTTTACAACAGTAGCAGGAATTGCATTTTTCCTAATCTGGATATTTATTTTGCTACCTATTTCAGAAAAACTAGTTGGTACATAACCCATTCCGATACCTTTTCCAAGAGAGGGACTCATAGTTCCTGAAGTTACTATGCCAATTTTTTGTCCGTTATCATCAACAATATCATAATCATGACGCGGAACACCTCTTTCATCAAGTTCAAAGGCGATAAGTTTACGTTTTGGACCTTGGTCTTTTTCAGCTTTTAAGGCTTCAGAATTATTGAATTTTTTAGTGAATTTTGTAATCCATCCTAAACCAGCTTCAATTGGTGAAGTAGTATCATCAATATCATTTCCATATAGACAATAACCCATTTCTAATCGCAAAGTATCACGCGCAGCTAAACCAATTGGTTTAATACCAAAGTTAGATCCAGCTTCAAAAACTTTATCCCAAATCTGTTTTACTTCGTTGTTTTTGCAATAAATTTCAAAACCACCACTTCCTGTATATCCTGTAGCCGATATAATGACATTCTCGATACCAGCGAAATCGCCAACTACAAAATTGTAAAAGTTTATGGATGATAAATCATGACTCGTTAAACTTTGCATAGCCTCGATAGCTTTTGGGCCTTGAATAGCAAGTAAAGAATAATCATCACTCAAGTTACGCATCGTAGCACCAACATCATTTTTAGATGTTATCCAATTCCAATCTTTATCAATATTACTCGCATTAACAACTAGTAAATATATATCTTCTTTTATTCGATAAACAATTAAATCGTCTACAATTCCTCCATCATCATTAGGTAAGCAACTATATTGCGCCTTTCCAATAGTAAGTTTAGAAGCATCATTACTTGTTACTTTTTGTATCAAATCTAAAGCAAACTCACCTTCAATTAAAAATTCACCCATATGGGACACATCAAATACACCAACACTATCTCTAACAGTTTCGTGTTCTATATTAACACCTTCATATTGTACAGGCATATTAAAACCTGCAAAAGGCACTATTTTAGCTCCAAGCGCTTCGTGAGTTTGATATAAGGCTGTATTTTTCATCAATTTTTACTTTAATTTTTTATTTCGCAAATGTATTGAAATTTTATAGATATCGCTTTCGGCGAAAGTTTAAAACGTATGTTAAATTTAAGATATAATTCTGCAAAATTATTTCAAAAACTGAAATGTTTCATAATGATAATGATAATGAGAAGACAATTCGTGTGTGGTTTTTAATAATATTTTCATAAAAGTTATTAAATCTTAATTTTCGGTTTATAGCTATCTTATGAATTTAAACTAATTGTTTATCCTCAATGTTTTGCTAAATTTATTGATGATTAAAAGTTTCAAGAATATCATTTAAATCACTAGTTCTCATCAAGATTCTTAAGGTATAAATTAATATTTAAATTTTTTCTATTCCTCTCCAACATGGTTTTTATAGAACTTCCAAACTTCTCTAGCTACATTTCTTCCTAATTCTAATCCAGCTACATTATCAGCTTGAATATGATAACCTCCTAATACTCTTGATATTCCTGCCATTTCAGCAGCTTCTGTGAAAGTTGAAAATTTTAAAGTTATGGTATCTCCTAAATTATCTGGTTCTGTCATAGCTCCAGCAACTAATTCGGCTTCAGCTCCAAATTCATCACTTCCTGTCCAAATTTTTAAAGCTTCACCGCAACCACCACTAATAGTACTATGCCCAGAAACATAGCTAGGAAATGGTGGACATAAAAAAGTTTCTGGAGAATAAGGTCTCCATTTTCCTCCATCTATCTCAATAATTCCTTTTCCTTCACCTCCCCAAGCTTTAATCTTTTGATTATCATAATATTGATGAACCAAAGCATATGGTCTTGCATAATCATAAAACATTTTTGAATCCCACGAAGCAATAAAAGCATCCATGGCTACAACCTGATTGTAAAAATACATTTTCACATCTTCATCTATCGTGTGGTGATCTCGAATAGAAATTTCTTGAGCAAATTTTAACCAATGACCTGCTTGTTGAACTGATTGAGGGCCATCTCTCATAAATTCTACCAAGGCTTTTTCATAATCTGTAAGATTTGCTTGCATTTCTATCACTTCTTGAACTTCTTTTTCTAGTTGTTCAGAACCAATCATTGGGGGAGGTCCTGGTCGAAATTGATCACCAGATTTTAATGCGATAGGTTTAACCTTATCCCAAAAAGGTGTTAAACAACCTGGAGCAAATTCGCCACCTTTGCCATCTGCAAAGTATTTAGGTTGCCATCGATTAGGGTCTACATTCTTATCTGCGGAATTCACAGGTTCGTATCCAACATAATTAAAATAGGGTTCGTTGTTAGAAACATCTTCTTCACCATATTGATTTGATCCATCTCCTTTTCTAGATTGTATGGTAGCTTTTGCAGCTAAATTACCAATACCTTCAGGTGTATTTGGATCTAATGATTCGTTATTAGGATCTAAACCTAACTCCAACATGAAATTTGCAAACAATTCTCGATCTGAGTAATAGTACTCACTCATTGCTCTAAAAGCAGCAAAACTTATAGCTATTTCTTTGTTTTTAAGCGTTTGTTCTTCTATAGGTCTTTTATCAACTCCTTCAAGATAAACTGGTATGGCTTTACTATCATAAAATGACCAAGCATCAAAAATGGAAACAAATATTAATCCTAAATATCTAGAGGTAATGGTTGGTCTTGGAGCAAACTTTTCGGTATCATTCGCTGTGGCAGTTAATGCCATTTTACCCCATTTGTAAGCAATATTATCAATTCCTCTAGGATCAAAATTTTCAATTGTTTTTTGCTTTTCAGTGTTTTTTTGAAATTGCTTACAATTAAAAGCTACAATTATTAGTGTAAAAAGTAAAAATATTTTTTTCATTTTATATTGTTTTAATTTTTTGAAAGGAAAAATAATTTAAATTAAATCTTTATAATTTATTGCTCCACAATTTCTGAAATTTTTATGGGAAAACTAGTAGATTATGGTTTGAATTTTAATAATGAATTTAAAAACATTTAAACCTAAGCACTTTCTAATACAATAAAAGGGCAATAGTTTAAAAAGTATAGAGGTTTAAAAGGCCATAGTTTACCAATAAGATTGAGTTAAATAAATACTAAATGCGAGTTATGTATATTAGCGATAACAAAAAATATAAGCTAAAAGAATTTGAAAAACCTCTAAAAATCGAATCCAATCTATAAAATTCATATAACTAATTTTAAAAAGTTAATAGCATTTGGTGGTTTGGGTTGGCATGTGTTATTGAAATTTTAAAATCATGTTTTCCTATAATTTTAAAACCTATTTTTTTATAAAAATTGATTGCTTTATGATTTTCTACCCAAACATATAACCACATTCCTGATTGATTATGCTTTTTAGACGTATTTAAATTAAAATTAAATAATTTAAAACCTAACTTGTTACCATGAAAACCTTCAATTAAATATAAACGTTCTAATTTAGTAACGTTTTTAAAAGGAATATTGGAATGTTCAAAATCAAAAATAATTTTAGAATAACCAACAGCTTCCTTATTAAAGTAAATAATATTAAAAATATTATTTGAGTCTTCTAACTCCTCTTTGAATTTTTTCTCTGTAAAATTTTTATTTACATAAGTTTTTATATCATTTTCTGGAGCACTTCTACCATGGGCTTCAACAAATGATTTTTTACCAATAAAAGTAAGCAAAGCTGCGTCTTTTAAAGTTGCTTTAATAATGGATATCATAAAAAGAAATGTAACAAAAAGATAGTTTGAAAATTTATGACAAAAGAAACGATTTTAGTTCATCATAAGTTTCAATTAACATTGAAACTTTCTCTTTTCCCATAACAGCTTGTATTTGAGTAGGGAGTGGTTGCTTTTCTTTAATAACATCTTCTACAACATCTAAAAATTTGGTAGGGTGCGCTGTTTCTAAAAACACACAATGTGCTTCTGGATGGTCTTTTAAATACACTTTACAACCTAAATAACCAACTGCACCATGCGGATCTGCTACATATTTAAAATCGTTATAAATTTCAAATAAAGCATCTCTTGTTTCTGCATCATTAAAACTATAAGATGTTAAATTATTTTTTAAATTTTCGAAGTTGTTTTTGTAAATCTCTTCAATTCTGATAAAATTACTTGGAGCACCAACGTCCATAGCATTACTTATAGTTTGAACAGACTTTTTGGGCTCATATAATTGTGATATTAAATATCGAGTTACCACATTATTGTCATTATTAGATGCTATAAAATGGTTTATAGGTAAACCTAATTGTTGAGCCATCATACCTGCACAGATATTGCCAAAATTTCCGCTAGGTACAGAAAAAACGATGTCATTAAATTGTTTATGCAATTGCTTGTAAGCAAAAATGAAATAGAATAATTGAGGCAACCACCGTGCAACGTTTATTGAATTAGCAGAGGTTAATTGCATTTTGCTCGTTAACGCATCATCTAAAAATGCGGTTTTAACCATCGCTTGGCAATCATCAAACGTACCATTTACTTCTAAAGCTGTAATGTTTTTTCCAAGAGTAGTTAATTGTTTTTCTTGAATATCGCTTACTTTTCCGCTAGGGTACAATATCACTACATTAACGCCTTTTACATCTAAAAAACCATTGGCAACCGCACCTCCAGTGTCGCCAGAGGTAGCAACTAAAACGGTTACTTCGTTGGTGTTGTCTTTGTTGAAATAACCTAGACAACGTGCCATAAAACGGGCACCTACATCTTTAAATGCCATAGTAGGACCATGAAATAATTCTAATGTGGATATATTATGATTCAATTTAACTACAGGAAAATCAAACGATAAAGTTTCTTCAACAATTGTTTTTAAAATAGAATCTGGAATTTCTGGAGAAACAAATTGTTTGATGGTTTCAAAAGCTATTTCAGAATTGGATAAGTTGTCTATATTGTTCCAAAATGATTTAGGTAGAGGTGTTATTGATTCAGGAAAATATAATCCCTTATCTGGTGCTAATCCTTTTATTACCGCATCCTTAAAATTGGTGTTTGCTGCTTTATGGTTTAATGAATAATAGTTCATATATTTTATTTTGCCACGAATTCACGAATATTTTTGTATTCTATTAATTTTAACCGTATGCTTCAACTGTAAACGGTTTACTTAATTATATTATTTTTATACCTTCTTTATTAATTTTTGACACATGAATATCAAATTTTATTCCTGTTTCAGAATACACCTTTTCAACAGCATCTTTCACATTTTTTGCAACTTTTAAACCTTTACATAATGAAAATATTGAAGGTCCAGAACCAGAGATTCCAGCTCCTAAAGCACCCGCATTTAGCATCGTACTTTTAACAGCATCAAAATGAGGAATTAGCTTACTTCTATAGGGTTCTACTACATGATCGTGTAACGATCTTTCTATTAAGTTGTAATTATTTGTATGTAAAGCATGTACTAAACTTCCAAAATTTGCCCATTGTATTATGGCATCATTTAAAGGGATTTCTTTTGGTAAAATAGCTCGCGCTTCAGATGTTTTTATTTCTATTTGTGGATGAATAATTGTTGCATATAAATCTTGAGGCGTTGGAATTTCTAATATTTCTAATGGTGCTATTGTTTTTACTAATGTAAAACCTCCAAAAATAGCAGGAGCCAAGTTATCTGCATGTTCGCATTTACTAGCTAAAGCTTCACCTTTAATAGCAAACTCGGTTAATTGTGTTTTATTAAATGGGTTTCCTAAAAGCTCATTCATACCAAAAACACTACCAACAGCACTTGCAGCACTACTGCCAATACCACTTCCTGGTTTAATATTTTTATAAATTTCTATTTCAAAACCAAAATCAACATCAATAGCATCATACATAGCCAATGCAGAAACGCCAGCAACATTCAATTCGGTTTCGTATGGTAAATCAAAACCAACAATTTTGGTAATATGAATCCCTTTTTTATCAGTTTTTCTAATCACCATCTCGTCTCCAACACTATCTAAACAAAACCCTAAAACATCAAAGCCACAGGATACATTTGCAACAGTTGCAGGAGAAAATATTTTTATTTCATTCATGTTTTAATCATTTCCTATTCTTATAATATCAGCAAATAGCCCAGAAGCAGTCACATCAGCACCAGCACCAGCACCTTTAATAATCATGGGTTGTTCTGGATACCGTTGTGTGTAAAACATTACGATATTATCTTTTCCTTCTAAATTATAAAATGGATGTCCTTGCGGAATTTCTTCTAGGCCAACACTAGCTTGTCCATTATTAAATTGTGCAACATATTTTAGTTGGCAATTTTTTGCTTTCGCGGAAGTATATAATTTTTGATAATGCGATTCATCTGAAATTAATGTTTTGTAAAAATCATCAACAGAATCACTTTTTAATCCAGAATCTGACAAAAATGATGTATTATGAATATTATCTAAATTCATTTCAACACCGCTTTCTCTGGCTAAAATTAATATTTTTCTAGCTACATCTACACCGCTTAAATCAATTCTTGGGTCTGGTTCTGTGTAACCCTCAGCAGCAGCTTGTTTTACTACATCATAAAACTTAGTAGTGTCATTAAAATTATTAAACACAAAGTTTAAACTACCGGATAAAACAGCTTGAATAGACGTAATTTTATCACCTGAAGCAATTAAATTACTTAAGGTGTCTATAATAGGTAAACCTGCACCAACATTAGTTTCAAATAAAAATGGCGCATTATATTTTAACGATAAACGCTTTAACAATTTGTAATTATCTAGATCGCTAGAACACGCAATTTTATTACAAGCAACCACACCAATACTTTGTCTTAAATAATTAGCATATAAATTAGCAACCTCGGCATTAGCCGTAACATCAACAAAAATACTATTGCGTAAATTTAAAGCTTTTGTGTTTTCGAAAAAGTCTTCTAAAGTTGCTTTTTCACCTTTAGCTAATTGATCTTTCCAAGAATTTAAATCGATGCCTTCTTCATTAAAAATCATAGTTCTGGAATTTGATAACCCAGCAACACGAAGATTAATTTTTAAGTTTTCTTTTAAATACTTTCGTTGTTGTTTAATTTGCTCGACTAAACGCTCTCCAACATTACCAACTCCAGTAATAAATACATTGAGTTGTTTCGTTTTAGATTCAAAAAATTGTTCATGAAGTGTATTGAGAGCTTTTTTAACATCTTTTTCTAAAATAACTGCTGAGATATTTTTTTCTGAAGCACCTTGCGCTATCGCTCTAATATTTATATTGTTTTTGCCTAAAGTGCTAAACATTTTACCACTAATACCTTGATGATTTTTCATATTATCACCTACTAGTGCAATAATAGAAAGGCCATTTTCAACAATAATTGGGTCTATTTTATGTACTGCAATTTCGTTTTCAAAAGTGGTATCAATAGCTAATTTAGCTTTTTCAGCATCTTGATCATCAATTCCTAAACAAATAGAATGTTCTGAAGAGGCTTGCGTTATTAAAATAACATTGATTTTTTCCTGTGATAAAGTTTCAAATAATCGTTTAGAAAACCCTGGAATACCAACCATACCGCTTCCCTGCAAGGTTAAAAGCGAAATGTTTGAAATATTACTAATACCCTTTACAGGGTTAATAGAATTTGTTTCATCATTTGAAATGATTGTACCAACAGATTCTGGTTCTAATGTATTTTTAATATGTATAGGAATATTTAAATTTAACACAGGTTGTACCGTTGGTGGATATAAAACTTTAGCACCAAAATGCGATAGTTCCATCGCTTCTTGATACGATATTTTATCAATAGGGTAGGCTTGTTTAACCAATTTCGGGTTGGTAGTAAACATACCACTAACATCTGTCCAAATTTCTAATTGCTCCACTTTTAAGGCTGCGGCCACAATTGCCGCTGTAAAATCGGAGCCACCGCGACCTAAAGTGGTTTGTTCTCCTGTAGTAGATTTGGATACAAAACCTGGTAAAATTGTTATTTTTTCAGAGGTTGTCTTAAAATAATCTTGAATATTTTTATTGGTAATACTATAATTAACTTCTGCTTTGCTAAAGTTAGAATTTGTAATAATAAGTTCTTGAGTGTTTTTTCGATTTGCAAATAAGCCTCGATTTTTCACAGTTTCTGCTATGATGAAAGAAGATAAAATCTCACCAAAACTTACTAATTTATCTGATGTTTTTGGTGATAATTCATTAATCAAATAAATACCATCTAATAAGTTTTTTAATTCATTTAATTTTTCACCAACAAAACCGATAATGTTATTAGCATCATTAGAATTTAGTTCGTTAATGATATTTAAATGAATATCTTTAATAATATCGAACGATTCAGAATATGCCTTCTGTTTATTTTTAGCTTGATTTCCAGCTAAAAGTAATTTATCTGTAATACCACCAACCGCAGAAACAACGCAAATCAATGAATCTATCTTAGAATAATCTTCTAAAATTTTAATAACAGTATTTATGTTTTTTGAAGAACCCACAGAAGTCCCACCAAACTTTAAAACCTTCATGTTTTAATATATTGATAATTAAAAGAAATAATTGAAAAAATGTAATTTTTAAAATTACAAAAGTAGCCTGAAGAATATATAATTAATAACCCCAAAGGGTTGTAGTATTTATAGTAGTACCAAAAATAGAAGTAATTAACTTTAATAAAAAAGTAATGATTAGAGACATATTTTGGTTTAAATGATTCATTTTGTCAATAAATATACAATTCAAAAGTATTACTTTTAACCTAATAAAAAAACTAAATATTTTTTTTTGACGTATTCTTATATTGAAGTAAATTTCTTTTAAGATATCTAATGAATACATTCAAGAATTGAAAAATCAATAATTAAACAAATGAAAATTTTTTCAAAAGAACAAATTTATGAAGGCGACAAGTTAACTTCAGAACGTCAAAAAATAACTTCTACTGATTTAATGGAACGTGCAGGCACCCAAATTTTTAATTGGATGCATCTACGTATTCAAGGTGCTCAAGTACCCATATATGTTTTTTGTGGTATTGGTAATAATGGGGGCGATGGTTTGGTATTAGCAAGACATTTAATTTTAGATGGCTATAATGTAAATACTTATATCGTTAATTGTGGTGATAAACGCTCAAAAGATTTTTTAATTAATTATGATCGGATTAAGAATGTTACAAAAAAATGGCCTACGCTATTAAAATGTAAAGATGATTTTCCTGAAATAAAACAGGATGATATTATTGTAGATGCTGTTTTTGGTATTGGTTTAAATAGACCAGTTGTTGATTGGGTTAAAGACTTATTTATTCATTTTAAAACATCAAAGGCTTTTACTTTATCTATCGATATTCCATCTGGATTGTATACAGACAAAAACTTAGAAGATAAAGACGCTGCCGTTTATGCGAGTTATACCTTAAGTTTTGCATCTCCAAAATTGATTTTCTTTTTACCTGAAACAGCGAAATATACCTTGCAGTGGGAAGTTTTGGATATTAGTTTAGATAAAGATTATTTATATGCCACACAAACAGAAATAGAATTGATAGGAAAACACGAAGTACTTCCTAATTATATTCCTCGAGAAAAATTTTCTCATAAAAGGCAATTTGGGCACAGTTTGATAATTGGTGGCAGTTATGGGAAAATTGGAGCAGTTACACTATCAAGTAAAGCGGCTTTATTTTCTGGTGCTGGTTTAGTTACTGCATATATTCCTAGTTGTGGTTATCATGCTTTACAAGCATCATTTCCTGAAGCCATGGTGATTACTGATGAAAATGAAGAGCACATTACGTTCATAAAATTTGATATTGAGCCAGCGGTTATTGCTTTTGGGATGGGAGCAGGGACAGATATTAAAACTATTGACGCATTTGAAGATTTTTTGAAAACCAATAAAAAACCTTTGATAGTTGATGCGGATGGCATAAATATTTTATCAAAAAATAACGGATTATTAAAATTATTACCAGAACAATGCGTTTTAACGCCACACCCAAAAGAATTAGAACGTTTGATAGGTGTATGGAAAAATGATTTTGATAAACTTAAAAAAGCAAAAACATTTTCCAAAAAACATAATCTAGTTTTAATAATTAAAGGCGCTAACACCATCACTGTTTTTGAAGATAAATTATATGTAAATACTACCGGTAATCCAGGTTTGTCAACTGCAGGAAGCGGAGATGTTTTAACTGGTATTATCACTGGATTAATTTCTCAAGGTTATAATCATTTAGTTGCGAGTATTTTTGGTGTTTATTTGCATGGTAAAGCTGCTGATATAGCTGTAGAAGATTTTGGATATCAAAGTTTAATCGCAACACATGTTATTGAATATATAGGTAAAGCTTATTTAGATTTGTTTAAACAACAAGAAGAACCTATAGAAGAAGGTGCTTCCGAAAACGCATAAAAAAAGCCGCTGTTAGGCGGCTTTTTAATTTATACTAGTTCTTGTTTAATTATTAATAATAATTTTATGAGTAGTTTTTTTGTTTCCTTGTTTAATTTCTAATAAATATACACCATTTATAACATCATTCACTTCAATTGATTTTGTTAAACTAGTTGCGTTAACCTCGTATTTATAATTTTTTATAATTCTACCTCTAATATCATATAAGCTAATTGATACATCATTGTTAGAAATTAAATTTTCCAATTGAACATTAATATTTTCGTTAGTTGGATTAGGCCAAATATTAACATTATAGGTGTTTAATTCTTTTAATGAAAGCGCATTATCCATAGAAACAATCTGATTAGCTAGCCATCCATTTGCAGCGTTCTTAATATCTACTTTAAATGAGTCGTTATAAGCTGCTGTTTGAATATTTTTGTAAGATATTTTTGCAGTATTTATATCATCTTGGGTAAATGAATCACCAACATTAAGAGGTACAGCATTTTTCTCAAGTGTACCTATATTAGGTAATTCTACAATAGTATAGATTTGTTGAGTTGCAGTTTCAGAATCAGATGTTGCCTCGATATCCGAAGATGAAAATGTATAAGTAGCATTTAGAGGAGCATTAAAACCGTTATTAACCAAAGTTGGAATTGAAGCTATATCATCCACAGTACAAACATTTATACTAAAAGCAATTATATCTCCACCGTCACCGTTATTAGGGTCACTAATTCTAAGAGTCCAAACTCCATCAGCTGCTAAACCACTATAAGCAGAAAGACTTTCAATAGGTAAAATGGTTCCAGAAATACTTGGAACATTTATATCATCACAAAATAATGGGGAACCTAGATCTGAATAAGTAACATTAAAATTATCACCATCTCCAGGATTCGTACTACTACCACCTGTATCAGTTGTACATGAACTATCAAATAAAAGGACCTGAGTATTTCCAATGGAATTAGGGCCTTCAAGGGTAATATTAATATCATTAACCCAAGTGTGATTGATTTCAAAACTAGTTTCAATTGAATTTATAATTGATCCTCCAGTTGATACAGTAACCGGCACGGAAGCTAAATCACCAGCAGTGGTAAGTATATTTGCATCACTAAAATCGGATGCACTATAAACATTTCCACAGTTTAAAGCACCGACTTGGAAACTATAAATTTGAGAAAAATCACCATTACTACAATTGTTATCTGGTCGAACTCTCCAATAATAAACAGTTTCACTGTTTAATCCTGTAAGTTCAAAGTCTAGATCTGTTTCTGTACTTGAAAAATCAATAGAAGAAAAAGAGGGGTTAGTAGACACTTGAACTAAATAACTTTCAGCATTGGTGTTTTCAGACCATGATAAAGTTAGAGAATTTGGCATTCCGGTAGCTCCATTATTTGGAGAACTTAATGCTTGAGGGTAATTTGTGAAATCAGGTTTTAATACTCTTAGTTTAATTTTTTTACTTTTAGTTTCACTACCGTCATTACCAATCACGCTTATCTCATATGTATCTGCGAGAACATTTGTTAAATTACTAAAAGTCACATCAAATGATCCGTTAGCATTTAATGAATTAGGACTTATATTTGTTGATGCACCTGCAGGAACATTTAATAATGAAAAGTTTGTGGCTGCACCACCAGTTTCAAGATAATCAAAGGTATAAGAAGCATTACTTGGAGTGCAAATAGTTTGCTCTGATGTAGCTGTATTAAAATTAAAATTAGAAGTAACACCCGTAACAATTAATGAAAAATCTTGAGAACCGCCTACTAAACTTCCTTTGTGTGTTACAGTGATTGTATATGTACCAGCAGCACCAGAAATATCTACTCGCTCGTATGGGTCAACAAAATTATCTCCTTGAGCATTTGTATCTACACCTGTTAATTTCCAAGGTGTGTAAGTATTTGATGTTTGTGTTACTCTGATATCTAAATCGTTTACTAAAGCAGGCGTATCATCATTAAAATATATTATTCCATCGTTTACAGCACCAGTTGGATTTAATTGCCCCCCTCTATCAGTCCATGATATAGAAGCTAACAAAGGATTAGTGCCATCAGAAACAACATCAATTGAAAAAGACTCTCCTTCTACTAATGTTTCCTCAGAAACTAAAGATGAAAATCCATTATCAGTTATAGTTTCAGCTGCAAGTTTAGTATTTAATAAACCCCAACCAGTGTTTGCATCTGGTCCTAAGCCATTAACATCATCAGCAGTATGTAAAGCTAAACCCTTTAAGGTTGCAGCTTTCATAAATGACCCATTAATATTATTATGATGTTGTTGTAATAGCAACAATGAACCGCATACATTAGGTGCAGACATAGATGTACCTGAGAAAGTTGCATATTCATGAATTGTAAAACGTCCTGTTGAAACAACGGTTGAAGAATAAACTCCAGTTCCGTTCCCCATAATGTCCGGCTTAATTCTTAAATCGTCAGTTGGCCCTTCTGAACTACTTAGATTTCTTAGGACACTATTAAGAGTTCCATCAGGATTTATTGTAGCATCTTGTCCATTTGCAATAATTAAGCTATTCTTTGAAGTTTTTTCTGATGATAATTTATCATAATCAGAATTGCCACCTAAAGGATTGGAATTTGAAGTATTATCATTTCCAGAATTACCAGCGGAACCAACGTATAGATAATAAGGAGCATTGAACATGATGTCATCTAAATTTTTAGAATCTTGAGTGTAAGCACCCATTATCCAACTAAGATCATCTTTAAGGCTTTCCGCGGGAATACCATATGAATGATTTGATAATAAAAGTCCATTTGTTGCAGCATTAGTTATTTCTGCTAATCTATTAGTAGTATCATAAACCACAGCACTAGCTTGAGGAGCCATTCCTTTTGCTAAAGGATCTAAACCAGATGCTACTATGGTTCCAGTAACATGTCCAGCATGAGGTTCTATTGCTGTTGTGCCATCGCCAATTGAAACTCTATCAGTTCCTCCAACACCATCAAATTCGTTATGATTTACTGGAGCAACTCCTCCAACTTCCCAAATGTGTACATTCATGTTTTGCCCTTCTAAATCTAGACCTAAACCACCTCCATTGTGTAAATAGTTTGTTCTTGTAGATATTGCTGCATCAACATTATCAGAGCTTATATAAATAGGCTTACCATTAATTACCGTTTTTATTTGATAAACAGTAGTTCCTTCCGAATAAATAATAGGCCAATTGTTTTGATTAGCTAAGCGAACTGCATCAGAATATTCTTGATTAAAAGAGTTTTTTAAAGACCTTTCCAATTCAAATAATTTACTTTTATTGTAATTTTTAGTAGTCTTTTTGATTTCATTAGGTGTTTGAGAAAATCCGAATGAAAAAATAAATGTGAATAAAAAAACACATAATTTAATTTTAAAGTAGTTTTTTAACATTGCAATTTTTTTTAAATTTTTCTTGAAAAATACTAAAATTTAATAAAAATTAATAATAAACTGGTAAATTATTAATTAATTAAGTTTTGAAAAAATATTTTAAATATCTAACTCTTCAAATAATTCGATAATACTTGTGCTTGAAGGTCTTGGTGCATCAGGAGTTACAATATTTCCATTAGGATCAATTAATATAAATCTAGGAATCCCATTTATTTTATAATCTCTTATAAATTTAGATTGCCATCCATCTGGTGCAAGTATTTGAATCCCGCCAAGTTTTTCTTCTGTTATCATTTTTTTCCATCCTTCTTTTGCTAAAACTCTAGCTTCCTCTTTTGAAGCTGCTCTGTATCCTCTACCGTCATCAACAGAAAGACTTACAAATTGAATATTTTTTCCATGAAAATCTTTTTCTAATTTCTTTAATGATGGAATTTCAGCAATACAGGGTCCACACCAAGTAGCCCAAACATCAACGTATACATATGTTCCTTTTAAATCACTCAGTGATGTAGTTCCACCTTTAAAATTCTCATAATTGTCAAAAATTGGTGATATTGACCCTTTTGGAAGTTCGGTTTTAAGAATAATACCTTCAGCTAAATAATTTTTATAAGCTGATAACATGGGCTTAATGCTGTTTTTTAAGCTATTGGTTATAGAGGTGTCAACTTGTGTGTTAGTATTATAAAATTGAGTTAATTTGACATCAATACTATTTAATTCATTCTCCAATCCAGTCATATCAAGGTTACTTAATACATCTAAATCTAGAAGTTCTTCTTGAAGTAATGAATTTTCAGCTAAAAACTTACTGTGTTCTGCTCCAAAACCTTCAAAAATAATGGATTCATCAAACTCTTTTGCGTTAAGAGAAATATTTAAATCAAACCCATTTTTAAGAAATACAGAAGTGGCTTCAACACCATCATAAAGGGTATGAATACCAGTTTCTACCTTTAAAGTATCTTTAAAGGTCCCATCTTCATTTACTTTAATAGTTTTAGAAAATGTTTGGGTTCTAACGACTATAGAATCACTGTTTTTATTTGTTATTTTTCCCGATAGCGTAGCGTAATCTTTTGGCTCTTGTTTGCAAGCTATTAAAGCAATTGCTAATATTGGAAGTAGTATTTTTTTCATTTTGTCTTAAAATTTTTTAAAAATATGAATATAGAATTATACAAATTGATTTTTTTAAAAGTTTAACATTTATAGTTTATGAGTTAGCTTTTCATAAGAAACTATTTCTGGAATAATTTCTAAAGCGAACAATTCTTTTTGGGTTTTCATTACTGTTGTTTTATCAATTAGAGATTGAGACCATTCTGTTATGCTTAACCATTGCTGAACATCATCAAGCTTTTGTTTATAACGGTTTGCAATTGTTTTATCTATACTTGGAATATCTTTAAATTCAACAGTTGTATTATTAATAATATTTAAAATAGTTTCCAATTCTTCTTTATTAGAATCAATAAAATCTTCTCTAACAGCGATTACAAAACAAGGCCATGGAGAAGGGCAGTTGCCAATGCGTCTAAAAACACCATCATCAACCAGGGGTTTTGTTGTGAATTTTTCCCATAAAAAATAATCTGCAGCACCTTCTGTTAAACCTTTAACAGCGCCATCTAAATCTTTAATTACTTCAAAATCTAAATCATTTTTTAAGTCCCAATTATTATTCTCTGCATTAATGAAAGCCATTAAATGAGATCCTGAGCCATATCTGCTAATTGCAGCTTTTCTTCCCTTTAAGTCTTTTACAGTTTTATATGGCGAATCTTTTGCAACATGTATACCCCATACTAATGGTGTTTCTACAAATGTTTGTACAATTTTACTAGGGTTACCATCAATAATATCCTTAATAATCCCTTCCGTTAAAATAACAGCTAGATCGATATCTTTATTCCTTAATGCTTTACACATAGCACCAGTACCATCTGGATAATCAATCCAGCGTAAATTAATCCCATTTTCTTTATATTCTCCATCTTTTAGTGTTAAGTACCATGCTAAGTTAAAGTGTTCTGGTACACCGCCAATATTAATTTTAATCATTAAATCAATCGGTTTGTTCTACAATTTTATTTAAGGTATAAATTATTAAATCTCTAACAACTTGAGAAGGTTTTTTACTAAAAGTTCCATCTGCTCTATTGGCAATAATTGCATTTAATGAAAGTGCATGATGACCTAATAATTTGTAAAGTCCATATATAGCAGATGTTTCCATCTCTAAATTAGTAATTTTTATCCCTTTAAAATTAAAACTATCCATTTTCTGGTTTAATTCTGGATCTTGAATCTCTAATCTTAAAACACGACCTTGTGGGCCATAAAAACCTCCTGCGGTAGCAGTTAAACCTAAATGTGTTTTATCGCTTTTAAAAGATTTTTTTAATTTATTGCTGGCTTTTATAATTAATGGTTTTGATTTGTTTTGAGACCAATTAGTTTGAAGAATAAAAGCGTTTTCTATTTCAGGATTACTAATATGTTCATTTTTATATGAATGAAGTAAACCATTTAAGTCTAAACTATATTCACTTAATACAAATGAGTCTACAGGAATATCTTTTTGCAAGGATCCTGAGGTGCCAATTCTAATAATATCGATACTTCTGAGTGTTTCTTTAACTTGTCTTGTTTTTAAATCGATATTAAAAAGCGCATCTAATTCATTTAAAACAATATCGATATTATCTGGACCAATTCCAGTTGAAATAACACTTATTCGTTTTCCTTTATACCTGCCTGTTTGAGTTTTAAATTCTCTTTTTTGAATAGTACATTCAATCGAATCAAAATATTTGGTAATTTTTTCTACCCGATCTTGGTCTCCAACAAAAATAATAGTAGCAGCAACATTTTCAGGCTTTAAGTTTAAGTGATAAACACTGCCATCAGGATTTAAAATAAGTTCCGATTGTTTAATTAGCATTTAAAATAGACTTTATTAATTGGTTTTTTGATTTGCTAAATTGAAAATCATACTTATTAACACCTCCAAAAGCCATATTATTATTAATTTCAATTGAAAAATTATGATGCCCAATCAAAGCTTCGTGGCCTTTTCTATTAAGGAGTATTCTATTTTTATCAACGGTATAAAAAATACTTAAATCGTCTATTATTCTTGATAATTGCATATCACCAAAACCATAAAATCCTTGGTAATTGAGTGCATAACCTAATAAATGGTGTTTAGTTGAAATAGTTTCTTTGTTAATTATCTCCAATATATTTTTTTCTAGAATATTTAATCCATCTGTTGAATCTGGGAATCTTTCTAGATGCGCTTTTAAGCAATTACTTAAGTATTTATAGGATGAAGGTTTTACTATAAATGGTTTTAATAAATTATGATCAATACCACAATAAATGCCCCAAACAGAAGATGCTATATTTATATCTTCTTCATTAAGTAGTACTTTTTTCTTGTAATGTTTTAATAATTCTCCTGTTGATAATTCTGATAAACTTTTTAAGCTTTTACTTCCTTCAACTCTACCACTACAGACTAAGTATATCGGTAAATCTATTTTTTTTTGTTGAATTAAGCTAATAACTGCAACCATGTTGATATGACAGAATAAATCGTATTCAAACCACAAAACTATCTCAGAATAATCATCAGTACTATCTAATTTTTTTAACTCTTTTTTGATTTTTTTTCCATCTAAATCAATATCATAAAATGTATCAAAAAAAGATTGTCTTAAATTTAAAAAATCGTTTGAGTAAACAGCCTCAATAGTTGGACCTTCACAAAGCATTTCTTGCCATGTGAGTTTATAGCCTTCAACGTTTAAGTCATTTAAAATATTAGTTAAAACAGATCCGTTTGTAATATGAAGTGGTTGTTTACTCATAAAATTATCCCCCAACACGCTTAACATTAAAGCCTTTTTCTTTTAAAATATGCATTATTTTATCTCGGTAATCACCTTGAATAATTATTTTATCATCTTTAAAACTACCGCCAACACTAAGTTTGGTTTTAATTTCTTTTGATAAAATTTTAAAATCTTCTGGAGCCCCATTATAACCCTCAAGAATGGTTATGGGTTTCCCTTTTCGTTTTTCGTATTTGCAGATAATAGGATCATCTTGCAACCAAATATCTGTTGTTTCTTTATCGTTTGAAGGGTGTTCTAAAGAAATATGATTAGGAAATAAATTCTTTAATTGGTCTTGTAAATCCATCAAATTACTTTTTAATAAGACCTAATTCTATTAAGCGTTCTGTTAAAAATTCACCAGCAGTAATATCATCAAAAGCTTTGGGATTATTTTCATCAATACATTCCTCTAAAACATTTAAATCCATACTACTTACAGGATGCATGAAAAAAGGAATAGAATATCTTGAAGTTTCCCAAAGCTCTTTAGGAGGATTTGTAACCCTGTGAATAGTAGATTTTAGTTTGTTGTTGGTATGTCTTGATAACATATCACCAACATTAATCATTAATTCATCTGACTCAGCAATGGCATCAATCCATTCCCCATGATGGTTTTGAACTTGTAAACCTTTACCTTGAGCGCCCATTAGCAAAGTGATTAAATTAATATCACCATGTGCAGCAGCTCTAACGGCTTCTTTTGGCTCTTCTGTAATAGGAGGATAGTGTATCGGTCTTAAAATAGAATTTCCATTATGTATGTAATTATCAAAATATGTTTCTTCTAAACCTAGATACAAAGCTAAAGCTCTTAAAACATATTTAGCAGTTTTTTCAAGCATTTGGTATGCTTCTTTACCAATTTTATTAAATTCAGAAAGCTCTTCAACTATAACATTGTCAGGATATTCAACTTTTAGTTCATTATCATTTTCAACATATTGACCAAAATGCCAAAACTCTTTTAAATCCCCTTCCTTTTTACCTTTAGCACTTTCTTTACCAAAGGATACATAACCGCGTTGACCGCCAATTCCTGGTATTTCGTATTTCTGCTTAGTTTCAGTTGGTAAATCAAAAAAATTTTTGACTTCTTTGTATAAATTATCAACTAAAGTATCATCTAAAAAATGCCCTTTTAAAGCTACAAAACCAATTTCTTCATAAGCTTTACCAATAGCATCAACAAATTTTTGCTTTATTTCTGGGTTATGGGAAGTAAAGTCTTTTAAATTAACACTCGGAATACTGTTCATAAGAAGATATTTAAAAATATAAACTAACCACAAATGTACAAAAACATTGTAAAGTTTAATGTATTACTTTTTTATAGATATTTCCATTTATGGTATATTTGAAATTACCAAAACTATATTATTCTAAATAAAGATAATAACTTCTATTAATATGAAATATAATACTGAAAAGCTTGAAAAAAATGTTTTGATACAGTTGTATATAAACATGCTTAAACCAAGATTAATAGAAGAAAAAATGCTCGTGCTTTTAAGACAAGGAAAGATTAGTAAATGGTTTTCCGGTATTGGACAAGAAGCTATTTCTGTTGGAGTTACCATGGCATTAAACGATGAAGAATATGTTTTACCAATGCATAGAAATTTAGGCGTTTTTACAACCAGAAAAATTCCGTTTTACAGATTATTTGGACAGTGGCAGGGCAAAGCATCGGGTTTTACAAAAGGCAGAGATAGATCGTTTCATTTTGGTACACAACAATATAAAATTGTTGGTATGATTTCTCATTTAGGTCCGCAACTAGGTGTAGCAGATGGTATAGCTCTAGCTTCTAAATTAAAAAGTAAAAATCAAGTTACAGCTGTTTTTACTGGTGAAGGTGGAACTAGTGAAGGCGATTTTCATGAAGCTTTAAATATAGCGTCCGTTTGGGATTTACCTGTTCTATTTTGCGTTGAAAATAATGGATATGGTTTATCAACACCTACAAATGAGCAATACAATTGTAAAAATATTGCTGATAAAGGATTGGGATATGGTATGGAATCTCATATCATTGACGGTAATAATATTTTAGATGTTTATAATAAAGTTAAACATTTCGCTGAAAGTTTAAGAACAAATCCTAGACCAGTTTTATTAGAATTTATAACCTTTAGAATGCGAGGTCATGAAGAGGCTAGTGGCACTAAATATGTTCCAAAAGAATTAATGGAAACTTGGGCAGAAAAAGATCCTATTGAAAATTATCAAAGGTTTTTAAAAAGCGAATCATTCTTAACTGAAGACGACGATATAAAAATAAAAGAACAAATTGTTAACGAAATAAACGAACATTTAGATGTTGCTTTTAATGAAGACGCTATTGTTTCAAATGAAAGTTTAGAGTTAAATGATGTTTACCAAAAATTTGAATATCAAGAAGTTATTTCAAAATCAAACTCTAAAGAAATCCGTTTTATTGATGCTATTTCTGAAAGTTTAAAACAAAATATGGAACGCCATAAAGATTTAGTTATTATGGGACAAGATATAGCGGAATATGGAGGTGCTTTTAAAATAACAGAAGGTTTTATAGAATTATTTGGTAAAGAACGCATTAGAAATACTCCTATTTGCGAATCTGCTATTATTGAAGCAGCTATGGGATTATCAATATCTGGTATTAAAAGCATTGTAGAAATGCAGTTTGCTGATTTTGTTACTTCTGGATTTAATCCAGTAGTTAATTATTTAGCAAAATCTCATTACAGATGGAATCAAAATGCCGATGTTGTAATTCGAATGCCTTGTGGTGGTGGTGTGTCTGCAGGACCATTTCATTCACAAACTAACGAAGCATGGTTTACTAAAACACCAGGATTAAAAGTAGTTTATCCAGCATTTCCGTATGATGCAAAAGGATTACTAGCTACTTCAATTAATGATCCCAAC
Organism: Flaviramulus sp.; assembly: GCF_982512915.1. Classification (NCBI taxonomy): domain Bacteria; kingdom Pseudomonadati; phylum Bacteroidota; class Flavobacteriia; order Flavobacteriales; family Flavobacteriaceae; genus Flaviramulus; species Flaviramulus sp. Next base: position 21,878 of record NZ_CEWOCJ010000013.1, on the reverse strand, counting down.
CCTGTGTTGTTTTTTGAGCATAAAGGTTTATATCGAAGTATCCGACAGGAAGTTCCAATTGATTACTATACTTTACCTTTTGGTAAGGCTTCTGTTATAAAAAAGGGTAGTCAAGTTACAATCATCAGTTATGGTGCCGCAGTCCATTGGGCACTGGAAACTTTAGATAGAAATTCTGATATTTTAGCTGATTTAATAGATTTAAGAACCCTTCAACCATTGGATACAGAAACTATATTTAATTCTGTTAAAAAAACTGGACGCGCCATTATTTTACATGAAGATTCCTTATTTGGTGGTATTGCAAGTGATATTTCTGCACTTATTATGGAGCATTGTTTTGAATATCTAGACGCTCCTGTAAAACGAGTTGCTAGTTTAGAAACACCAATTCCCTTTTCAAACCAATTAGAAACTCAATATTTACCCAAAAACAGATTTGAAAGAGTTTTAAACGAATTATTATCTTATTGATTTTAAAAATGCTTTTATTCAATAAAATATTAAAATTAGTTGTTTTGAGGATTCTTATGTGTCTTGTTTTATTATTTTCTTTTAATTGTAAAAATCATAATGAATTGTTTGAGGAAACCTATTTATGGAATTCTATGACTGTTACTGCCACAGCCTATAATTCACTTGCCTATCAAACAGATTCTAATCCACATATAACTGCTTTTGGAGATAGTTTAAAACCTGGTTTAAAATATATAGCAGTTTCAAGAGATTTATTAAGAAAAGGACTAAAGCATAATATCCCTGTAAAGATTGAAGGTCTTGAAGGGATATATTTTATAAAAGATAAAATGCATGCTCGTTGGAAAAACAGAATCGATATTTACATGGGTATAGATGTAAAAGCTGCAAAAAATTGGGGTAGAAGGAGGGTTTGCATCGATTATGGTATTCTTAAAAATGATTAATATTTTTTAGTTTCTGCTTCTGAAAGCTTGATTGGATAAGCCTCTCTCTTACTAGTTTCAACTCTGAAGTAGATAATTTGTCTGATGGTTTCTTAATAAAATTTAAACTATACGTATTTCGTAATTCGTAATAAGCTTTTGTCAATTCATTTTGAAGAGCAATATAGGTTTTGTAATTTGTTTTTTTGTCATTTTGTAATGAAACAACCGCTTCTTTTGGATTATCAGATGCATTTGAAAGTTTGTATCCGTTGCAATAACTGCAACTACCATCACCATTATTATCTAAGAAATTTTTTAGTAATTTCTTTTAAATTTTCAATAGCAACCATATTATTATCAATCATAACTTCATTGTTTCCATTAATAATAATTCTTAAAATATTACGTTCTGAAATTTTAGCATCACATTCCCCAGTTGAGCAATCTTTTGGAAGCACTCTATTGATGCCTTCATCTGAAGAAATGGTTGCTGTTACAAGAAAAAAGATGAGTAATAAAAACGCAATGTCTGCCATAGAACCTGCGTTTACATCTGGTACTAATTTTGAATGTCTCATGATTATAGTTTAAATGTTTAACAGAAACTACAATCACAAAAACAATACCATACGATATTAAAAATTAGTGAGCATAACGCTTGGAGCCTTTCCAAATAACATTATTTGAATTATTAAAATTGATAACACGATTATTATTAAATAAATTTTCTTGTGTTAGGTTATTAAAATGTCTTGATATTTTATTTATTGTGTTCATTTTTGATTGATGAAAGTTAAAGTTTAAAAAGACGCTATTATCTATAACGTCTTTTGCTATTCCACTTGCTACTTTTTGTACCGCTTAAAGTTCCTGATAAATGATTGTTGTTTAAAGTTCTCATGATTGTTTGTTTTTTGATTAATAATATATTTATACTATATAGACGATCAAAAATATTATTTGTTACAGTACTATGCATAACAAAGTAATAAATTAACAATATTTAACATTTAAACAACAAATAAATAGATAAAACAGTATTATAAATTTGTAACTATTATTTTAGGAATGATTATTGTTAAACCAATATTAAATATTAATAATGGTTTGTTTGGTTTTAGATAAAAAAATATCTTTGAAATATCTAAGCTTAAATAATTTAGGTAAAATATAATTTTGATGAAAACATTTATTGTTAGTTTTTTTTTAATTATTATATCACTGTCTATGAATGCACAAATAGATAGTAAAAAGAAATCTGTTGCTATACCAGTCGTTGAGAGTAAAAAAGATTCGTCTGAAACTATAATTTTAAAACCATCAAAACCAATTGAAAATAAAGCTTTTGGTTTTAATAGACCAAATGTTTCACCTAATTTGGAATTACCCAAAAAAGAGTTTTCAATGTTTCCTGAAGAGCGATTTGGAAACCCTGGAGAACTTTACGAAAAAAAAATAAATAGAAACATAGAAAATTTAAAGTTATCTCCTGAAGAAATCGAGCAGAGAAACGGCAGTAAAACCGATCAGTTTTTAGGTGATTTTAAAAGCAATGCTAAATTTGTAAATATAGTATACCGAGATCATGGTTATGTTGATGGAGATTATATTCAAGTGAGAGTTAATGATGATATCATTCATGCTAGAGTTTTTTTAACCGGTGGTTATAGTGGATTTAAATTAGATTTAAAACCAGGTTTTAATAAAATAGATTTTGTAGCGCTTAACCAAGGTGAATCAGGACCCAATACCGCAGAATTTCAGGTGATTGATGATAATGGTTTTATTGTATCACACAATCAATGGAATTTAGCCACTGGTGTTAAAGCAACCATTATTGTGGTTAAGGAATAACTTTGTAATGTTATTTTTATATCTTTTTTTCTTCATTTCATGAAGTTCACGTTAAATTTATTTTTACTTGTAGCATTTAGTTTTAGTGTTTTTTCCTAAACTTTAGATTTAGATTATGGTGATTGGAGTTTAATTGATTTAAACATTGGTTCTGAAAACCATCTGCAACTTATTTCAGGTTTTGGACGAACAATCATAGCATCTTTTTCCTATCAAAGTCAAAATATAAAAAGTTTTAGTACTGCCGTCTGTGATACTGCTTCAGGTGAAATTATCATAGATTCTGACAGTTCAACAATTACTTTTTCCACTATTAATGTAACATTGGGTGGTTGTAAAGAAGAAATGGAACCATACTTTTCATTAATTCCAAAATATAATAATTTTTATAATTATTATTCGTTTGGTAGAACCTTCACTTATCAAGTATTAGATGAAACATCAAGTCAGCCAAAAACGTTAATTATTATTAATAATTTTGGAGATTATGCTACATATTTTTTAAATTCTTTATCAGCGAAAAATCCAAATAATAAGTTAGAATTAATTATTTATCCTAACCCTGTAAAAAATGAAATACTTATATCATCATTTTTCAATTTAGCTAAGTCTAAAATTAAAATTTTTGATATTAATGGCAAGTTGTATAGTTCTAATTATGAATTATAAAATAACAATTCAATAGACGTTGAAAAACTCTCTCAGGGAATTTATTTTATTTCAATTGAAAATGAATTTGGTATTAAAATCATAAAAAAGTTTATAAAAATTTAAGCAATAATATTTTCTATTTCAATTAATTCCTCTTTAGAAAAACTCAAATTATCTAACGCCTTTACATTGTCTTTTAATTGTTCTGATGAGCTAGCACCAACTAAAACGGAAGCTACTTGTTTTTGTCTTAAAATCCAAGAAATAGCCATTTGAGATAATTTTTGACTACGATTTTTCGCAATCTCATTCAATTTTTGAATTTTCTCAATATTAGAATCCACTGAATTTTTATTTAAAAAAACAGACTCTCCACCTGCACGAGAATTTTGAGGAATACCATTTAAATATCTGTCTGTTAATAAACCTTGTGCTAGAGGAGAAAAAGCAATACAGCTTAAACCATTTTCATCTAAAGTATCTAATAAGCCATCTTCAACCCATCTATCAAACATGGAGTATCTGGCTTGGTGTAAAATAAAAGGTACATTCAGCTGTCTCAATATCTCTGCTGCTTTTTTAGTTTCTTTTGGTTGATAATTAGAAATACCAACATATAAAGCCTTTCCTTGTCTAACTATATCGGCCAATGCGCCCATAGTTTCCTCTAAAGGTGTATTTGGATCTGGCCTATGATGATAAAAAATATCAACATATTCAAGCCCCATTCGTTTTAAACTTTGGTCTAAACTAGAAATTAAATATTTTCTAGAGCCCCACTCACCGTATGGTCCGTCCCACATTCCATAACCCGCTTTAGATGCTATAAACAGCTCATCTCTATGTGATTTAAAATCTGATTTCAGAATCGTTCCAAAATTTTCCTCAGCCGATCCAGGTGGTGGTCCATAATTATTAGCTAAATCTATATGCACAATACCTAGATCAAAAGCTGTTCTTAAAATATCTCTACCATTATTAATGTCATCTACAAAACCAAAGTTATGCCACAATCCCAATGAGATAGCTGGAAGTAAAACACCACTTTTACCAGTTCTTTTGTAGGTCATAGATTTATATCTTTCTGGATTTGCGGTGTAGTTTAAATTTTCTGAATTCTCATTAATTTGCATGGATATAGATGTTTATTTTATGTAAAAATATGAATAATTTGTAAAGCTATAATCAAAAAATACAAGCATCAATTCCCTTTGTTAATATCACCTAATAATTTTTGTATCAATTATGCTAGTTAAACCCTTTAAAGATGTTATTTTTGCACGTCACAAAATTGAAAGTATGTCCAAAGCATCTGCTGTTGAATTAGAAGAAAGAAACGAAGGGAAAAATTTATATAGTTACCAAAAAGGGGCTATTGATAAAATTTTTAAGGCATTTGAAGAATCTCCAGACGATTATCATTTACTTTACCAATTGCCAACAGGTGGAGGAAAAACAGTTATTTTTTCTGAAATAGTAAGGCAATACTTAAAACATCATAAAAAGAAAGTTTTGGTTATGACGCATCGTATTGAGTTGTGTAAACAAACCTCAAACATGCTTACAGAATTTGGTGTTGTAAATAAAGTAATTGATAGTAAAGCAGATTTAAGTGATCAATCTAACTATAGCTGTTTTGTGGCAATGGTTGAAACTTTAAATAATAGATTAAATGATGACAAACTAGATATTTCTGATATTGGTTTGGTAATTATTGATGAAGCGCATTATAATTCCTTTACAAAATTATTTAAATTTTTTAGTCAATCATTTATTTTGGGCGTTACTGCAACACCATTAAGCTCTAGTATTGAGTTGCCAATGACTGATAATTATGATGAATTAATTGTAGGTGAAAGCATAGAATCTCTTATTGAAAATGGTTTTTTAGCACGTGCAGAAATGTATACTTATAATGTGGGTTTAACATCATTAGTAGTGGGTGCCAATGGTGATTACACTGTTAAATCATCAGAAGACTTATATACAGATAACGATATGCTAACTAAGCTTTTACAAGCTTATGAAGAACGTTGTAAAAATAAAAAAACCCTTATTTTTAATAATGGTATAAATACGTCTTTACATGTTTATGACACGTTTAGACGAGCAGGTTATCCAGTAGCACATTTAGATAATACTAACACAAAAAAAGAGCGTGCTTTAATTTTAAAATGGTTTAAAAAAACACCAGATGCCATATTAACATCAGTGAGTATTTTAACTACTGGTTTTGATGAACCTACTGTAGATAGCATTATATTAAATAGAGCTACAAAATCATTAACCCTATATTACCAAATGATTGGACGTGGCTCACGAATTTTAAAGGATAAAAAAACATTTACAGTTGTTGATTTGGGTAATAATTTTCACAGATTTGGACCATGGGGAGATGATTTAGATTGGCAACGTATATTTAAATCTCCTAATTATTATTTAGATTCTATTTTAAGCGATGAAGATTTAGAAAGTAATTTTAGATATGAAATGCCTGATGAGCTTCGTGCTGAATTTTCTAAGTCTAAAAACGTTCATTTCGACATACAAAAAACTTATGTAGATTCTATTAGAAATGGGGAGTCTTCAAAAGTAGTTTTAGAACGATCTATCGAGCAGCATGCTAAAATTTGCACTGAAAACAGTGAGGATGTTTATGATGCTTTAGCTTTGGCTAAAATGCTAGGAGACGACATTGATTTCAGAATAGCAAGATATACAAAATGTATTAGTAAAAGTACTTTCAATTTTGTAGAATGGTTAAAAGGGGAATACAGAAAAAAATTGAATGCGTATTTAAGAGCAAATTTTGACACCCTTTTTGAGGAAATTCACGGATATCCACCAGAAGATTAATACAACTTAGTATTTTACTGCTATAATATTACTCCATCCTTAAAATAAGGCGTATCTTTACATCTGAAAATTCAAAAAATAAATCTGCAGTGTACATCAAGTATACGTTATAAACTATGGCAAAATCACAAGTTACCTTTAACAAAATCGAAAAAGAAAAGAAACGTTTAAAAAAGAGAGAAGATAAGCAAAAAAAGAAAGAAGCTAGAAAAGCTGAAGCTAAAGATAACCCTCAAGGTATTCAATTTGCATATGTAGATTTCAATGGAAATTTAACCGATACTCCACCAGATCCTTCATTACGCGAAAAAATAGAAGCAGATAGCATCGAATTAGGGATTCCCAAAAAAGAAGATAGAGAAGAAGAGGAGCCAACTGCTAAAGAAGGAAAAGTATCCTTCTTTGATCACTCTAAAGGTTTTGGCTTTATATTAGATAGCATCAACCAAGAAAAATATTTTGTTCATGTTAGCGGTATTCTAGAAACTATTGAAGAAAACGATAAAGTTACTTACGAATTAGAACGTGGCGCTAAAGGCATGAATGCTGTTAGAGTTAAAAAAATCTAATACGATTTTTTATTTCAAATCATCTTAGTTATGAGTTTACATAGTTTAGAAGAGGATGAAGAATATATAAATCTACAAACTGAATTAGTAAGATTACAACAGCATATAAAAGAAACAAACCAACGCGTACTTATTTTATTTGAGGGTAGAGATACTGCTGGAAAAGGAGGAGCTATTATGCGTTTCATCCGTTTTTTAAACCCACGCCTCTTTAAAGTTGTAGCCCTTTCTAAGCCTACAGAGAAAGAATCTGGACAATGGTATTTTCAAAGGTATATTGAACATTTTCCTGGTCCTGGAGAAATAGTTCTTTTTGATAGAAGTTGGTATAACAGGTCTGTTGTTGAACCTGTCATGGGTTTTTGCACAAAAAAACAATATAATTTATTCAATAAGCAAGTTGTACAATTGGAAAAACTCTTGGTTGAGGATGGAATTCATTTATTTAAATTTTGGTTTTCAATAAATTCTGAAGAACAAAAAAGGCGTTTAGAAGACCGTGTTCACAATCCATTAAAACAATGGAAATTAAGTAGTGTAGATGTAGAGGCTCAATCTAAATGGGAAGATTTCACTAAGTATAAAGAGGCTATGTTTAAAAAAACAGGAAAACCACTAGCTCCTTGGATAGTTATTAACGGGAATGAGCGCGATATAGCTAGAAAAGAAGTTATAAGATACGTGGTTAATAGATTTGAATACGACAAAAAAGGCGCTACTGGAGAAAGATTACAACTAGATAATTCGATTGTTTCTGAGGTATATGATTCAGAAACTTTGAAAGATTGTTTAAATAAATATAAGGTTATACATTAAACAAAACCTGTTTTACTATGTCTCTAATTATGGCAATTTCTAAGAAGACTGTATTTATCATTATCGCTTTTTTTGCCATTTATGTTATTTGGGGCTCTACATACCTACTTAATAAAGTTGCAGTAACTGAATTACCACCTTTTTTTTTAGCCTCCTTACGATTTTTAACAGCTGGTATTATTATTTTTATAATTGCTAAATTTTTAAAACTAAACCTAGCTATTACTAGGAAACAATTTTTAAACTGTACAATTGCTGGTGTATTATTTTTAGTTTATGGGAATGGCGTTTTTGTTTGGGCACTAAAATATGTTGATAGTGGTTTTGGTGCTTTAGAGGCGTCAACACAGCCTCTTTTTGTTTTATTATTAATGAAACTTATTGATGGAAAAAAAATGCAAACAAGCTCTATAATTGGAGTTATTTTTGGCGTCATTGGTATGTATATCTTAGTAAGTCAGCGAGAATTAGTAACACAAGAAGGCACATTACTAGGTATGTTTATGATTTTGACATGTGTTTTAAGTTGGAGCTATGGTAGTGTTTTTGTATCTAAAGCAGATTTACCTAAAAATTATTTTGTTAGCGCTGCTTATCAAATGATAACATCTGGGATACTTTTAATAATAACAAGTATGGTTTTGGGTGAAAGTTGGATTTCACCATCAGAATGGAGTGAGCCTGTTGCTTGGTCTATGATTCTTTTGGCTCTTTTCGGAAGTGTTGTAGCGTTTACTTCGTTTAATTATTTACTAAAAATGGTTTCACCTGAAAAAGTATCTACTTCTGCATATGTAAACCCAGTAATCGCAATCGTACTAGGTTGGTATGTTTTAGATGAAGTAATTAGTTTGCAAACCATAATAGCTGCTACTATTTTATTAACTGGTGTTTATTTTATTACTACAAAACGTAAAATTAAAATCAGACCTTTTGGACGTTAAAGCACCTTTAAAATTTATGCTTATTAGCACTATAGCATTTGCTTGTATGAATGGAGTAGTAAAACAACTTGTTCATATTAATGCGTATCAAATTGTTTTTTTTAGATCTTTTGGCTCCTTATTTTTTACCTTTGGATTTCTTTTAAAAAACAAAATTCCTATTCTTGGAAATCAAAAAAAGTTATTGATATTAAGAGGATTAGTCGGCGTTACATCAATGACCTTTTTTTTCATGTCTACTAAATATCTTCCAATTGGAACAGCCGTTTCCTTACGATACATGGCACCTATTTTTGCCGCTATTTTTGCAGTATTTATTTTAAAAGAAACTATTAAAATTTGGCAATGGTTTTTCTTTGCTATTGCTTTTTCTGGTGTTTTAATCATTAAGGGTTTTGATATTAAAATAAGTAGTTATGGTTTGATATTGGTTTTTGTTTCTTCAATTTTTAGTGGATTAGTATATATATTGATAAGCAAAATAGGGAAGAGAGATCATCCTGTTGTTGTTGTTAATTATTTTATGGTAATAGCAACCATAGTTGGTGGTTTATTATCAATTAATAATTGGGTAAATCCAATAGGCAAAGAATGGTACTTACTTTTTAGCCTAGGAATTTTTGGGTATTTTGGACAATTATTTATGACAAAGGCATTTCAATCAGCATCAACAAATCAAGTAGCTCCATTAAAATACTTAGAAGTAATTTTCACAGTTTTATTTGGTGTTTTTATTTTTGCAGAAATTTATACTATTTGGAGTGTTTTTGGGATTGCTCTTATTATAATAGGACTAGTTTTGAATATACTATATAAAGAGACAATAAAAGCTAAAAATTTTTAATTTTGAAGCATCTATGAAGATCCCTAAAAACATAAACAATATAAGAAGACGCGTAATGCATAGCATTACAAAAAATATTGGAAAATCCTATAAAAATCCAATAATTGATGCTTCTAAAAAGCCTGATATAAAAAAGGTATTAATAATTAGACCTAATCATCGTTTAGGGAATCAACTATTATTAACACCCGTAGTTCAAGAAGTAATTAACATATTTCCTGATTGTAAAATTGATCTTTTTGTAAAAGGTGGTGTTGCAAATTCGGTATTTCAAAACTACAAAGAAGTAAATAAAATAATTCAACTTCCTAAAAAGCCATTTAATCATTTGTTCAAATATGTAAAAGACTGGTTTTCAATTAAAAGTACAAGTTACGATTTGGTTATTAATGGTGATAAAAACTCTTCATCTGGAAGATTACTAACTCAATTAAGTCGGGCTAAGTTTAAAGTTTTTGGAGATCTTGAAGATGAAACTCAATTTGATAACTTAGCTTATAAACATATTTCAAAATTCCCGGTATTTAATTTAAGACAGTATTTAGAAAAATTTGGTTTTGATAAAAATATCTCTGACACACCTACTCTAAATATTAAATTAGAAGAAATTGAAATAGCAGAAGGAAAAAAAATATTAGATAGCATTACAAAAAATGATAAACAAACCATTTGTTTATATACAAATGCGACCGGAGACAAGTGTTATTCTGAAATCTGGTGGGAAACTTTTTATGCGCGTTTATTAAAAGAATATCCAAATTATAATATTATAGAAATGCTTCCAATTGAAAACATATCTAAAATTGGTTTTAAAGCACCTAATTTTTACAGTAAAGATATTAGAGAAATGGGCGCTATCATAAGAAATACAGCTATCTTTATAGCAGCAGATAATGGGGTAATGCATTTGGCTAGTGCCAGTTTAACTCCAACCATAGGATTCTTTTCAACAACCGATCCCAATATTTATGCACCTTATGGTAATGGTAGTTTAGCATTTCATACAAATCATAGCAATAGTGACGATTGGATTCAAGCAATCGATAAAATTCTCAAGTAACTAAATATAAAAATAACTATGAAAACACAATTCAAATTTAACAATGGCATCATACTAATTCTAACGATATTAACTTTTCTAGTATCATGTAAAAAACAACCAAAAGAAAAAGTAGAAAATGTCATAACTCAAGAAATAAATGTAGAAGGATTAGAGGTTACTTATAGTACAGACACTACTCAAATGAAGGGGTATGTAGCTTATGATAAGAATATAACTACCAAAAGACCCGGAATTATTGTTGTTCACGAATGGTGGGGACATAATGATTACACTAGAGAACGTGCTAATATGCTTGCGGAATTAGGTTATACAGCTATAGCTATTGATATGTATGGAGATGGTAAACAAGCCTTACACCCACAAGATGCAGGTAAATTTTCTGGAATGGTTATGAAAAATATCGATGTAGCAAAAGCACGTTTTGATGCTGCGCTACAAGTTTTAAAAAATAACCCATCTGTTGATAGTACTAAAATTGCAGCCATTGGATATTGCTTTGGCGGAAGCGTGGTTTTAACGATGGCAAATGCAGGTGAAGATTTAGATGCTGTAGCTGCTTTTCATAGTGGTGTACAATTACCTATAATGCCAAACAATAAATTGAAAGCGAAGGTATTAGTAGCAAATGGTGCTGATGACCCGTTTGTGTCTCCAGAATCTATAGTTAACTTTAAAAAAGAAATGGATAGTATCCATGCAGATTACCAATATATTTCTTACCAAGGAGCAAAACATGCATACACAAGTAAGGGAGCAACAGCTTTAGGTGAAAAATTTAATTTACCATTGGAGTATAATGAGGAAGCGGATGCAAAGTCCTGGGAAGCTTTATTAGAATTATTACACAACACTTTTAAAACTAAATAGGTTTAGTTTATATTTAGATTTTAGTTTACAAAATTCATAAAAAAAAAGTCTAGCATTAAAAATACTGGACTTTTTCATGGTATTCTACTTAAAAGTTTATTTGATTTTTTAGGTAAAAAACTAATTTATATTTACTTCGCGTTTTTAAATCTATCTTTAATTTGAGCTCCTTTTTTAGACCACTCATATAATGGTATCAGAATTCCTAAGAAAAACAATAATACTCCAAGTAATAACAAATTATTAGTATCTGAAAAGGTATTTCGAGCAGATAAAATAGTTAAGATAATAATTACAGATATTGGTAGTGATAAAGCCAATATTGCTAATGCAAAATCCATATTAAATGTTGTTTTATTTTTAACTGCATGAGCTTCCTTCTCTGCGACATTACAAATATGGGCAAATGGCCAAAAACTACATGCACTTAATGCAAAAACAATATAAAATAATATATCATTTTTTATACCTAATTTAAAAACTGTGGCAATTGTTGTAATTACTAAAATAGTTAATGAAGCTCTGAGCATGAGCATTGAAAATATTTTAGAAAACTGTTTTGTTTTAATTTTAACAGATAAACCAATAAAAATAAGCACTAAAGGCGTCATAATATAACTTAATCTATTTAAAATCTCTTGAGCAAATGTTGGTAAATTATTAAGTTTCATTCCAAAAAAAACTAGCACTAAAGCTGTAATTATAAATAAGTTTACAGGCTCAAAAAGCATGGTTTTACCTAAAGATGTTATTCTTGTTTCTATAGGTTTTTTACTTATAGATTGATTATTATAATACCATTTTATGGCTATTAAATATAGAATGAATAAAACAAAAAATTTATTACCCAAATCTGCCATAGCAGCCTTAGCTAAATAATCTTCACCTAAAAATTCAAGAATAAAAGGGAAACAAGATAAACCAGGAGCTAAAGAGGGTATTAAAAGTTTTGCTGTATTAATTTGAGATTTTTCTGTTATACCTAAAACCACTAAAATTATTGGTGTGACTAGGTATAAAAAGACGTTAAACCCTAACGCTATTAATGGCAATAAAAATAAATTAAAATCTATTTTTATTTTTAATAGAGCAATAAATATTGTAGATGGTAAGGCAAGTAGTAAAATAATTTTTTTTAGACCATTTACTTCATCATTGGAAGTGAATTTCCGTTTGAGTAAAATACCAATAACAATAAATAAAATAAATGAAAGTGCTTTTACAAAACCATCCGCCATTAAGCAAAAATTTCATCCATAGCATTGGTAAATAGCTTCATTTCTTCCATAGTACCCATACTCACTCTACACCAATTTTTATCCCAAAAATTAAAAGCTCTAACGCCAACTTGCTTGTTATAAATTTTTTCTAAAAAAGCTTTTCCATCCATTGGAATTTCAAAAATTATAAAATTAGTTTCTGATGGTAAAGAGGCGTAACCTTTAGCATCTAAATAAGCTTTAGTATAAGACCTAGCTTCAGCTATCTTAGTTTTAGACATGGTTAAAAAGTCTTCTCCTTTAAGACTGGTAGTAGCAGCCATTATAGAAGGGCCAGTAATACCCATACCACCACGAGTAATATCATTAATTCTTTTTAAGGTTTCTTCTTTTCCAACAAGATATCCAATACGTAAACCTGCCATACCATGTATTTTTGAGAACGTACGCGCAACCATAACATTTTTACCTTCACTAACTAAACTTACCATACTATCACTAATACCATTAGTAGAAAGCTCAATATAAGCTTCATCAATAAAAACAGGAACTTTTTCTGAAACTCTACTACAAAAATCTTTTAATTTTTTTGCATCAGTTATTGATCCTGTTGGGTTATTTGGATTGCATATATATATGAGTTTTGTGTTTTGGTCAATTCCAGCCTCCATGGCGTCCAAATCGTGTTGAGAATCACTTAATAGTTTATAAGATTTCCATTTTCCACCAACAGATTCTGAAACATTCATTAACGACATGTAACTTGGATCTGCACTTATAACATCACCACCTTTTTGAAAAAATACCATAGCTACTTTCTCTAAAATATCAGAAGAACCGGGAGCCATCAATATTTGCTCAGGTTTCACATTTTCCTTTTCAGAAATCATTTCTATTAAATTATTTAAAGTCCCCCAAGCATAACGATTACCAGAAAAAACAGCATCTTGAAAAGCTTTAGCTGCTAATGGTGGTGGTCCGTATGGATTCTCGTTTGCTCTAAGAATAGCTTTTAATTTTGGTTCTTCAAATATTGGAGGTGTAAACTCATTAAAAGTATTTGATGTTTTAAAAATAAACGTACGGTTTTCTAATTGAGCTTGTTCAACTGCATTTGCCCAAAAATCTTGAGGAATCATAGCCATACCAGCCATAGTTAATGCACCCTTTTTTAACCAATTTCTTCTGCTAATTTGTGAGGTATTCATTTTTTTTAATTTTTTGTGGTTAGTTAAAATCAATAATAGTTTGATTTGATTAGAATGTTGGTTCTAATTTATGGTTTATTTTTAAATAATTATAGATAAAATATGATTTTAACTCATTATTATCAAGTAATAATGAGTTTTTAGTGAATATCTTCTAAACATTTGTTAATAACCTTATTGAAATCTATTTTTTTGATTAGCATTATTATTAGTGTGTTTTATCTATTCAACGAAGAATTCATCTGTTAAAACGAATTTATTAAGGACTATGGGTGTAGTTAATTAATTTTGAAATGATTAAAAAAAATACCCCATGAGAAAAATAATCGCCATTCTATTAATTTCCTACTTTACCAATAATTTTAATATCATTAATGCTCAAGAAATCGCTTCTATTTTTGATAAAATCCCAAGCAATTATAAAAAACGACATGCTATTTACGATTATTCAGAAACTGAATTAAGTAACACAGATACAATTCCAGATTTTAATTCTAAACCTAATAAATTAAAAATTACAGGTATTATTTATCAAGAAGATGGAGTTACACCTGCTAAAGATGTCATCCTTTATGTTTGTCAGCCTGATGAAAATGGTGATTACGACTTAAAAAAAGATGAACTTAAAAAGCGTTATGTTAACCACAGAGGTTGGGTAAAAACGAATGATGATGGCCGTTATACGTTATATACGTTTATACCTGGTAAATATGAACGCTCTAAAGAACTTAAACAAATACATCGTGTTATTAAAGAGCCAGGAAAACCTGAATATGAAATAAGTTCTTTCTTTTTTAACAACGATCCATTAATTCCAGAGTTAACTCTTGCTTGTCGTGCAAAAGCGGTTCAAAGTATGCTTAGATTAGATAAAGAAGGGGATATGTTTGTAGCAGAAAAAAACATCAAACTATCTAAAGATATAGTGAATTTACAATAACATTAAATTCAAAATTAAACTACAAAAAAAGGGTTATTTAAAATTAAATAGCTCTTTTTTTTATACTTTTAAATCTCATTAAATGAAAATATGCACAAACAAGACATATCTATTATTTATACTAAAAGCAACCTATCCGATAATACCAATTGGCAAGTTATAAATGATGGTGTTATGGGTGGTTTATCAGAGGGTTATGTAGGTAGTAGTGAAACCGGCAATACCATTTTTAAAGGTTTTGTAAGTACCGATAACTATGGTGGTTTTTCTTCAATTAAGTACACCTCTAATAAAAGGGGTATTTCAGTGTTTAAATATCTTGTTTTAATAGTAAAAGGTGATGGAAAATGCTATCAGTTCAGAATTAAAGATGATATATCGCATCGTTATTCTTATGTAAAAACCTTTAAAACTTCTGGAGTATGTGAAACTATAAAAATTCCTTTAAATGATTTTTACCCAACTTTTAGGGGTAAAAAACTAGATATGCCTAATTTTTCTGGTGATACCATGGAAGAAATAGGTTTCTTAATAGGAAATAAAACCAAAGAATCCTTTAGTCTAGAAATAGAAAGTATTTTTTTGGAGGCTTAAGTTTTTGAAATTCAAATTGTAATCAGTCATAACTTATTTTTAGTTTTAAAAAATAGAGTAGGTGATTGATAAAGTAATACTAAATTTCAACACAGATTTAGTTTACCTAAAATTGTATTTTTTCTAACTGATATAAATAAGTTTCACCTACTGGTATTTTTTGATCTTTAATAACCACCCAATTTTTGCCTTTACTCGAAACTTGGTCTATTCTAATAATGTAAGATCTATGCACTCTTAAATATTCTAAACTATCAGGTGTTGTTTTAACAAAATCATTTATTTTACAGCGAAAAGTATATGTTTTTTTATCTGTAACGATGTCTAAATAATTTCCTTGCGAATTAATATATTGAATTTGATGGGTAGGAATTTTAAAATCTTCTCCATTAGATCTAAAACTATAAAATTGTTCTTTCCGTTTTAATCGTTTAATCGCCAATCGCATCAACTCTCTTATTATATCTTTATTATATGTTAAAACACGGATTTTAAAAAACAAATAAATTAGACCAATAAATAAGAGTGCACAAATAGTGTAAAACCACCAACTTCTCCAGAAAGGTGGTAGTATTTTAAATGAATAAGTGATTAAGTTATTATTTTCGTAGTTTAGTATTTGTGCTTTAGCCTCAAATGTATAATTGCCTGGTAATAAAGATGTAAAATGAATACTTCTATTTTTAGTTGTTGTCCAATTAGTATCTATTTCTTTTAAGCGGTATAAATAAGTAATTTTATTTGTATTTCTTTGAGAAATTCCTTGTAGTGTGAAATCTATAGTATTTTGATTGTGTTTTAGTTTTTTGTGTTCGCTCTTGATTGAAGTATTGTTTACGGATATATCTTTTAATGTGAGTGATATAATTTTTGATTTTCTTTTTTCTAGTAAAAATTCTTTCTTAAAAAAGCATAAACCTTTTTTTGTTGCCACCCAAATAGTATCGTTAATAATCTCAACATCATTAATGTCGTTACTTAGTAAACCATCTTCTTTGGTAATGGTTGTGACATCAAAAATATTGTTTGTTTTAAAAGAAATCCTATTTAAGCCAGAGTTGGTGCAAGCCCAAACAACAGAATCATTTTCAATATGTACTTCGCTAACAATATTGTTAGTTAGCTCATTTTCTTTATTTATGCTGTAATAATTATCATCTTTATAAACAACAATACCTGCGCCCTGAGTGGCTATGTAAATTGAATTGGTTTTTGTGTTTACATCTAAATCATCTATTCTATACTTTAAAATATCTAATGACTCATAATGTGTTTTAATAACTCCATCTTTCTGAACTAATAATCCGGAAGAAGTGCCTATAAAAATGGTTTCTTTATATCTACACACGTCATGAACATTATATTTCAAGTCATATTTCTTTATTTGATTATTTTCTTTTACACTAAATGAATTATTATTGGGGACTAATAATTGGTTGTCTCCAATATCTTCAGGGATATTTGTAATAAAATCCATTTCGGGCATCTTTTCCCGCTTCGTGTAATTAATGAATAAACCGTCACTGTAGCCATATAAATGGTTATGTTTTCTATCAAATTCAACAGTTGCTTTGCTATTTTTTAACCCTTCATATAAGGTGTCTATTTTCATTTTTGAAATGCTGACAATATTGCCATTATTTAATCCTGCGTATAATTTATTGTTATTATCCTTAACTAAAGATGACATATGCTCTTCCATATAAACCTCTATGCTTGGGTTTTTTAAGTAAAACACACCTTCATCTAAAGTTGTAAACCAATAGCTACCTTCTGCATCTATCAAAAAATCAGTGACAGACTTTTTTGGTAAGAATTTTTTAATAATTTGTCCGGATGCTCCTCTTATTTCTGCACCATTATTATAATAGCCTACAAAAAATAAAGAGTCGTTAATTCGTTTTACACCTATAGGATATTGCTCTGTTTCAAAATATTTAATGTCATCGTTTTTTGATAGAACACCTAGTTTGGTATCTATAAAAACAGTTTGTTTATCATTTAAGAATATAATGTCAACTCGAGACGTTGGAGTGTTGTTAGGAAAAAAAATAAATATATTTTCTTTCGATTTATAGTTACTATCATAAACATTAAAAAAGACACCTTTATTTGTTTCTATACCTAAACCAACATTGTGTTTTTCTTTTGGTTTTAAAATATTTGTATTTAAGTCAAATTGAGTCTCTAGATCACCTTTGTTAGTAATTTTTATTAAACCATTTAAGTAATGTCCGCCTACATATAAATCTTCATTTCCATCAAAAACAACACTTTTAACAATGCTTTTTGTAATTAGTTGCGTTTTTAAAACATCATTAAAAGCGTAGGTTTTAAAACCATCAAATACTTCGTTAAAATAAAAAAGCTTTTGGCTTTGGTAGCCATAACACCATACTTGTCCGTTTTCTTGAGGATAAAAATCTAATATAGTGTTATCAGGTAAACCATCTTGTATTGTGAAGTTTTTAAATTCATAGCCATTAAATCGAGATAAACCTTTATCTGTAGCAAACCAAACATAACCTTGTTTGTCTTGATAAGTATCATAAACTTCAGAGGTAGGTAACCCATCATCTACCCCAAAATGCTTGTAAATATGCGTTTGAGAATAACTTATTTGAACTGTGAAAAACAAAACGAATAGGTAACTATGTAATTTCAATAGTATTGTTTTTAACAAATGTAATATTATTTAAATTATGACTAATAGATTGCTTTTTATGTTCGTCACTATTATAAGCAAATTCGTCACAAACTATTCTACAGTAAGGTTTTAGGAGGGGTTAAAGATGGTTTTGAAAACTGAATTTTATAATTAAAACAAAAATATAGTTTATCACTATTTCATACCCTGTTGGTCACAAACATTCTTTTTAAGAATAATTTATTGATAAACTAAAATAATTTTGCTTCAAATTTTTAACCCAAAAAATCTAAAAACATGAAAAAAACATTAAAATTAATCTACTTATCAATGCTTTCAATTTTGCTTACAACTACTGCTTGTAATAAAGATGATGAAACTATTCAGATAAGCCTTGAAGACTTAGAAGTAATCATTGATGAAAATCCATCTATTGGTCAAGTTATTGGAACCATTCAATCTAGCGAAAGCGGATCATTAATTTTTAGCATTACCTCTCAATCACCAGAAGGGGCATTAAGTATAGATGCAACAACAGGTGAATTAACTGTTCTAGAAGCTGCTTTATTCGATTATGAAAGAAACCCTACACTTGTGGCAACTGTTTCAGCTGAAGGAGCTATAAATACAGCCAATGTAACTATAAACCTTTTAAACATTGAATTAGCAACTCAAGATTTATCAGTAACTATGGATGAAAATCCAACTATCGGACAAAGTGTGGGTACCATACAAACTAGTGGTAGTAGTATTTTGAATTTTAGCATATATACACAAACACCCTTAGGTGCTTTAAGTATAGATGCATCCACAGGTGAATTAACCGTTGCGGATGCTGCTTTATTTGACTTTGAAACAAACCCAGTAATAACAGCTTCAATCTCAGATGGTGAATCAGTAAATCCAGCAACTGTTACTATTAGCCTAACTAATATAAATGAAATAACCATTCAAAATTCAGATTTGAATATTGATGAAAACCCATCAAATGGTCAATCTATAGGTACGGTTCAAACTACAGGTGGTACACCGTTAAATTTTAGTATAACATCACAAACTCCAGCAGGAGCAGTAAGTATTAATGCAAATACTGGAGAATTGACTGTCTCTAACGCTGCTTTATTTGACTTTGAAACAAATACAACAGTATCAGCTACTATCACCACAGATGATGCTATAAATCCAACGACATTAACTATAAACCTTAATAATATTAATGAAATTGGAGATTTTAACCATGGAGGTGTTATTTTTTGGCTAGATGGAAATGGTGGTGGATTAGTTTGCACCATAAGTGATTTAAATTCCGGAGCACAAATACAATGGGGTAATGGTATAGAATATCAAGCTACAGGTGCGAATGCAACAGCTATTGGAACTGGTCAAGCTAACACAAATGCTATTATCAATACACAAGGAGCTGGTAATTATGCTGCAAGTTTATGTGATAATTTAACATTAAATGGCTACTCAGATTGGTATTTACCATCTAAAGATGAACTAAATGAAATGTTTATTAATAATCCAATAATAAACACTGTAGCTACAGCAAATGGTGGTAATTCGTTTGCGATATTTTATTGGTCATCTACACAAGCAACTAGTAATACTAATGTTGCTTGGATACAGTTTTTTCAAAGTGGAAGTCAAGGTATTAACAATAAGTTAAATACTTCGTATGTTAGAGCAGTAAGAAGTTTTTAAGTAATATTTAAAAGCCACTTATAATTTAAATTATGAGTGGCTATTTTATTTAAAACCTATTAATCTAATAATTTAATAAAACCCATAATCATGAAAAAAACATTACTTTTTTTAATTACTCTATTTACAGTTGCAATAGGTTATTCGCAAACGTTTGTAGATAATTTTGTTACCTATGCTATTACATCAACAACAAATAACACCGTTCAAGCCACAGATTATGATACAGCTGGTGGTTCTGTGGTAAATATTCCAGCCACAGTAAATTATAATTCTGTAACATATACTGTTACAGCAATTGCAAATAATGCTTTTTTAAACAATCAACTAACGAGTGTAGATATTCCTGATAGTGTTATTACTATTGGTGCAAGTGCATTTTCTAATAATTCTATAAATACTCCTGTTACAATTCCTAATAGCGTTACCACCATTGGTGCTAATGCTTTTGCTCAGAATAATAATTTAGCTAGTTTGGTTATAGGAAACAGTGTAATTAGTATAGGTAATTCAGCTTTTGCATTTAATAATTTATCAAGTGTTACAATACCTGATAGCGTTATTAGTATTGGAGATGGTTCTTTTTCTCAAAATAATAATATGACTAGTGTGGTTATAGGAAGTAGTGTTACCAGTATACGCTTTTCGTTTTAGTGGTTTAACTAGTGTTACAATTCCAGATAGTGTTACCAGTTTAGGTTCATATGCTTTTTCATCTAATGCTATTTCTAATTTAGTTATTGGCAATAGTCTTACTAGTTTGACTGATCATGTTTTTAGTTATAATAATATTACTAGTGTTACTATACCAAATTCAGTTACTAGTATTGGTGCTAACGCTTTTCTTCAGAATAACTTAACCAATGTAGTGATACCAAATAGTGTTACGAGTATAGGTGAATTAGCTTTTGCAGGAAATGACTTAACAGATGTGATTATTGGAAATAATGTTACCACCATAGGAAATCTAGCTTTTAACACCAATGATTTGACTAGTATTACTATTCCTGCTAGTGTAACAAATATTGGTGAATCTGCATTTCAAAATAACCTATTATTAACAGACGTTATTTCGTTGGCTACAACACCTCCAACAATAACGACAGGAGGAAGTATTGATTCTTTTAATAATGATCGAAGTAATATTAATCTAATAATACCAAATGCTAATACAAATACTTATGTTACAAACTCTGGCGCTTTATGGACAGGTTTTAAAATGGTATTTGAAATAATTACTTCAACTAATAACCTTGTGGTTACAAACTATAATTCTGTAAGTGGAACAAATGTTACCATTCCTGCTACTATTACAGATGTTGCTGAAACATATACTGTTACAAAAATTGGAGATGGTGCTTTTTTTAGCAAAGGGTTAACGAGTGTTTCAATTCCTAATGGTGTTACTAATATTGGAACTTCAGCTTTTAATACTAATAACCTAACTAGTTTAACTATTCCGGATAGTGTAATTACTATAGGTTCTCAAGCTTTTGTAACAAATTCCTTAACGAGTCTTACCCTAGGTAATAATGTTACAAATATTGAATTTGGTGCTTTTGTAGATAACAATTTAACCAGTATTACTTTCCCTAGTAGTGTTACAAATATTGGCTCCATAGCTTTTGCTGCAAATCCATTAACAGATGTTACTTCATTAGCAACAACACCACCAACAATTACTACAGGTACAAATGATACTTTCAATATTACTGGAGACCGTAGTGGCATTAATTTGCACATACCTGTTGGCACAACAGGAGTTTATGTAACAAACCCTGGTGCGTTATGGATAAACTTTAATTCGGTAGCTGAAGATGCGGCATTAAGTACTTCAGATTTTGAATTTAATAACAACATAAAAGTTATAACAAGTGCCAATGAAATTAAAATAATATATTCTGATACTATTCAATTTGAAAAATATACGCTTTACAATATTTTTGGTGCTGAAGTTTCTAAAGGAAAAATTAATACATTATCTACTAACTTTTTAGCTTCGAATATTTATATTTTAAAACTTGATTTTGATAATGGAACAATTACTAAAAAGATTGCTATAAATTAAAAAATAAAAACAGTGTTTTATTAACCCAAAAGTACTCTCACACTTTTGGGTTTTTTTAATATATTAAAAAGCTATTATAGATTTTTAAAAAATGATGTTTCTTATAGTAATTTAAAACAAAAATATAA